>JAIVHM010000014.1 GCA_020201095.1 Halomonas sp. | reverse complement strand
GAGTCCACCTTCACCCAGACAGGAATCGGCTCACGCGGTGAAAAGGCCAGCAGCGCTTCAACTTGCCAGGCACTGTGCACCGCCATCCATAGCCGATGGTCATCCACCAGCGCCAGCTCGTCGGCGCTAAAGATACCTTCCAGCAGGATAATCGGCTTGGTGATACCGCCCTCGCGCAGCGTCACTGCTTCTTCCAGGCACGCCACGGCAAATGCCGAGGCGTCCTCCGCCAACGCACGTGCGCACTCAAGCGCGCCGTGACCATAGGCGTCTGCCTTGATGACCGCAACCGCGCGGCTATGTGGCGCGCACTGACACGCCAGCTGATAGTTATGACGCAGCGCGTCTAAATCAATATGGGCCACCAGCGGGCGCATGGGGTTTCTCGCTTGTTGCTTGCCAATTAGGGTTAATCTTTATCGCTAAATAAACTCACCGGGCGCATGGCCCGGTGTTTAGACATTAACGATGGCTTAAGAAAGACCGCTAACTTTCAAAGATAGACGCCAGTGACAGCCCTTGTTTCTCCAGCGATCTACGTAGCTTCTTGAGCGCTTCGACCTGAATTTGGCGGACGCGCTCACGGGTCAATCCGATCTCGGCGCCCACTTCTTCAAGAGTAGCTGCTTCATGGCCGCGCAAACCAAAACGCCGCACCACCACCTCGCGCTGCTTCTCATTAAGCTCATCAAGCCAGTGGTCAACGTGTTCCTTGACATCACCATCTACCAGGGAAGCCTCGGGGCCGTGGTCTTCTTCATCAGATAGCGTATCGATAAGGGGTTTGTCGCTTTCACCGCCCATGGGGTAATCAACCGACGAGACCCGTTCGTTTAGTCCCAGCATCTTTTTCACCGTGCCTACCGGCTTATCGAGATGCTCAGCGATTTCCTCTGCTGTGGCTTCGTGGTCGAGCTTTTGCGTCAACTCACGGGCAGCCCGCAAGTAAATATTAAGCTCCTTGACTACATGGATCGGCAAACGGATGGTGCGTGTCTGGTTCATCAGCGCCCGTTCGATCGTTTGCCGAATCCACCAGGTGGCGTAGGTTGAAAAACGAAAGCCACGTTCGGGGTCAAATTTCTCAACGGCTCGAATCAGCCCCAGATTACCTTCCTCAATCAGGTCAAGCAGGGTCAAGCCACGATTGAGATAGCGACGGGCAATTTTCACCACCAGTCGCAAGTTGGACTCAATCATCCGCGAGCGCCCTAGCGGATCGCCTTTGCGGGCCAGGCGTCCGTAATAGACTTCTTCTTCGGGCGTTAACAGTGGCGAAAAGCCAATTTCATTGAGGTAAATCTGTGTAGCATCAAGACTTTGATGCTGACGGTCCTCGCGCCCCAACGCTTTTTCAAAAGCCTCTTCGGCGGCAGTAACATCTTCACCATCGTCAAGTGCTTCTTCCACGGCGTTCAGGTCTACTTCCTGTAGATCTTTTTCCAGCATACTCATGCGTCTTACCCCCGTAATATCGCCTACCGCCCTTCAAAACCAAATGGGTCGCCTAGGCTTCCCATCGTTGTTGTTATACAAAGCGTTAACGCCGTTACCTGTCGATGGTCGTGGCAACTGCTCATGGCTGATATCGGTTAGCGTGACGGTAGAAACTCCAGGGGATCTTGTGGTTGCCCTTCGCGGCGCACCTCAAAATGCAGCCTCACATCTTCCGCGTCACTATCGCCCATGGTGGCAATCACTTCACCGGCCTCTACAACGTCGTTCTCACTGACATTCAGGCTGTCGTTGTGTGCATAAGCACTGAGAAATTCATCGTTGTGTTTGAGTAGGATGAGATTGCCGTAACCGCGCACACCGCTGCCTGCATATACCACAATGCCAGAACCAGCGGCTCTTACAGGTTGCCCCTTTTCACCAGCGATATCAATACCGGCGGTGATGCTGTCGCCTTGATCAAATTCGCCCACTACATCACCGTCACTTGGCCACTGCCAATCGACAGTGTCGGCCGGTGTATATGTGCGGTCGCTCCGGTCCGGCGCCGAGTCGTTATTCTCGACCGACGCCTGCTCTGGGGCCGTTTCAGCTTCTGGCTCTGATGCTGTTGCAACTTCGGTCTGCTCGTCGTCTTGAGACTGTTCAGGTTCTGGTTGAGATTCAGGTTCGGGTTCGGAGGTTACCGGCTCGGCATCGGAAGCGGTTTCAGCCGTGGCAACTTCTTCACGGCTGTCGTCAGATGCGGCGCCTGCCACTTCCTGCGACGCCTCAACGGCATCTCGCTCAGCCGTCAGCCGCTGATTACGCTCAATCGCCGACTCGTCGGGCAGCAACCAATCCACTTGCTGGTCATCACTCGACGCAGACGTAGCAACATCCGGCGAAAGGCCTCGCGCCACCGCTCCACTTGAGCTTTCACCCTGTGACGCTGAGGCACTCGCCGACGTTGCATCAGCTCCCTCACGCAGGGCGATGGTCTGTCCGGGCTGGATACGGTAAGGCGGCTCAATATTATTGAGCTCAGCCACTTCACGATAATCAAGGTTATGCTGCCAGGCGATACCGTACAGGGTGTCACCTTCCTTGACCCGGTACTCAGGGGAACGCTCGACCGCTTCGCGGGCATCGCTTAGGTCGCGCACCTGCGGGCCTCCGCCCTGCTGATTGGCACAGCCGGCAACGGCTAGCGCCAGTGCGGACATCATTACTATCTTACGCATGCAAAGCCTACTCCTTTTCAGCAGCGGAGGCGGTCTCGGGAGACGTTGGCGGCGAGCGTCTTAGGGCACGCCGGTGCAACAATACAACGAGTAGTGCGCCAAACGCCATCAACGCTATTACACCAATGAGTTGCGCGGATTCGCCCGTTAGCTGGGCATAATCACCGGGCAATAAGTAGCGGTGTTCCAGCGGGATCATTTCGCCATCGCTACCCAGTTGATAACGCACCAGTTCACGCCACGGCCAGAGCACGGGCAGTGAACCCACAATGAAACCTAACAATAATTGAAGCGTTGAGCCACGGTGACGGCGCAGCAACCAGGAAAGCACCCGTGAGAACAGCGCCAGACCAATAAGGCAGCCGCCGCCGAACAGCAGGATGATCCCCATATCAAAACTGCGCACGGCTTCCATCACCGTACTGTATAGCCCCATGGTGAGCAGTAAAAAACTGCCTGATACGCCAGGCAAAAGCATGGCGCTGATGGCAATACTGCCCGCCACGACCAATATCAGTGATTCGTTACCCAACGTTGACACCAAGGGCATCAACCCAGGGAGCCATTGAGCCAACAGCAACCCAATCCCCAGTGGGAACAGGTAGCGCCACTTGAAGCGCGTCCCCGAATCACTCACCACCAGGGCCGAGGCGGCCACCAACCCAAAGAAAAAACCATCCAGCAACAGCGGATGCGCTTCCATCAACCATAGCGCCAGATGAGCCACGCTGAAGATACTGATGACAATGCCGGTGAGCAGCGGCACCAGGAACGACAAGTTAAGGTGCTGACTTAGCCCACGCAGACCACCTTGACGCCATGCTCCAAAGGCACTTGGGCCAAACTGTTTGATAGTTAAGATCAGTTCTTCGTAAATGCCGCTGATAAACGCAATGGTTCCACCCGACACCCCTGGCACCGCGTCGGCGGCGCCCATCCCGGCACCGGTTAATAACAATCGTACGGGTTGACGCTTCAATCGACCACTCCTTGCAATAATGGAACAAAACGTACCGGTTCCAGGCGGCGTTTTTCGAACGCGTTGCCGACACGTTTAATCTGGGTAAGCCACTGGCTGCCGTCGGATGCCTCTAAAGGAGCTATCAATACGCCGTCGGGGCTTAACTGCTCGAGTAGCGGTTCAGGCAGCGTTTGGGCGCAGGCGGTCAACAGAATGACGTCAAATGGCGCAGCGGCAGGCCAGCCTTCGCCACCGTCAGCGACGGCCAGCGACGCTCTAGCTCCCAGGCGACTAAGCCGGAAAGCCGCGCGCCGGTGCAGGGCCTCGATGCGCTCAAGGGAAAACAGCTTATCAACCAGTCGGGCCAGAATAAGCGTTTGATAACCAGAACCCGTGCCCAGTTCCAAAACGCGTTTAGGCTCAGCACGCAGCACTAGCTCGGTCATGCGTGCGACGATAAGCGGTTGAGACAACGTCTGGCCAAACCCGATGGGTAGCGCAGTATCCTCATATGCACGGTGAGCAAGCGCCTCATCAACAAACAGATGGCGCGGTTCGCTGGCCATGACGTCAAGCACCCGTGCATCACCAATTCCTTGGCGCATCAGGCGCTGGACCATACGGTCACGGGTGCGCTGCGAAGTCATTCCGGTACCGCGCAGCTCTTCCGGTGACAATTTAGGCGAATGCATCCAGCCAGTCTCGAACGTCGTTGAGCGCCTGATGGCGCGTTAAATCTGTTTGCAAGGGAGTGATCGACACAAAGCCCGCCTCGACGGCCGCAAAGTCAGTATCCTCACCATCGTCGGCATTGGCCGCCACCGGGGCAATCCAATAACGGGTGCGCCCACGCGGGTCTTTAACGGCCAGCGGCTGCTCAGCGGGGCCACGATAGCCAAGCCGCGTGACTTTAACCCCCTTTACGTCTTCCCAGGGCACATCGGGCACGTTCACGTTCAGCAGCGTACGCGGCGGCAGTGACAATTGATCCACTGCCCCCACCAGGCTCGCCGCCAAGTGACCAGCCGTGGCAAAGTGCCGATGACCGCACAGCGACATGGCGATCGCCGACATACCCAGGTTGCGCCCCTCCATGGCGGCGGCGACAGTGCCCGAGTACAACACATCGTCACCCAGGTTACCGCCGTGATTAATGCCGGAAATCACCAGGTCGGGCTTTTCATCCCACACACCGTTGACCCCCAGGTAGACACAGTCTGCCGGGGTGCCGTCGACGCTGTAGAACCCGCTGTCCAGGGCGGTCATCGCCAGCGGCCGCGAGAGCGTCAGCGAGTTGCTTGCCCCGCTGCGGTCACGGTCTGGTGCAACAACACGCAAGTTAGCATGCTGGGTCAGCGCATCGTAAAGCGCCTTGAGTCCCGGTGCATGAACACCATCGTCGTTGGATAGCAGCAAACGCCGCATGGAAAACTCCTTAATTGACTTCACCCGCCCCTTTAGTCGGGTGACACTATCAATTCGCTGACCACCGCAGTAGCAAAACTCCCGCGTGGCAGCGCGAACGAGAGTACCACGCTCTCGGCTTCCCGGCTTAACTGTGGCTCGCTCAGCCGCATACGAAGCGCCCGCTGACCACGTTTGACCCCGCTGCGCAGCAAGCCCTCGCACAGCGCCGGGTAGCGATCCAGCAGGGCCGCCTCGTAGTCACCCGCCGCCTGCTGGCTGCTAGTGCCTACACCCCACAAAGGGCCTGTCGGGTGCACATCCAGAGCCTCGGCACGCGCGCAAAGCGTGGTGTCTATCTGGTCGATATTGAACACGCTCTGGGTGCCATCAAGCATTAGCGTATCGCCGTTAACTGGCTGCTGCCATTGATTTTTCTCAATTCTTTCGCTGAGCAGCTCGTTGAACAGAAAGCTGCGCGCGGTGGACAACAAGATACCATGGCGATCGTCACGCTTACGCCACCCGCGCGCCAGCAGTGCCTCTGCGCGCTGCAGATTGCGCCCCGCAGGCCCAAAGCGTTGCGACCCAAAATAGTTGGGTACGCCCTGCTGGCATATCACCTGCCAGCGCTGGCTAACGTCATTCGCTTCCACCGCTTCACCGCTAAGCCGCAGTTGAAAACGATTATAACGATGCACGCCTCGCTTTAGCTTGCGCGGGTGGCGGGCATGGTGCAAAACGCTGAGGCCATCATCGGCAAGGGCCTGCATGAGTCCCTCAGGCGCTTCCTTACCGGGCAAATGCACGCTTAACCATTGACGAGTCACCGCGACGCGATCTTTCATCCCCGAATAGCCAACGTCACGCGGCGTAACACCGCACCGCTGACTGAGCAGCTTGACGACCTCTAGGGTCGTCAGGTTGCGCTTTTCAATGTTTAGCCACAGGTGTTCACCGTGACCTTCCGGAGCAAAATCAAGCACCTCGTCGACCAGAAAGTCGTCGGGCGCCAGGCGAAACCGGCCGGGCTTTGGCGGGCCGAGTGTCGCATCAAGGCTGCGCTGCCAACGGGGCAATTCAAGCATGCGGCGTCTCAAGCGGGCCGAGCAACACCACCGCTTCAGCGGCGATGCCTTCGCCGCGGCCGGTAAAGCCCAACCGCTCTGTCGTGGTGGCTTTAACGTTCACCTGGCCCTCACCCACACCCAGGTCTGCCGCGATCACCTCGCGCATGGCGCCCACAAAGGGTGAAAGCTTTGGTGCCTGAGCCATCACCGTGGCATCAATATTGACAACGTTATATCCTTCAGCACGCACCAATGCGATAACCTGGCGCAAAAGATCGCGGCTGTCCGCGCCTTTCCACGTTGGGTCGGTGTCTGGGAAGTGATGGCCAATATCGCCCAGCGCACAGGCCCCCAGCAGGGCATCGCTCACCGCGTGCAGCAGCACGTCGCCGTCGGAATGGGCAATGAACCCTTGATCAAACGCCACCTTTACCCCACCCAGCATCAGATGATCGCCGGGACCAAACCGGTGGACGTCAAAGCCATGACCAATGCGCATTAAAGACTCCTTAGTACCTATCGCGTTGTGAGGTAAGTATCGCGGCCGCCAGCGCCAGGTCGTCGGGGTGCGTCACTTTAATGTTATCGCGTCGCCCGGGCACCAGCTGCGGGGTCTCGCCCAGCGCCTCAACGGCAGAGGCTTCATCGGTCACCAGCGTATGTCGGTTTCGGGCGTCGCTTAGTGCTTGGTAAAGCTGGCGGTAACGGAAGCCCTGCGGCGTCAGCGCGTGCCAAAGTGCGTCGCGGGGCTCGCTACGCAGGCTAGCGCCGGTTGGGCCGGCGCGTTTCATGGTATCGGCCACTGGCATCGCCAGCAGCGCCCCCGCCGTATGGCGTTGTACGGCCTGGTGGAGCGCGAGCAGGTCTTCACGGGTTACACAGGGGCGGGCAACATCATGGACAAGTACCAGGTCGTCATCTCTCGCCTCGATGGCCGTGAGCGCATTGAACACACTGTCCATGCGCTCTTCACCGCCAGTGACACGCTGCCAATCGGCAAACGGCACCCAGTCTTCAGTAAACCAGCGGTCGTCATCATCCAGGCAGAGCACCAATCGTGCGTTCGGAAACGCGTTGTGCAAGCGCGCCAGGGTATGCGCAAGGATCGGACGGTCCAGTAACATCAGGTACTGTTTGGGCCTGTCTGCTTCCATGCGGCGTCCTTGCCCGGCAGCGGGCACCACTAACCACAAAGGGTTATTCATCGAGCGACTCCGGGGTGACCACTGAACGGGCGTTGATGCCGATCAACTCCTCCTCAATGGCTACCCCTGGCACCCAGAAAAACTGCTCGTCGGTACGCACCATGCCCATATCGCTGCGCGCGCGTTCTTCAACCGCATCCAGGCCGTCCTTGAGGTCGGTCACTTCGGCTGCCATCCTGGCATTGCGCTCGCGCAGAGGCTCGTTTTCCGCCTCTTGTACGGCAACGCGCTGCTCAAGCAGCTGTAAGTCGCGCCAGCCGCCATCGCCAAGCCACAATTGGTATTGCAGCACACTCAATACCAGCAGCAGCGCGATTAATAGCCATCTGCGCATGACCGCTCTCCTTTAAATGCCGCTCAAATACGTTTTATGAATAAATTGGCGCGCATTATGCCATCAAGCCGCCCGGCCAGCGAGTTGCTTTCATTTATAAGGTAGCGCGGCTGAGGCCGCATCACGGTAGGCGGCCACTTGCCGCCCTTCATCCCGACAAAACGTTGCAACTGCGTTCGCCAAACCAGGGTGGGCCAGGTAATGCAATGAACGTACGCGCTGCGGCGCAAATCCGCGCAGCAGCTTGTGCTCGCCCTGCGTACCCGGATCAAACAGCGTCAGCCCCTGCTCTAGGCAAAATTCGATGCCCTGGTAATAACAGGCTTCGAAATGCAAGCAGTCGGCCATCACTTCGCTACCCCAGTAGCGCCCATAAAGCGTCCGGGTGCCCTTAAAGTAAAGCGCCGCGGCCACGGGTCGTCCGCCAAGTCGTGCCTGCACCAGCAGCAACGAGTCCGGCATGGTGTTATGGAGACGGGTAAAGAAGTCCTGAGTCAGATAAGGCGGACGCCCACGTTCCTGATAGGTAATGGCGTAACAGCGATAAAAATGCGTAAGCGCAGCGGCAGTTATCTGTTCGCCGGTCAAACGCACCAGGTCAAGGCCCTGCTCGGCAACCAGACGGCGCTCGCGCTTGATCATTTTACGCCGCTTGGAGGTTAGCGCGGCGAGAAACCCGTCGAAGTCGCCGAAGCTTCGATCACGCCACTGAAACTGCACGCCCTCGCGACTGATGAGCTCGGGGCACTGGGCCTGCCATACCTCCACTTCTGACGTGTTGGCAAACAGCAAATGCCAGCTCGAAAGGCCCTCACGCTGGCACTGTTCCCGCCAGCCCTGGGCCAGGGCCGCGTAGACGGCTTGTGTATCAACACTTTGCGCCACCAATGCACGCGTACCAGGCACTGGGGTAAACGGCACGGCACTCAGTGCTTTTGGGTAATAATTTCCCCCGGCGCGCTCAAAGGCGTCGGCCCAACCCCAGTCAAACACATACTCGCCGTAAGAATGGTGCTTCTCATAAAGCGGCATTGCGCCTACCAGCTGCGCGCCTTGCCACACGGTTAAATGGCAGGGCTGCCAACCAGTCGCCAGGCCAACTGAACCGCTCGCCTCCAGCGCATGCAAGTACGCGTGACGTAAAAAAGGCTGATCGGCATCCACCAGGGCATCCCACTGACTGGCCGAAACAGATTCCATCGCGGATATCACCGCAACCGATAGCGGCTCTGACATAGCATCTCCCGAACGTAGCGTTAGCTTCAATTAAGCTACTCTACACTATGCGTGCCGGTTACCCTGCTACGATAAAGGCCAGTGATTTAACGCCGTCAACGTCCTCGCCGGACACCAGGACCCACGAAGGATACGCCATGACCCGCCACCTCAACGCCTGCCTGGAGACTCAGCGTCTTGCCTGCCGCCAGTCACCTTATCCCTCTCTGGCAGAGCGACGTGAGTTGTTAGCTCGGCTGGCGCTGATGACCAAGCGCCACCGGCACGCCATCATTGAGGCCATCCAGGCGGATTTCAGCCAGCGCAGCGAAATTGAGATTCAGCTCGCTGACATACAGCCGGTCGTTGATGCGGTAGGTCACGCACGGCGCCACCTATGGCAGTGGATGCGACCCTCGCGGGTCAGCGTCCCCTGGCGGTTACTGCCTGCACGCGCGCGCATTGCACCGCAACCGCTTGGCGTGGTGGGTATTATCGCGCCCTGGAACTACCCTTGGAGCCTTGCGTTGTTGCCGGTCGTTGACGCCCTTGCGGCGGGCAACCGCGTGATGCTCAAGCCAAGCGAGCTGACGCCGCACACCAGCGCCCTGCTTGGTCGGCTAGTAATGCAGTATTTCAGCCCGCGGACACTGTGCGTGATCGAGGGCGATGCCACTATTGGCAAGGCGTTCAGCGCCCTGCCGTTCGACCATTTGCTGTTTACCGGCTCAACTCATGTCGGCCAGCAGGTTGCCCTGGCCGCTGCCAGCAACCTGACCCCCACGACGCTGGAACTGGGCGGCAAAAGTCCGGCGTTTGTGGCCGGTGACGCCGACTTTACGCGCGCTGCCGAAGCGATCATTTTCGGCAAGGGCATGAATGCCGGGCAAACCTGTATTGCCCCTGACTACGTGCTGGTCGAAAGCCGCCATCTCGATGCCTTGACCAGCGCCCTGAGCCGCGCGATTTTGAAACAGCGCCCCTCGGCACAGGATGCCACCCAGCCAATAAACGAGGCGCATCGCGCCCGTAGCAACGCCATGCTCGCCGAGGCGCGTAACCACGGCTGCCGGATCATCGACCACGGCGCCCACGCGCCCGCGCTGGTGATTGATCCCAACCAAGGGCTTGCCGTGATGCGCGAGGAAATTTTCGGCCGCTGCCTGCCGGTTATCAGCGTCAAAGACAGCGATCAGGCGCTTGGCTTTGTCGCTGCGCGACCGCACCCGCTGGCGATTTATGTGTTCACCCAGCAACGCGAGCAACAGCGCCAATGGCAACGCGCCAGCCAGTCCGGTGCCCTGATCTTCAATACCACGCTATTGCATCACGCCGTGCCGGGGCTACCGTTTGGCGGTGTCGGCGCTAGCGGCCATGGGGCCTATCACGGCCGCCACGGATTTCGCCGCTTCAGCCACTTACGCGGGGTGTTTTATCAGACCAACCGCACCCTCGCCACACAGCTCTACCCACCTTACCGACGCTGGCTACTAAAATTGCTCCGCCTCATTTAAGCCAGGGAGCCAGCCGCCGATAAGTTAGATATAAAGTATTATCGACATGTCATCACGGAGCAAGAATGCCGGCATCATCACCCCCCGATAACGAGCCCCAGCGTCTGGCAGCCTTGCATTCTCTAGAGGTACTCGATACGCCTAGTGACAAGGCTTTTGAGCGCATGACACGACTTACCTGCGATCTTTTCGATGTGCCCGTTTCCCTGGTGTCGCTAATCGATCAAGAGCGGCAGTGGTTTAAATCGCATCACGGGTTTGAGGTGAGTGAAACTAACCGCGCTCTCTCTTTTTGCGCCCACGCCATCGCCCAGGATGGGCCGCTTGTGGTTGAGGACACTCACAATGACCAGCGCTTTGCTGACAATCCTCTGGTCACAGGTCCGCCGCACGTCCGCTTTTACGCAGGATTCCCCATCCGCCCCCTCGATGGTTTGGCCGTTGGCACCCTTTGCATCATCGACCATCAACCGCGCCATTTCAGCGAGCGGGATTTAACGCTACTGGGTCTTTTAGCGGGTCAAGTTGAGGAACTGCTTCGCCATCACAAACTGCAGGTGGAACTCACACAAACAGCCGCCAAGATGCACAAAGAGCAGCGGCTGCTCGAAGTTCTCCACCAAGGCATTACCGACTATCAGGCACTAATGTCCGGCGAGCAGATGTGGACTTTTTTAACGGAAGCCCTGAGTGAGCTCACCGACAGCGAACATGCCTTGATTGGCGAGGTACTCCCCGGTGACGCCCACAATGCGCTGAAGCTGCATGCTATCAAAGGCCCGCCGTGGAGCCACGAATCGCATCATCTCCTCGAGCAACTGCGACGCGGCGATTTAGTCCTCAAGAAACCGGACTCGCTGTTGGGCCGCGTCTTTGCGCATGGTGAGACAGTCATCGACAACGACATTGGTGCACATACACAGCGCAGCGAGTTCCCGCTGGGGCAAGTGCCGCTTGATAACTTCCTGGGCGTGCCTATTGTTAGTAGCGGCCAGCTTATTGGCATGTTTGCCATCGGCAACAGCCGTCAGCAGTTGGACCAGCATTTGCTGGACTGGCTTCAGCCGTTCACCGATACCTGAGAACAGGTTACGCGCGATTTAGCCACCGCACGCGATCAAGCCGAACGCGCCAACCAAGCCAAAAGCGATTTTTTATCGTCGATGAGTCATGAACTGCGCACTCCGCTGAATGCGATTCTCGGCTTTGCCCAACTACTCGACCATAATCCACGTGCACCGCTGAATGACAAACAAAAGCGCCAAGTCAACCAGATTGAGAAAAGCGGCCACCACCTGCTTAGTTTGATAAACGACGTGCTGGATTTAGCTAAAATCGAATCCGGGCAACTAGCGCTGTCTGTCGAAGCCATTTCACTTAACAGTGTTTTTGACGACGCCTGTAGCACCATGGAGGCTAACGCCAGCGCAGTCGGTATTACCTTGAACTGCATGCCCCTCGATACTGACTTAAGGGTCCGTGCCGACTACACACGCACCAAACAAATACTCCTTAACCTGCTGTCCAACGCCATCAAATACAACGTTGCCAACGGGCGCGTCGATATCCTTGCCAAGCATCAGGAAAACGTCATCAAGATTAGCGTCAGCGACACGGGCCCCGGCGTTCAGACCGACCGGTTAAGCGAGCTTTTTGAACCCTTCAACCGCCTCGATGCTGAAGAAACCCATGTAGAAGGGACGGGAATAGGGTTATCCATTACCCGTGAATTAGTCCAACGCATGCACGGAGAGATCGGCGTCGACAGTCCGCCAGGTCACGGGGCGACGTTCTGGTTTACGTTGCCAATATCGACCGCCCCCGCCGCTGATCACCCTAGGATCTCAGGCCACCAACGCCTGGCAAAGATCGCGAACCCGAAAACATTGCTGTATATCGAAGACAACCCCGCCAACCAACGCCTAATGGAAGATATTGTCGACGCCATGCAGGGCGTGACGCTACGCACCGCATCCACTGCTGAGATTGGCCTGCAAATGATGCATTACGCCGTCCCCAATGTGGTGCTCATGGACCTGAACCTGCCCGGCATGGATGGCTATGACGCGCTGTCCTACCTACGCAACAACTCTTCGTACCGCGATGTCCGTGTCATTGCCCTCTCGGCCAATGCACTGCCCAACGATAAGAAGAATGGTCTCAACGCGGGGTTTGATGCCTATTTAATCAAGCCAATCGACATAAGACAGTTCACCGACACGCTTAACCCGTTGCTAGGAGCGCCCATAAGGCAGGAGCCATGACATTCTATTACAAACACGTATTAGTCGTTGACGATAACCCCGTCAACATTGAGCTAATGCTCGACTTGCTCGAAAACCAGGGTTTTCACAACACTCATGGCATTAGCGACCCTCAGGAGGTGCTTGGTTATTGCCAAAAGTCGCCCCCTGATCTGATATTGCTGGATATCCGCATGCCGGGTCTGGATGGTTACGCGGTTATTGGGCAGCTTAGCGAGCATTTTGGCCAGCAGGCGCCCCCCATTATCATCCTGACCGCCCAGATTGACGACGACACCCGGCAGCGCGCCTTAGCGCTTGGCGTGCGCGATTTTATCACCAAGCCTTTCAAGCACACCGAGGTGCTGCAACGTATTCTCAACGTGCTAAACGTCGAGCATCGCTACCACGTGCGCGACAGGCAGGCCGACTCGCTTGAGCGCATGGTCGCTGAACGCACTCAGGCGCTTTATCATCAATCATGCACCGATCCGATTACTCAATTTCCCAATCGGCGCGGCCTTGTCCAGGCCCTTAGTCAGGCAGCAATGCATAACACCACCACCGGGCTATTGTTTATCGCCTTAGACCGTTTTGATGATGTCATTCGCTTGCACGGGTACCGGATTGCCGAAAGACTGTTGAGTCATATCGTCCAGCGCCTGGATGAGCGTCTGAGCGACTCACACACGCTCGGTTTGTGGGGCGGCAACGAACTCTTGGTGATTAGCGCCACTGATGACAGGAAGGCGCTGCTCTCGCTTGCCGACCACTTGATGGAAACATTCGAAAACGACCAGCCGATTGACGATTTACTGCTGCCATTGGAGGCCAGAATCGGCATTAGCCAAGCCCAAGGTTTATTTGATACCGAACGGTTAGTCCATAAAGCGGCCTTGGCACTGCCCCAGAAAAATGGCAGATCGATACAGTGCTATAGCGAAGCACTTGAGGCCCAGCAGCGCCATCGATTACACATCTTACAAGCCTTGCGCGGTGCCACAGAGCGCGGAGAGATGTCGCTCTACTTCCAGCCTAAACTACGCTTGGCTGACCAGCGTATTATCGGTGCTGAAGCGTTATTACGTTGGCATCACCCTGACCTGGGGCAAATATCACCCGGCGTGTTTATTCCTCTGGCAGAAGCCAGCGGGGATATCTTTTCGATTGGCGACTGGGTATTAAAAGAAGCCATCAGGACGATCGCCGATTGGCGACAGAAAAACGTGTTAGATGGTGATTTTCACATCGCGGTGAATGTAGCCGCACGCCAGCTGGCGCGTAAGGATTTCGCCGAGAACGTCTTACGCCAGTTAGACGATCACCAAATCCCTGCGCGCTTCTTCGCCATAGAAGTCACTGAATCGGGTTTAATGAGTGATATGCAGAATGCCCGGCAACAGCTTGAGCGGCTCACTCAGGCAAATATCGTCGTTGCCATTGACGATTTCGGCACCGGCCACTCTTCATTGGCGTATATTAAGACGCTGCCCTTTTCAACGCTGAAGATTGATCGTGCCTTTGTGATGAACTTGGAGGAAAGCGACGTAGAGCGTCAGTTGGCGCGAACCATTGCCCAATTGGCGCATAGCGTGGGTAGCGATGTCGTCGCGGAAGGCATTGAAACCGCCTACCAGGCCATGTACTTACGAGGTATTGGCTGTGAAACTGCGCAAGGCTATTATTTCTCGCGGCCATTAGCGGCCAGCGAATTTCTCGCCTGGTGCAATAATTGGAAGCCGCACTCACCACCTACTGCCACGGAGACCGTTTAATGGCTCACGACTTGCTCGACCGGATACGCCAACGCCTGGAGGATCTCAACCGCTCTGAGCGTAAGGTCGCCAATGTGATCATCGATGATCCGGCGGCCGCGACCAGCCTGAGTATTGCCAGCCTGGCGCAGGCGGCAAGCGTCAGCGAGCCGACGGTGAACCGTTTTTGCCGCAACTTCGGTGCCAAGGGCTATCCTGATTTCAAGATCAAACTTGCCCAAAGCCTGGCGGGCGGCACGCCCTATGTGACCCGTGCGGTCGAGCCAGGAGATTCCGCCACCCAGTACACCCAGAAAATCTTTGGCGCCACCATTGCGGCGTTAGATGAAGCCCAGCGTGAAGTCGACATGGGCGCAGTGGAACGCATGGTGGATTACTTAACCCAAGCCAAGCAGATCCACTTTTTTGGCCTTGGCGCATCCGGTGCGGTGGCGCAAGACGCTCAGCACAAGTTCTTCCGCTTTAATCTGCCGGTCATGGTGCATATCGATGTGCTGATGCAACGCATGATCGCCGCGGCCTGCCACACAGGCGATGTGGTGGTGATTATTTCCTACACCGGACGCACCCGTGAGTTAGTCGACATCGCACGCGTGGCCCGCGAATCAGGTGCCGTCGTGCTGGGTATTACCGCACCCAATTCACCGCTGGCTCTGGAATGCACCGCCACGCTTGAAGTGGCGACGCCGGAAGACACCGACCATTACATGCCCATGACGTCACGCGTGATTCAACTGACGCTGATTGATGCGCTGGCGACCGGCGTCACGCTCAGGCGCGGCGAGGATTTTCTACCGCATCTTAAAAAGATCAAAGACAGCCTGCGAGAAACACGCTTCCCTATTCCCAAAAACACCTAGGAGCCTGTCCGGCTTGGCCGATCGTCGCGAGAAGCACGGATTTTGAGCCAACTTTATCGATCGATTGAGGCGAATAGCGCGCTATTTAACGAAATCGATCGAGTAAAGTTGGCCAAAATACCGGGATTCGCAGTAGATCAGTGTTAAGTCGGACAGGCTCCTAGAGAGCGTTTAACCGGTCACCGCCGCGGAAACGGTGATCTCGACCTTAAGCTCGTCAGCCGGCATGGGCGCACATACGCAAGTGCGTGCCGGCGCATGACCTTCCGGCACCCAGGCATCCCAAACAGCATTCATCGCCGCGAAATCGCTACCGTCCTTGAGGTAGATCGTGGCGGTCAGCAACTGTTCGCGAGACGAGCCAATCTCGCTCAACAGGGCATCCACACGCGCCAGCATGCTTTCGGTTTGAGCCGAGATATCGTCGTTACGCGCATCCGGACCGGCGACCTGACCGCACAGGTGGGCCACACCCTGGTGAATGACCGCACGACTCATGCGGGCTTTGGTATCGTGGCGTTTAATCGTCATAGGGTTCCTCGTTGTCATTAAATCAGTTGCCATCAAACCTATTCGGCGCAGTCGATACACTTGAGTACCAACGGGTCGCTTTCAAGGCGCTTAATGTTAATCCATTCGCCGCATTCGATACATTCGCCGAATACACCCTGCTCAAGACGTTGCAGCGCCCCCGCAATCCGCGTCACGTTTAGCTGGCGACGTTGCTCTTCGGCCTTGGCCATGGCCTGGCCCTGAAGGGCATCCATGCGCGACAGCCGGCCCACTGAGGTTTGATCCAGCGTCACCGTATCCCGGGCCCCGGCACTGCCAGCACTTTCGTCGATCAGCGTTTCGCGCAGCGTGATTAAACGCGCCTTCATGGCCTCTACGTCTATATCGGGATGGTTCATCGCCGTCTCCTTATGATCTGCTGTTATACTTAGGGGGTTAACCTTTTACGAGCGCCCCTCCGCCAGCTTGTTTCGCAAAGGATACTGCATCATGGGCTATCGTACCCTGCTGCGCGACCATCGTAGTGTGTTAAGTATCGCCTTTTTGGCGATGTTCAGTTCAAGCCTTGGACAAAGCTTTTTTGTTGGGCTTTTTCAGGCACCGCTGGCCGACCATTGGCAGTTCAGCGCTGGCCAGTTTGGCACCGCCTACACCGTCGTAACGCTCGTTGCGGGGTTTGTGATGCTGTATTACGGCCCTTCCATTGACTGGATATCCCCCCGCCGCTTCGCGATCACCGTGTTGCTCGCCCTGGTGGCAGGCGTCGCACTGCTCACTCTTTCACCCTGGTGGTGGCTCGGCGTTCTTGGCCTGGGCCTGGTACGTTTATGCGGCCAGGGCATGTTGACCCATCTGGGCAACACCCTCGCTGCCCGTGAGTTCACTACTCAGCGGGGGCGCGCCATGGGGCTTGCAAGCCTGGGCGTGCCTCTCGGCGAAGCGCTGCTTCCACCGCTCGTCGCGGTGACACTGCTGTGGCTAAGCTGGCAGTCCTTCTGGTGGCTGCTTTGTGTCCTTTTGGCTCTGCCGTGGCTATGGTTATTACAACGTGCCCCCTGGTCTAATGCGCCGGGCAAAAAACCCAAAAAACGCGATACCACCGGGCCGCGGCCCTTTCGCGAGCTTCGCTTCTGGGCACTATTGCCACTGCTCATGTCGCTACCAATCACCATGACGGGGCTATTTATTTACCAGGCACAGCTAACCGATGCCTTGGACAGCTCGCTGAGCGTCTATGCGCTGGCCCTTACGGGGATGGGGGTCGCCAAGCTGCCAGGCGCGCTGCTGGGTGGCCGCTGGATCGACAAAATTGGCCCGGTGCGCTTAGCCCGCATTTATTTGCTCCCTTATGCCGCGGCGATGCTTTTTGCCACCTTGGCTGGGGGGAACGCAAGCGTATGGGCGTTGATGGTGGGCGGCGGTTTGGCCATGGGCGCTCAAGAACTAATTGCTTCGGGCTTGCTGATCAAGCTTTGGGGCATTGAACACCTGGGCCGTGCACGCTCCGCGCTGAGCGCCGCCATGGTATTTTCCACTGGCATCGCGCCAGCCGCCATTGGCCTGGCACTCAGTGCAGGGCTGTCATTTACCGCCATATTAGGGACAATGCTGGCATTTATTATCGCCGCCTGGTGCCTTGCCCAACGCGTGTTACAGATGGCCAACCAAGCGGCAAGTCCCTAGCGCAGGATCAGTACCGGCAGTTGGGCCTTTCTCAACATTGCGGTCGTGGTGCTGCCAACCAGCAAATGGCGAATACGCGAATGGCCGTAAGCCCCCATCACCCGCATGTCGATACCATGTTCCTCTTTGTAGGCGCGCAACGTTTCTTCGACGTCACCCGCTCGAATCGCACCTTCGGCGGAGTGGCCGGCACTCGTCAGGGTTGTCAGCGCCCAATCGAGCTGTGAACGGTGCTCGGCGGTTTCTGCGCCGACGATAACGACGTGGCACGTCGCACCGAGAAACAATGGGCTTTTGGCCAGCATTTCAACGCCTTTGCGCGCTGTGTTGCTTCCATCAAAGGCCATCATAACTTTCTTGGGATGGGTAAACGTCTTGGGCACCATCAATATAGGTCGATGGACTTCGCGTACCACGCGCTCCAGGTTTGAACCTATGTGGCCGCTCGCCTGGTGAGCGGTTTCACCGCGCTTACCCACTACCAGTAGGCGTACACTCGTTTCTTGCTCGACCAGGGTTTCCACCAGCGTCCCGTTGCGCTGAATTGCATCAGGCGCTTCGACACCTGCATTTAAGGCTCGCTGTTTGGCATCGTCCAGCACAAGCCTGCCTTGCTCGCGCGCCAGTTTGGCATGTTGCTCTTCGATATCGGATAGCTTTTCCAGTAGATGCTCACGCGTGCCCAGCCCCAGATTGCCGGTCAGGTCAGGCTCAGAGGTTTGCGGGTGGTTATCTACCACATGAATAAACGCGAGAGGCGCATCAAGCGCTTTGGCGGCCCAGGCAGCGTAGTCGCATACCCCTTCGGAAAACTGAGAGCTGTCAATAGCAGCCAATACTCGATCAGACATTGATTAACCTCACTTGAGCGGGTGCAATAAACCTTATTGTTGTGGCCTACCTTTTTACACGAACTTATTGACCCGCGACAGCCCCGCCAAGTTCGCTCGGGAAAGACCTTTTGACACTTGGTGACGGTCGTGAAGGTAGCCCCAATCACCCCTCTTTTTAACGTGTTATTATTTGCGGGATAATCTCTTTAGGGAGCGCCCATGGGCCACCATCTCTCGATCATTTTGCTAGTTGCCCTGGGCGGCGCCATGGGGGGTATGGGGCGATTTTTTGTTTCGAACCTTGCCTCACGCCTGGGCAGCGCATTCCCGTGGGGGACGCTTTTGGTCAATACCAGCGGCGCCTTCGCCGCAGGCTGGCTGCTGGGTACACTTCCTCTTCCTGATGGCCTGCCTTCTTCCCAATGGGCCCTTTGGGTCGTTGGCATTTTAGGGGGATATACCACGGTCTCGTCTTTCAGCTTACAGACATTAGCGCTCTGGCAACGCGGCAATGCCTTTAGCGCCGTTGCCAACCTGCTTGCCACCTGTCTACTGGGTTTCGCGATGGTGAGCGCTGGTTGGTGGCTCGCAGGAGGCAATACATGAAGCGCTGGCAGCTATATATCGCCGTTGGTCTTGGATGCGCGATCGGCAGTGTATTGCGCTATCTTGTATCGCTTGGCATGTGGGCAGCATTAGGTGGTTATTTTCCTTGGGGCACCTTGGCCGTCAACGTGCTGGGCTCTGGTATCATCGCGTGGGTAGCCGCCAAAAGTACTTATGCGCCTCACGGCAGCATCGCTAGGTGGCAACCCTTTCTAGCGGTTGGTTTTTGCGGCGGCCTGACGACCTTTTCATTATTCAGTTTAGAAACCTTGTATTTATATCAGCAGCAGTTATTCCTGTTAGCCGCTATGTATGTCATTACCAGTCTTTTAGCGTGGCTGTTAGCGGCTTGGCTGGGCGAGCAATTGGCACGGTAGGGGTAATTAGCATAGGCAGCTAATGAATAAATTCTGTATAATCCTTAGTTGTAGATCGCAGTTACTTCTCCTCTCGCCTAAGGAGCCTCGCTTCATGCAACCAGCCCACCCCTCCGGAATGCCGACTCCGCCCTAGCCCAGCCTACAAAGCACCCTTTGCTTTTATCATTGCTATAAGGCGCCTCACACAAGGCCTTTATAAAATTTATCTATAGGGCTATGGAATTGGAAAATACGGTTTTCTCCCACACTGCTTTTTTTGACGAAACGTCTTCTTCTCACCGCTTTATTGCGGCGCTACTTCAACAAGCCGACATACATATTAATGGCAACCGACCCTGGGATATGCGTCTTAACGCCCACGGCGTGATTGATGATGCCTTGACCCGCGGGAACCTGGGCCTGGGCGAGCGCTATATGGATGGCGACTGGGACGCGGACCAATTAGACGAGTTTTTTACCCATCTGATGCGCGCACGCCTACCGGACCAGATAAGCCCGCAAAAGCTTGTTTTTCACCATCTGCGCACACGGCTGATCAACTTGCAGACCGCCAAGCGTGCGTTTCAAGTCGGGGAAGCCCATTACGACCTGGGTAACGACTTCTACGCTGCCATGCTTGATAAGCGCATGACCTACACCTGCGGCTACTGGAAAGAGGCTGAAACACTGGATGAAGCCCAGGAAGCCAAGCTGGACCTTATGCTTTATGGCCTATGCCGCTGAAAACTACGGGGTGGAATGCGTCGGCTTAACGATTTCACGTGAACAGGCCGAATATGGCAAAGGTTTGATGAAAAGCGGCCTGCCCGTCGAGTTTCGTCTGCAGGATTACCGCGACGAAACCGAACAGTTCGACCGCATTGTCAGTGTCGGCATGTTCGAGCATGTGGGGCGCAAGAACTATCGCGAGTTCATGGAAGTCGCCAACCGCTGCCTGAAAGAGGATGGTCTCTTTCTGCTTCATACCATCGGTAAAAATGTGCGTAACACCTCGCCGGATCCCTGGATCGATAAATACATTTTTCCCAATGGAGAACTGCCTGCCCTAAGCCAGGTCACCGATGCAGCCGAATCACTCTTTGTTGTGGAGGATCTCCATAACTTTGGTCCCGATTACGATAAAACCTTGATGGCCTGGTACAAAAACTTTGAAGCAAGCTGGCCCCGGTTCGAGCATCAGTTCGGCGAGCGCTTTTATCGCATGTGGCGTTACTACCTGCTTAGCTGTGCAGGTGCCTTCCGTGCCCGCGATATTCAGCTGTGGCAATTTGTGCTCAGCAAAAAAGGTGTTTTAGGCGGCTACCATCGTGTCAGCTGAAACTTGAAAGCCATTTCTTAAAGCGTTGCATCGGCAATTGAACGCTGGAAATCACGCTTTTTATTTTAACCTCTCTTAAAGAATCAACATTTACTTATGATGCAAAACACTTTTTTTACTTCCGAGTCTGTCTCCGAAGGTCATCCCGATAAGATTGCCGACCAGATTTCCGATGCGGTGCTGGATGCCATTATTGCCCGGGACAAGCAGGCACGCGTGGCCTGTGAAACCATGGTCAAAACCGGTGTCGCGATCATTGCCGGTGAAATCAGCACCAATGCCTGGGTGGACCTTGAGACTTTGGTACGTGATGTGATTACCGAGATTGGCTATACCTCATCCGATGTGGGCTTCGATGGCGCTACCGGTGGCGTGGTCAACCTGATCGGCAAGCAGAGCGTCGATATTGCCCAGGGCGTTGACCGCACCAAGCCGGAAGATCAGGGCGCGGGCGACCAGGGCTTGATGTTTGGCTACGCCACCAACGAGACCGATTCCTTCATGTCGGCGCCGATCCATTACTCGCACCGCCTGGTGGAACGCCAGGCCGAGCTGCGCAAGAACGGCCTGCTGCCGTGGCTGCGCCCGGATGCCAAGAGCCAGGTGACCTTCCGCTATAATGAGGAAGGGCAACCCTGCGGTGTCGACGCCGTGGTGCTTTCCACCCAGCACGATCCGGACATCGACCAGGAAGACCTGCGCAAGATGGTCAAGCGAGAGATCATCGAGCAGGTGATTCCCGCCGAGTGGCTCGACGACAAAACCCAGTACCACATCAACCCGACCGGTAAATTCGTGATCGGCGGCCCGGTGGGCGATTGTGGTTTGACCGGCCGCAAGATCATTGTCGATACCTACGGCGGCATGGCACGCCATGGCGGTGGGGCTTTCTCGGGCAAGGACCCGTCCAAGGTTGACCGCAGTGCCACCTATGCCGGGCGTTATGTCGCCAAGAACATAGTGGCAGCGGGCCTTGCCGACAAGTGTGAAATCCAGGTGTCGTATGCCATCGGCGTGGCCGAGCCGACGTCGGTGTCCATCGATACCTTCGGCACCGGCAAGATTGCCGACGCACAAATCGTCGACCTGGTACGCGAGCACTTTGACCTGCGTCCTTACGCCATTACCAAAATGCTCGACCTCCAGCACCCCATGTACCAGCTGACCGCCGCCTATGGGCACTTCGGCCGCGAGCCGTTCGAGCACAGCTATACCTGGGTCAATGACAAGGGCGACGTGCAGAAAGAGACCTTCATTGCCTTCCCGTGGGAAAAGACCGATAAGGCTGAAGAACTGCGCCAGGCGGCGAATCGGTAAGCTATTGACACAAGCCATTGTGAATAGTCATGTACGAAATCGCCCCTTTGGCGGATGCCAGGGGCGATTTGCGGGTACGACTAATCG
>JAIVHM010000258.1:1406-4841 GCA_020201095.1 Halomonas sp. | reverse complement strand
GAATGCGAACCTAACTATTCATCCAGCGGGCACTTTTTTGATGGCGATCACGGGGCTTGAAGCAGCGGGTACTAGAGGAGCCTGTGGCATTCTTGGCGAAGCGTCTGCGACTAATCAGTCCTGCATGGCCATTTATCCTACAAAAGATTTAGATACGATGTATCTTTTCTATTATTACAGATTTCACGGCGACTCACTTGCTTTTCAGTATTGCCAGGGTACGAAACAGCAAAGCTACACAGCTGGCCTTGTAAAAAAACTGCCGATTGCCTTGCCCCCATCAGTTGACGAACAAAAAGCTATTGCAGCTGTATTTTACGACATGGACGCCGAAATCCAGGCCCTCGAACGACGCCGTGACAAAGCTGAAAACATCAAAAAGGCTATGATGCAGGAGCTACTTAGAGGAAAGGTGCAAACATTATGACGCTGGTATTCCCGTCGTTAAAAAAAGGCATACTCAAGGTTGGTGACTTGCTGGCCGATAGCACGCTAGCCATCCCTGAGTACCAGCGTCCCTATAAATGGACAGGCAAAAACATCAGTCAGCTGTTCTCCGATATTGCGACGCACAAAGATAAAGGCGCTTACCGGTTGGGCACGATTGTTTTTCATCAGCATGATGGCAAACGAAATATCGTTGATGGCCAGCAGCGTACGGTCAGTCTAATGTTGGCCGTGCTTGCGTTGATCAACGAACGCTTGCCTGCGGGCGAGGACAGCAATTCGATTGAGCGTGCTGATTTGCGCAAGCAGCTCAAGGATTTGCATGCTTCTCTGTCGAACTTCAATCCCAGCTTTGATAGCGCGATTTCACAAGCCAACATTCATAACAACTATCTGTCCGTCAGCCGGATCGTAACTCGCCCGGAATTTACCGAGCAGATGATCGATTTTCTGCTCAATCAATGCGAGCTGGTGTATTTCGAGTTGAATGATATTTCTGAGGCGTTCCAGTTTTTCGATTCCCAGAATGCCCGTGGCCGAGACCTGGAACCCCATGATCTACTGAAGGCCTTCCATCTGCGGGAGTTTACGCCGGAAGAGGAACCCTTGAAGGCGAAGGTGGTTAGCCACTGGGAAAGCACCGATACGGATAAGCTCGCCAGGCTGTTTTCCCGTTACCTGTTTCGCATCCGAAACTGGTCGCGTGGGGCTTCAGCGCGCTATTTCGGCAAGGAGCACACGCACCTGTTCAAAGGCGTGAACATTAATCGCATAGACCGCTTCCCGTATGTAGAACAGCTTCGTATGGCCCACCACTTTGTGGACGAGTACAACCAGCATTATCAGCGCCGCATTGACGGCAACCATCTCGGTTTTCCCTTCCACCTGGATCAGATCATAATCAACGGTCGTCGGTTTTTCGAGATGATCGACCACTACCAGCAGAAGATCGGGCATATCGATAAGGACGCCCTGCCATCACTGGAAGGCTTTGCACCACGTATTCTGGAAACGATCAGCGACTACAAGGGCAGGCACCGAACCGGTGATCGTTATGTGCGCTCAATGTTTGATTGCTTGCTGATTTCCTTCATCGACAAATTTGGCATGGTGGAGATTTCCCGAGCGGTAGAGAAGGCATTTATCTGGGCCTACAGTCTGCGGCTGAAAATGCAGGTGCTCCAATTGGCGAGCATGGATAACTATGTACTGAGGAAAAATATGTTTTTGTTGATCAAAGAGTCAACGCAACCTGCCGATTTCCTGAGCATTGAGTTACCGGTTCTGCAGCAAATTAGCGCGAGCAATGCTGAACCCATCGAGAAGCTGTTCCGGGAGATGCGTTACTGTGAGTGAGGACATCCAACAGTATTCAGTGAGTGATTTGCTTAATGGTGAGGTGGATTACCTCATCCCGATGTATCAACGTAATTACGCCTGGGGCGAAGCAGAGGTCACGCAGCTAATTCAGGATGTTCTGGATGAGTTGCCAAAGCACGGAGGCACTGTGCTTGAGGGGAAGGCGTATTACATAGGCACTTTGGTTGTTTTCCGCAAGAAGCCGGAAGTCGGTGAACGCCCCGTATACGAAGTCATTGATGGTCAGCAGCGACTGACTATCTTGTGCCTTTTAGCGGCATACTTCCGCATCCAGCCTGATGACCGGGAAAGAGCTGGTGTGCCATGGTTCCAGCGCCAGTGTGTCCGTTTTGAAAACCGGCCGAAATCCTCCAATGCCTTAACGGCTATCTTTGAACTCAAGGTTGAGGGCAAGAACGCTGAGCGGTTTCATTCTGAAGAATATAACGGCGACATTATCAACGGCTACCAGCTAGTTCAGAAGCTGCTGCCCAAATTGCTCAAGGAAAACAGCGTGGCTTCGCACGCTTTCGCTCAATATCTGTTCAGTCAGGTACAAATCATGCGTGTGCAGGTGCCAGACGATACCGATCTAAATCACTATTTCGAGATCATGAACAACCGGGGCGAACAGCTGGAAAAACACGAGGTTCTCAAATCCCGCCTGATGAGCAAATTGCATGAACACGCCGGGCCCGAAGAAAGCCAATCATTGCTGGCCAGTCTGAACCGAGTTTGGGCCGCTTGTTCCAATATGGAGCGTTATGTGCAGATGGGTTTTACACGCGAGCAACGTGACAACTTGTTTGGCAAAGAACACTGGGGCCAGCTGAAGCCACACACTTTTGCCGAGCTTCATCAGTGGCTGGAAGCTAGTTATGTCCAGCAGGATTCCACTCGATCCCTTCGATTGACTGACATCATCAAGCCTAGCTCAAAGCAGGATCGTAGTACGAGCAAACAGGAAGATAAAGAGGAGGCACCGGAGCGCTTTAATTCCGTCATTAACTTCCCGAACTTCCTGCTACAGGTTTTGAGAGTAACGACTGAAAAGGACATTCCCCTGGATGACAAGCGCCTTATAAGTGCTTTCGAGACACACATACTTCAAAAAGAAGACTCTGCGGAACGCGTGAAGCATTTCATCTATGACCTACTGAAATGCAAGTTCCTGTTCGATCAGTATGTCATCAAGCGTGAGTATACCGGCAATACCGATGCCTGGAGCCTGAAGCGCCTTAAGTGGCAGAGCGGCAGCAATCACTATGTAAATACCTTTGGTGAGGAAGAGGGTGAGTCAGATGGCAACCGCCGGCTGATTATGCTGTTATCGGCTTTGCATGTATCCGCGCCGACCATGGTTTACAAGCACTGGCTGAATGCAGCGCTGTATCACCTTTATCATGCCAGACAGGTTTCGTTTGAGGGGTATTTAAACCATCTTGAATCCATCACCCGCTGCTTCATTTATGATCGGTTCCTGGCCGCTGATGGTGACGCGGAATATTACGGGATGATCTATGAGCGCAAAGGACAGTTGAAAGTGCAGGGGTGGTCAGACGTTGATGAGCAGAGACTGACCTTCGGTAATATTGCTAATAATCTGGTGTTCAATTATCTGGATTATCT
>JAIVHM010000258.1:0-1341 GCA_020201095.1 Halomonas sp. | reverse complement strand
ATCGGAATAATGAACCAAAAGTGAAGGAATATGAATTTTCGTTCCGTAGCTCTGTAGAGCATTTCTACCCGCAAAATCCCATGCCGGGGATTGATGCACTGCCAAGTAAGACACTGGATTCGTTCGGTAATCTTTGCCTGATCAGCCACAGCAAGAACTCCCGGCTAAGCAACTTTTCGCCCAAGGCCAAGAAGGAGTATTACCTGCAGGGAAGTCTGGACAGTATCAAGCAATGGTTGATGCTGAAGCCTGAGCCATGGACGCGAGACGAAATTAACCAGCACAACACTGAGATGCTGGAGGTTTTAAAGCGAGATCTGCGTGACACCGTTAACCTCACTGAACGGGCAGGTGATTAGGTCACCTAGTAACCAGTCAGCCCAACTGATCAGGGCGGGCAAGAGAGAGGAGGCTAAGCCTATGACGTACTCAGTTCCACGCCCCGAGCGCGAAACCCAGAACCGTGTGAAAGACCTTTTCACTAACCCTGATCGTCCCGATGGCCTTGGTTATAAGTTTCTCGGTGACTGGAGTAAGCGGGACAACAATCGAGCAATTGAACCGGAACTCCTTCGCGCAAACCTGCGCCAGCGGGGGTATTCCGAACAGCATATCTCAGCGGCGCTGCAAAAACTGGAAGCATCCGCAGACGTTACCGGTGTCACGCTGTACCAGGCCAATATGCGTACCTATAACTTGTTGCGCTATCCGGTGCGTGTGTTGGTCTCACCGGGTCAGCCTTTTCAGGATGTTCATCTGATCGACTGGGAAAGCCCAGAGCGAAATGACTTCGCTTTGGCTGAGGAGGTGACACTTCATGGCCAGCATCAACGTCGGCCTGATCTTGTTATATATCTTAACGGTATTGCAGTTGCGGTCATTGAGCTAAAGCGGAACTCCCAGGGTGTGGAGGATGCGATTGGCCAGTTGATCTCCAATCAGGAAGAGATCTTTAACCGATCATTTTTCAGCACATCACAGTTGTTATTGGCTGGGAATGATTCTGAAGGTCTTTACTACGGAACGACGGGCACTCCCAGACAGTTCTTTGTGAAGTGGAAAGATGAGGGCGAATTTGAAGATTTGTCAGCGGGTGTGCTGCTGGATGGGCCGCTCAGACAGATTTGCAATAAAAAGAGTTTGTTGGAATTGATCCGCAACTTCATCATTTTTGATGCCGGTCTGAAGAAAGTCCCTCGCCCACACCAATATGCCGGAATTAAGGCGGCTCAGGCACGCATTGAGAAACACGAAGGCGGTGTTATCTGGCATACCCAGGGCAGCGGTAAAAGTATCCTTATGGTGTTGTTGGCTAAGTGGATTTTGGAGAATGATCCAGAC
>JAIVHM010000095.1 GCA_020201095.1 Halomonas sp. | reverse complement strand
TGAAGACAACTGGGAATCCCCTACCCTAGGCGCCTGGGGGCTTGGCTGGGAAATCTGGCTTAACGGCATGGAAGTCACCCAGTTTACCTATTTCCAGCAGGCTGGCGGTATCGAATGTTACCCGGTCACCGGCGAGCTGACCTACGGGCTTGAGCGCATCGCCATGTACCTACAAAACGTCGACAGCGTTTATGATCTGGTGTGGGCCATTGCCCCTGACGGCAGCGAGGTCAGCTACGGCGATGTTTACCTGCAGAATGAACGCGAGCAATCTGCCTACAACTTCGAACACGCTGACGTTGACCAGCTGTTTGCTAACTTTGACCACCAGGAAAAAGAGTGCAGCAAACTATTGGGGGCCCAGCTCCCACTGCCTGCTTATGAACAGGTGCTGAAGGCGTCGCACACGTTCAACTTGCTAGACGCACGTCACGCCATTTCGGTCACCGAGCGCCAACGCTTTATTCTACGCGTTCGGACCATGGCGCGGGACGTCGCCACTGCCTATTTTCAGTCGCGCAAAGCGGAAGGTTTCCCCATGGCCCCGGAATCACTGCGCCACGAACTACTTGCCGATCAGGGAGACGCATAATGGCTGTTGACACGCTTCTACTGGAACTGGGCGCTGAAGAGCTTCCGCCGACGGCGCTGGATGCGCTTTCAGATGCCTTCGCGGCTGGTATCGAAAAGGGTCTACAGGAAGCTGATATTCCCTTTCAGGGCGTTACGGCTTATGCAACACCACGCCGTTTGGCGGTGCAGGTAAAAAGCCTTGCCGACAAGCAGCCTGATCGTGAAGTCGAGCGCCGTGGTCCAGCCCTGGCAGCCGCCTTCAAAGATGGCGCACCTACCAAGGCGGCGGAAGGCTTTGCGCGCTCCTGCGGTGTCAGCGTGGACGAACTGATCCACCTGGAAACCGACAAGGGCACCTGGACCTATGGCCATCGCTTCCATGCACCGGATGCTATCCAGCTCGAGCATGCCGATGCCTACCTTAGCGCGCTGGAAGATGCCTTCGTGCTAGCCGACCGTCTAAAACGTCGGGAGCGCATCCGCGAGCAGGTACTAGCAGAGGCGGAGGTACAGGAAGCCAACGCGGTGATCGACGAAGACCTGTTGATCGAAGTCAGCGGCTTGGTTGAGTGGCCCGTGGCACTGACCGGCAGCTTTGACGAACGCTTCCTGGAAGTGCCCGCTGAATGTCTGATCTCATCCATGAAGGCCAACCAGAAGTACTTCCACCTTCTAGATGATCACGGCAAGCTCAAACCGCTTTTTATTACCATCTCGAACATCGACAGCGCTGATCCTCAACAGGTGATTTCAGGTAATGAAAAGGTCATTCGCCCACGACTGGCCGATGCGGCGTTTTTCTACGACACCGACCGTAAGCGTACCCTGGCTTCGCGCATTCCCCAGTTGGAAAGTGTTGTCTTCCAGCAGCAACTCGGCACCCTGGCCGACAAGTCACGCCGCAGCAGCGCTATCGCGAGCTATATCGCCGAAAAGATTAGCGGTAACGTCACCCACGCCCAACGAGCTGTTGCGCTCGCCAAGTGTGACCTGGTGACTGAAATGGTACTGGAATTCCCTGAGCTTCAGGGCATCATGGGGCGTTACTACGCCGAGCAGGATGGCGAACCTGCCGACGTTGCCCAGGCACTGGAAGAACAGTACCTGCCCCGCTTCGCAACCGATGCCATTCCCCAAAGTGCGACAGGCAAGGCACTCGCGCTGGCTGATCGCCTGGACACCCTGGTCGGCATTTTCGGTATTGGCCAGCGCCCGACTGGCGCCAAAGATCCCTTTGCGTTGCGCCGTGCTTCCATCGGGGTGCTGAACATCTTGGTAAAAGGCGAGCTTAATCTCGATCTTCGGGGGCTGCTTAGTGTGGCCGCTGAACAGTACCAGGACCTACCCAAGGCGGATGGATTAGTCGATGATGTCTTGACCTACATGCTGGATCGCTTCCGCGCCTGGGGTCAGGAAGAGGGCATCAGCGCCGAAATGTACCTGGCTGTTCGTGCCCGCCCGGTGACGACACCGCTCGATTTTGCCCGCCGCCTGCGTGCCGTTAAAGCCTTCACCCAGCGCGAGGAAGCTTCTGCATTGGCCGCTGCCAATAAACGTGTTTCTAATATTCTTAGTAAGCAGGAGCACAATGGCAGTACTCAGGTTGATCAAAGCCTACTGAAAGAGCAGGCTGAAAAAGCACTGTACGATGCGGTAACCTCTAGCCAGCAAGAGGTGGCACCGCTGTTTGCCGCTGGCAACTACCATCAGGCTCTTGATGCGTTGGCAATGCTGCGCGAGCCGGTGGATAATTTCTTTGACCAGGTAATGGTGATGGCTGACGACGAAGCAACTCGCCGTAACCGCCTTGCGCTGCTTGCCAGTCTTCAAGCGCTATTCCTTGAAGTGGCCGACATTGCCCAATTACCTCAGTAACGTCATATAGCTATCGGATACATTTTAAAACTCTGAAAGCTCAAGCCCGGCCACTTAAGTTGCCGGGCTTTTTTATAAAAACGATCCTGTTTCACGTGAAACATTCGCGCTTTCATCAATCACGTTTTAATCTAAAGTCGATGTGTAAGTCGTCGCACCCACCACCCACCGTATAAAGGATACCTATGTTAAATGCTAATCAGCTTGTCATTCTCGATCGTGACGGCGTGATTAACCATGATTCTGATGCCTACATCAAATCCTTGGCTGAATGGGTCCCCTTACCCGGCGCAATTAAAGCAATCGCCAAGCTATCCCAGGCAGGCTTTACGGTTGCCGTCGCCACTAACCAGTCAGGTATCGCCCGCGGGTTGTACGATGAAGTGACGCTACAAACCATGCATATGCATTTGCATAGCCTGGTTAATGCCGAAGGCGGTCAAATCGCCCATATTGTTTACTGCCCACACGGCCCCGATGACAACTGCGATTGCCGCAAGCCGCTGCCCGGCCTGCTTGTTGATATCCAAAAAACATTGGGTATGGAGAGCCTTGAAGGCAGTTGGATGGTGGGTGATAGCTTAAGGGATCTTCAAGCAGGAGAAGCGGTTGGCTGTCGACCAGTGCTAGTCAAAACAGGTAAGGGAGAAAAAGCATTCAACAGAAATGTTGGCTTGGAGAAGACAGCCGTCTATCGCGACCTTGCTGAGTTTGCCGATTGGCTCTGCGGCCAACAAGATTAGCCCCATAAAAAAACGCTGCTCCCAAAAGAAAGGAGACAGCGTTTTTTATCAATTTAACACTTACTGTTTCACGTGAAACACTATGTTAGATATCGATGTTAGCCACCAACGCATTAGATTCAATAAAGTTGCGGCGCGGCTCAACATCATCACCCATAAGGGTGTTAAACATCATATCCGCAGCGACCGCATCTTCAATGGTCACCCTCAGCATACGGCGACTGTCGGGATCCATCGTGGTGTCCCAGAGTTGATCAGGGTTCATCTCACCAAGCCCTTTATAACGCTGGACAGAGAGACCGCGCTGCCCTTCCTGCATCAACCAGGCAAGTACTTCAGAGAAGTCCGCAACAGGTCTCTGACGCTCACCTCGTGCGATATAGGCGCCTTCTTCGAGAAGACCGTTTAATGTCTCACCCAGGCCCGCAATAGCGCGGTAGTCGGCACTCTCAAAGAAATCCAGACCCCAAACGTACTCCGTGGTAACCCCATGAGCAATGAGTGATACGGCGGGCAAATGAAGGCCACGCTCAGTGTCTTCGTGAAGATAGAACTGATAACGCGGGCCGCCTTCATACGCCACCATATCGTCCATGGCTTTTTGTAACTCAGCAATCCAGTTTTCCATGGTAATACGATCTTTTAGGCTTGACTCCCCCTCTAGTGCAGTCGCATTCACAGCCTGTTTGAGCACTTCAATAGGATAAACGCGCGCAAGTCGATCAATGCGCTTCATCACATTACGATATTGATTAACTAATGTTTCAAGCTGTGAACCTGCAATGCCCGGGGCATCCGCATTAACATGAAGCGCAGCACCATCAAGAGCCGTTGTCGTCAGGTAATCAACCATCGCCTGCTCGTCTTTGAGGTAAAGCTCTTGCTTGCCACGCTTGATCTTATAAAGGGGCGGCTGGGCAATAAACACATGACCCCGTTCAATCAACTGGGACATTTGACGGAAAAAGAAAGTCAGCAGCAGCGTTCGAATATGCGAACCATCGACATCGGCGTCAGTCATGATGATGATGGAATGGTAACGTAACTTGTCGGGATTAAATTCCTCCCGACCGATACCACAGCCAAGCGCCGTTATCAGCGTGCCAACTTCGGCTGACGAAAGCATTTTGTCAAAGCGCGCCTTCTCAACGTTCAGAATCTTACCTTTAAGCGGCAGGATTGCTTGGGTGCGAC
>JAIVHM010000164.1:9659-50522 GCA_020201095.1 Halomonas sp. | reverse complement strand
GCGGGTACGCTGGTGCTTGGATTACCGCGTTAACGCCTGATGCTGAATCAGACGATACTTTATCCATAGAGGCAATGGCGGATGAAGATGGTGAGGCCGCTTCCTGGTTGAGCCCTGCCCAGCTTTTTATTTCACGTTACTGCCAGGGGCTAGCCGAAAGAGCCCTGCAACTTAAACGCCCTGTTGTCATTGAACGCCCCAATGATGAAACCTTGCCCTCGGGTGTTAATCAGGCCCTCAGTGTGTTGGGTGCCGGACAGATTGTTGCTTTGCCGCTTCAGTATGCCGATAAACAGTACGGCGTTATGACGCTCTATCATAGACAGCCGGATAGGCTGGATGCCGATGAAACACAGTTGTTGGAAGAGTTGGCTAGTGAAGTATCATTAGGGATTTATAGCCGTCGTCAACAACAAGCAGAAGCACGTATCCAGCATGCGGTAACAAGAATTGCGACGGCTGTCTCGGCCAGCAATGGCGAGGCGTTTCTTCATCAACTCACGGTGCACATGGCCGAAGCCTTATCGGCAGACGTCGGGTTTATTGCGCTGCTGGACGAACAAGATACTGATTTCGCTTGTACATTAACGCTCTACATAGAAGGCCAGTTACAGGATAATTTTGCCTACTACTTGCCCGGCGTGCCTTGCCACAAGGTGATGTTCGAACGGGAGTGCATTGTTTATAACGATGCCGCCATGATGCTTCCCGATGAAGCGAACGGGGCACTTAGTTGGGTAAACGGTTACGTAGGGAGGCGGTTAGATAACAGCCATGGCCAGCCTATGGGGCTGATTGGTGTGATGTTTAAAGAGCCATTGGCCGATGTGGATATTGTGCGTAATGTGCTGCAGATATTTGCAGCCCGGGCAGCCTCAGAGCTGGAACGACAGCAAGATGAAAACCGTATAAGGCAACTGGCCTTCAGTGATGCGGGTACGCAATTGCCCAACCGAGCGGCGTTCATGCGCCACTTAAAGCATGTGCTCACCGACACGCCGACCCCGGGCTTGGCACTGTTAATTCTGGACCTTAACCATTTCAAAGAGATTAATGACACCGCCGGGCACGATCTGGGGGATCTCGTTCTTAAAGAGGTGGCAAGTCGCTTGGCGGCATCATTGATGAACAACGAGTATCTGGCGCGGTTGGGCGGTGATGAATTTGTTGTGGTCTGTCCTGCTCGCAATGAGGCCGATGCACTGGCAAATGCCCGGCGATTGTGTGAGTGCATCGAATATCCTTTCAGCATTCACCAGCAATCCTTTGAACTCGCGGTCAGCGTCGGTATCTCGCTCTACCCCCGGCATGCGACAACGCCTTTGGATCTTCTGAAAAGTGCCGATATTGCCATGTATCAGGCCAAACGCCAGAAGTTAGCCGTGTGTGTCTTTGAGCCCTGGATGGAGTGCGAAGTCGCTGAGCAGTTGCAGATCGCCAAACGTCTTTCCATTGCCATCACAGAAAAAAAGCTGCGTCTGCATTTTCAGCCTCAAATCGACCTTCGCAACGGGCAGTTAATTGGCGCTGAAGCGCTATGCCGTTGGCACGACGAGGAGTTAGGTGTCGTCTCGCCCAGCAAGTTTATTCCCATTGCCGAAGAGCGCGGCATGATAGTGGCGCTGGGCAACTGGGTGATTGAGGAAGCCTGTCGGCAATTGGCGCAATGGCACCAACAGGGCCTGCGGCTACCGGGGCAGTTGGCGATCAATATTGCGGCCGACCAGTTTGAAGACGGCGACTTGGTAACGTCACTATTGGACTACTGTCAGCAGTTTCAGGTGGCAGCCTCAATGCTCAGCCTGGAAATCACCGAAAGCGGTATCATGGTGAATCCCGAAAAAGCCATTGCCATGACCAAAACTCTGAAAGAGAAAGGATTGGGGTTGGCCATTGATGACTTTGGCACAGGGTATTCGTCGCTGGCCTATTTAAAGCGCTTTGCCGCCGATAAAATCAAAATTGATATCTCGTTCGTCCGTGACATGCTCACCAGTGACAATGACCGCGTTATTGTCGAGACAATTATTGCCATGGCGACCACCTTGGGGCTCGAAACGATCGCGGAAGGCATTGAACATGCTTCCCAGGCAGAAGCGCTAGTTGCGATGGGGTGTACCCAGGCGCAAGGCTACTATTTTGACCGGCCGCTACCCGCCGACCAATTTGCTGACCGCTGGCTGGTTGGCGCTCAACGTTTGTGAGGGGCACTCACCAAACTGCTGCTTATAGTCGTGGGCGAACTGGCCCAGATGCCAGAATCCCCAATAGGTGGCAATGTCGGTGACCGACTGCTCCGGTGATGCTGCTCTTAGCGCCCGACGCACGCGATTCAGCCGCGTTAGGCGTAAAAACTGTAGCGGGCTAATGCCAAGAATGGTGGTGAAGCTGTACTGCAGCGTGCGCCGGCTAACATGGGTCAGTTCACACAGCGCCTCCATGGTGACCGGCCCTTCCAAATGCTCGTCGACGTAGCGCTTCACGCGGTCGACGACTTCTTTTCGGTGTGCATAGCTGGGTGGTGCTTCCTGGCAAGGCTTTTCGGCCTGAAGTAACTCAAGCAGGGCCATCAAAAAAATATCTTGATGCAGCTGTTCGGCAACTGCACCCGTCGGTTTAACCAATAGCCTTTCTAGCAAAAACGTAACGGCACTCAGGGTGTTATGTGGCACATGGCGGCGGGGTACTTGCTGCCATCGTTCGTCCAGCGTAATCCCCTGCTGCGCTGCAGCAGCGCTCAGCGTGGGCAGGTCAACCACCAAACCGTAAATATCAAACGCGTCTGGAGTGACGAGCTCAAAGTCGTGGCCGCCTGGCCGACACATGACCTCATCGACATTCAGCGACTGCCCGTTAATGCGCGACCCTTGCGTTAATGGCGGTATGCCAATCCACAGCGAGTTGGGCCAAACGCAGCAGTCCTGGCGCAGCGCTTGGCCGGTGTGCTCTTTAAACACCTGCATACCGGTCAGCTCGATTTCATCCAGCCGACCATAAAATCGGCCAGGGCTTAACTGGTCGTATTGCTGTTGCCAGCGCGTCAGGTTGCTGGCGTGCTCATCAGCATCAAACGCTTCCTGAATGCATCTTTTTGGTGCGCGAGCACTGCCAGACGAGTCCATGATCAACTCCTTTGGGGCCTTTTGAGGATGCTAATGGCTCTTTTTAATATGCATCTATTTGTTTTAATTTGAGTTATCGAAGGTTTGGTGAGTTTGCCGAAACTCGATACTTCCTATTAAGGGTTAGCGCTAAGGTAGAAACAAGCAAGTTTTGTACCTTGGCGCTTTGTAGCGCCTCATTTCGCCAAAAGGAACGCGCTATGGCACAAACCTATCACTTTACGGTGGGCAGCCGCAGCTACCGCTTCGCAAGCCTTGCCGAGCTGATGGCCAAAGCCACGCCGCCTCGTTCAGGCGACCGCTTGGCTGGCGTGATGGCCGAGAGTGCTGAAGAGCGGGTGGTAGCCCAGATGGTGCTGGCTGAGCTTCCGCTCACCACCTTTTTGAACGAGGCGCTGATTCCTTATGAAGAGGATGAGATTACTCGGTTAATTATGGATGACCATGACGCCGATGCCTTCGCGCCGATAAGCCATCTGACCGTGGGCGACTTGCGTAACTGGCTGCTGTCTGACCACGCGACCAGTGACGTGCTAACACACGTAAGAGCGGGCATTACCCCCGAGATGGCCGCTGCCGTCAGCAAACTGATGCGCAATCAGGATCTGATTCTGGTGGCCAAGAAGTGCCGGGTGACTACGGCGTTTCGTAACACCATCGGCCTGCCGGGTCGGCTCTCAACAAGGCTCCAGCCCAATCACCCCACCGATGATGTCACCGGCATTGCTGCGAGTATCTTGGATGGTTTGCTCTACGGCAGCGGCGACGCGGTGATCGGCATCAACCCCGCCACCGATAACGTCGCCCAGAGCGTCAAGCTGATGCGCCTGATGGACGAGGTGATTCAGAAGTATCAAATCCCCACCCAGTCCTGCGTGCTTACCCACGTCACGAATACGCTGGAAGCGATCGAGCAGGGCGCACCGGTTGATCTGGTGTTTCAGTCGATTGGCGGCACCGAAGCCACCAACCGCAGCTTTGGTTTTGACTTGAGCACTCTGGCGGAAGCCGAAGTGGCGGCCCAGTCGCTTAACCGCGGCACGGTGGGGCGTAACGTGATGTATTTCGAAACCGGGCAGGGCAGCTCGCTCTCCGCCGATGCCCACCACGGGCTCGACCAGCAGACCTGCGAAGCCCGCGCCTACGCGGTGGCGCGCAAGTTTAACCCGCTGCTGGTCAATACCGTGGTGGGCTTTATCGGCCCCGAGTACCTGTTCGACGGCAAAGAGATCACTCGGGCAGGGCTTGAGGATCACTTCTGCGGCAAGCTGTTAGGCGTGCCCATGGGCTGCGACGTTTGCTATACCAACCACGCCGAGGCCGACCAGAACGACATGGATAACCTGCTCACGTTACTCGGCGTGGCGGGCTGCAACTTCATCATGGGCATCCCCGGTTCCGACGACATTATGCTCAATTACCAGACCACCTCCTTTCACGATGCGCTCTACGCCCGGCGGGTGCTGGGGCTAAAAGCGGCACCGGAGTTTGAACGCTGGCTTGAAGAGATGCAGATCTTCCAGGATGTCAGCACCCATCGGCTTAACGACCAACTCCCCGCTGCCTTTGCCAACAGCCTGCGCCACCTGCCCAAGGAGCCTCGTCATGGTTGATAAGTCAACATCACCCATAGTGGTGGAAAATCCTTGGGAGCGACTGAATGCGTTTACCGACGCACGGATTGGTCTGGGGCGCGCGGGTATCAGCCTGCCGACCAGCAAGCTACTGGCGTTTCAACTGGCCCACGCTCAGGCTCAAGACGCCGTTCACACCGCACTGGATGTCGACGCGCTTGCCAGCGAGTTAACCGCAGCGCTTGATTTATCAGAGGCGCCCGTACGCTTACATAGCCATGCCCAAGACCGCGCCATGTATCTGCAGCGGCCTGACTATGGCCGCCGCCTCAACGATGAAACCCATGCGCAATTACAGCAAGCCGCCGCGGCTCAGCAGCGCTATGACCTGGCGGTGGTGGTGGTTGACGGACTCTCTGCGCTGGCCGTGCAGCAGAACAGCGCACCGTTTCTTAGCACGCTGTATCAGATGTTCAACAGCGATGCTGCCGATTGGCAGCTAGCTCCGCTGACCATTGTTGAGCAAGGGAGAGTGGCGATTGGCGATGAGATTGGCGCGCTGCTCAATGCCGAAGCCGTGCTGGTGATGATCGGCGAACGACCAGGCCTGAGCTCGCCGGACAGCCTGGGGCTGTATATGACTTGGGCACCAGAACCGGGGCTAAAAGATGACCGGCGCAACTGTATTTCCAACGTGCGCCCGGCAGGTTTGCAGATTGAAGAGGCCGCGCGGCGCTTCTTTCTGCTGTTAAAGGAGGCCCGTCAGCTCAAGCTGTCGGGGGTTAAGTTGAAAGACCGTAGTGAAGACGATGTGTTGGAGGGGAACACCGCCCCCGGTTCAATACGCAACTTTCTGATCGCTGATTAACAACCTTAGCGTACGGCAGCAGCCGTATAACAACAGCCGTATAACAACAACGACGTAACGATTATCCAATAACAATATGGAACGCAGTAAGCAGCACAAAGCAAAGCACGCCGCTGACGACACTTTCGTTCCACACCATGAGGGCAAAATGATGACACAACCATCCGTTGATCAAGCGTATCTGGCAAGGCAATGGGGCCGGCCGGTGGTTATCTGACGGGGCTTGCGGTATTGATCGAATACGCCCTGGCCCCAGCGGCGATTGTGATTTTTATCGGGGCGGCGGTGGAGTCGTTACTGGGCATTAATGGCCCGCTGGTGTACCTGCTGTTTTACGCCGTGTTTATCGGCATTCACTTGGCAGGCGTAGGGGAAGCGCTAAAAGTCATGATGGTGATTAGTGGCCTGGCGGTGTTTGCCATTATTGCCACCGCCGTGGCATTGATCGGTAGTTTTGACGCCGCCAACCTGTTTGATATCGCCCCCACCGATGCCGCAGGTGCGAGCGCTTTTATGCCGTTTGGCTGGTACGGGATTTGGGCGGCGCTTCCCTTCGGCATGTGGCTGTTCCTGGCGGTGGAAGGCGTGCCGCTGGCCGCGGAAGAAGCCAAAGACCCGGCGCGGGATATGCCCAAAGGCATTATCGGCGCGATGCTGTTTCTGCTGTTCACCGCCTTGTTAGTCGTGGTACTGCTCGCCGGTGCGGCGGGGGCTGAAATGATTGGTCAAAGCGGCGTGCCGCTTGTGGATGCGCTGAATGCGGCGGGTAACCCCATGCTTGCCACCTTGGTTAACGTGCTGGGCCTGGCCGGGCTGATTGCTTCTTTCTTTTCGATTATCTACGGCTATAGCCGTCTGGTATTCGCACTTTCCCGTGCGGGCTATATACCGAAATCGCTATCGCTGACCAGCGAACGCAAAGTGCCTTATCTAGCGCTGATTGTCCCCGGTGTGTTTGGTTTTTTGGTGTCACTCAGCGGTGAGGGCGATCTCATGCTGGGCATGGCCGTGGTCGGTGCCACTATCTCCTATGCACTGATGGCGTTGAGCCACATTATGCTGCGGGTAAAACAGCCCGACCTGCCGCGCCCGTATAAAACGCCGGGCGGCGTAGTCACCTCGGGCATTGCATTAGTGCTCTCGCTGGTGGCGCTCACAGGTGTATACGCCTTCGATCCCCGCGCGTTTAACTACACTATCGTGCTGTTTATTGCCGGGGCAGCCTACTACTTCCTCTACAGTCAACATCATCTGGTCGCAAAAACCGCCGAGGAGGAGTTTGCGCTGGTGTCCGCTTCACCTGAGGAGCTAGATGAGAGCGAACCCGCATCGGCCGCCGCCGCCAAGCTATAAGCGAACCTAAGATTAAGCTAGTGTGATAAGCCCCTGGCGGCATGACGCCAGGGGCTTTTTCTTATCAATGTATTTATGAGCCGTTGCGAGGTGGTCTTATGACGCTGACCTTTAATGATCCCAATGAACAGCCGCGCTGGTACGCCGTCGATGATGGCGTGATGGGCGGCCAATCCCGGAGCCAGTTCGGTGTTATTGACGGTATGGGGCGCTTTCATGGCGAGGTATCGCTGGAAAACGGCGGTGGCTTTGCTTCCGTTCGTCGCGAGCCCCACGATTTTGAAGCAACGCTAGCGGATGCCCAAGGCATCACGCTAACCGTGTGCGGCGATGGCCGCACCTATCAACTGCGTCTTAAAAGCACTTCCCTTGGTGATGCTTCCGCTTACCGAGTGAAATTTACCCCTGCCCAGGATAGTTGGGAAACCCTGAGCTTTTCATGGGAAGATTTTGAGGCCGTCCGCCGAGGCACACTGCTGACCGACGCACCGCCTATCAAACCAGCGGATATTACCCAGGTGGGGTTTTTGATTGCCGACCGCACTGCCGGCCCTTTCTGCTTGCGGGTGACTAAGCTGGATGCATTACTCAAACATTCGTAAAGTATTAAACGGATCTCATCCATTTGTATGAGTTGATTGCCTTACCTGATCGATGCTGCTAATTTGAGATTGCTTTTACAGATATTGTACGTTTGTAAAGATTTTGAAAGATAACAACATTAGCAGTCTATTTTGCTGAGGAGATGTGGTAATGGCGATGGAAATGGTTAAGTTTGGTGGCGATGATATCGAAAACTCGCTTGCCAAGATGGACGATAAAAAGCTGGATGAGTTGGCCTTTGGAGCAATCCAACTAGATGCCAACGGTAAAATTATTCAATACAACGCAGCAGAAGGCGGCATAACGGGGCGAGATCCCAAAAGCGTTATCGGCAAGAACTTCTTTACTGACGTTGCACCCTGCACGCAAAGCAAGGAATTCCAGGGCCGCTTTAAAGAAGGCGTCAAAAGTGGTGATCTGAACACCATGTTTGAATACGTCTTCGATTATAAGATGACGCCCACCAAAGTAAAAGTGCACATGAAGAAAGCCATTTCAGGTGATACGTACTGGATTTTCGTTAAGCGTCTGTAACCCCCCTGCGGCCGTTTGCTCTTCGGTTAACATGAGTGAGCGGCTTTGTGCATTTACAAATGATGTGTTGGTGTCATTAAGGATAATCAGATGCCTCAGTGGCTGAGCGAAGCCGATGGTAAAGCGGTCCTTAAGTCATTGCTGAGCGCCGAACTGGCGGCCTATCGCGGAGCGCCTGCGCCAGACTGGCAATATTCACCGAGTATTGATTCTCTCGAAAGACTGCACCTGGCCGCCTGCGTCAATGAATTCTTTTGTCTGCATGAGAAAGGCGTCGAAGACCGCCTGTTAATGACGCAAAGCGTCGATGATTGGGCCGCTTTAGTTGTGGATGCTGTCGCCGACACGTCTGGGGTGACGTTTCGAACATCGGGAAGCACGGGAACCCCCACCCCTCATTTACACCGCTGGGAAGATATCGAAGCCGAGGCGCATGCCTTGGCCCACCGTTTTGCAACGCTGATGCCGATACAACGCGTGGTCAGCTGGCTGCCGTTGCATCATCTGTACGGTTTCATGCTGGGTGTGGCGTTGCCTGGTACCCTGAATATCCCCCGCCTGAGCGTGGAAACAACGACCTTACCTCCCTTATCGTCCGGCGATTTGTTGGTCACCGTGCCGCCGCGTTGGGACTATTTGGCCAGGTCAGTAAAGGAATGGCCTGAAGGCATAATGGGCGTGTCGTCTACCGCGCCTTTATCGGTTGCTACGTCGGATGCATTGATCGCCCGGGGGCTAACCGGGTTACTGGATATTTACGGCAGTACGGAAACCGGTGGTGTTGCTACCCGCTGGCGGCGAGACGCTGACTATCAGCTACTTGGCCACTGGCAGCGCCACGATGCGCATCACTTGGAGCGTGTTCAGGGGGGCATGGTCACTCCACTGCTGGATAACACGCGTTGGCACGATGAAACGACCTTTACGCTACTTGGTCGTCATGACGATGTGGTTGTCATTGGTGGGGTCAATGTAAACCCACAGCACGTGGCCCAACGGCTAAAGTCGCTGGATAGCGTTGTTGACTGTGCGATACGCACTACAGGCTCGACCAATCAATGTCGCTTGAAGGCGTTTGTGGTGCCCCGAGGCAGCGAGCAGGAAGCCGCCGATGCGATCACTCAAGCCATATCGCGGTGGCCTGCCGCCGAACGCCCCGTTCGGGTAGACTACGGCGATACCCTGCCCAGCAATGCGATGGGTAAGCTGGCTGACTGGTAAGCGTCGATACCTGGCGCGATACCCCGTCCACCAATGTCGTCTTGCATGGTGTTTGCCGTTGGGTAACGCTAGTTAAAATCGACTGGAGGCCAGCCTGTGAAACTTTCTCCCGCGTATCGCCTAGCGGCCACCATTCTGCACGGCTTTGACGAGTACCGTGCGCGCTTCAAACAGATTACTTTCGATGCCAGTCGCCGCTTCCGCGAGGCGGCTTGGCGCGACGCCCAGCAGGCATCCGCGGCGCGTATCAACCTCTATGGCGAAAAGGTGGATGACACCCTGGGGCGCCTGCAGCGTACCTTCCCCCAAGACGTGCTGGCCCACTGCGAGACCTGGGGCGAAGCGCGCCACCACTATGCGGAACTGATCAGCAAGCGGCTCGATTACGAGCTGGCCGAAACCTTTTTTAACTCACTGTTTTGCTCGATTTTTCAACACCGTCATATCCGCAATGAATGGATGTTCGTGTACAGCTCGCGCGAAGATGCCGCGCATCGCTCGGGCATTGAGTTGTGCCGTCGCTGCTCGGTCAATGGGGACTGGCCAAGTGCCCTGAGGTGGGCGCTGGAAGAAGCCCCGTTCGATAACCCATTTGCCGACCTGGAGCGTGATGTCGGGCTTGGGACGGCGCTTCTCGAAGCGCAGCTGCCTGCCGCCATCTTACAGGCCGATGATGCCCAGATAGAGCTTTTGAAAAGTGTCTTCTATCGCAACAAAGGCGCTTATCTTGTGGGGCGGATTCTGGGCGGCGGTGAGCAGGTGTCGCTGGTTCTACCGATTTTGCATGGCGAAGGCTTTGGCGAGGAGCAGGGCGGCGACCCTTGCCTGCATCTGGATACGGTGCTCACCGAGACCGACGAGGTATCAATTATTTTCTCCTTCACGCGGGCCTACTTTCAGGTCGACGTACCGGTGCCCGGCGAGTTTGTCGACTACTTGAAACAGCTGATGCCGCATAAGCCGGAAGGCGAGCTGTATGCCGCGATCGGCTTTTTCAAGCACGGCAAGACCGAGTTTTTCCGTGCCTTGAACCAACAGGTTGCCAAGCGCGAGGACAAGTTCATTATTGCACCTGGCGTGCGTGGCATGGTGATGGCGGTGTTTGTGCTGCCGAGCTTTCGCACCGTGTTCAAGATCATCAAGGATAAATTCGACCCGGCCAAGGATGTGACCCACGCCGTGGTGCGCGAAAAGTACCGGCTGGTGAAGCGCCACGACCGGGTAGGGCGCATGGCGGATACCCAGGAATTCTCCAATTTTACCGTTCGCAAGGATCACTTTGAGCCCGAGTGTCTGGCGCATCTTCTCGAGGTGGCCCCTTCAATTGTCTCGCTTAAAGACGACAAGGTGATCATCAAACATTGCTACACCGAGCGGATGATGACGCCGCTGAATATTTACCTTGAGCAGTGCAGCGAGACCGAGCGGGCCACGGTGCTCAAGGATTATGGCAACGCCATCAAGCAAATGGCGGCGGCGAATATTTTCCCTGGCGATATGTTGCTCAAGAATTTTGGCGTTACCCGCCACGGCCGGGTGATTTTTTACGATTACGACGAGGTGTGCTACATCACCGAGTGCCGGTTTCGGCACATGCCAAAAGGCCAGGGCGTCGATGCCTCGAGTATGTCGATAGGCCCCAACGATATTTTCCCCGAGGAATTTGGCCCTTTCATGTTTGCCAATAAAACGCTGCGCGACATATTCATGGAGCAGCACCCCGAGCTCTTCGACCCTGACTACTGGCTGGAGGTACAAAAAGCCATTCGCGATGGTCGGGTGATTGATGTCTACCCGTATCGTAACAAGCAGCGTTTCGCGGGTACCGTGGGCCAGCTGGTATATTAGGGCGAGACATACAGCAATCACGGCGAGGACACTATGGCAGACGCCCCACACTTGGTGGTATTCACCGGTTCAGGTATCAGCGTCGAGAGCGGGATAAAAACCTTTCGCGCCAGTGACGGCCTGTGGGAAGAGCACCCGGTAGAGGAGGTGGCGACGCCGGAAGGCTGGCGGCACGATCCCGAGCGGGTACTGGGGTTTTATAATCAGCGCCGAGATCAGATTCGTCGCGCCAAGCCCAATGCGGCCCATAAAGCGCTGGCTGCGCTTGAGCAGGAGGGCTTCAAGGTCAGCGTGATTACCCAAAACATTGATGATCTGCATGAGCGGGCAGGGTCGCGCCACGTCTTGCACCTGCACGGTGAAATCCTTAAAGCGCGTTCTACAGTGGATCCCCGGCTGCGTTATCCACTTCCCAAAGGCGGTATTGAGCTGGGAGATATCTGCGATAAGGGCAGCCAACTGCGCCCGGACGTTGTCTGGTTTGGTGAATCGGTACCGCTGTTTGAAGACGCCTGCGAGATCGCAGGCCAAGCGGATTTTTTCCTGGTAGTGGCCATTAACACCACCGCCGGCGAAGGCGTCCCCGCGCTGGTCAACCAGTGGCGCAAGCAGGGTAATTTGATGCTGCCTTGAGCTTTCGAAAAACCATGCCTTCATAACGTCAGTAATCTTCACCATCTCCGTTTCGGAAGTAATGTAGGCGGGCATGGTATACAGCCAGCGGCCGATGGGGCGCAGCCAGACGCCGCGTTCGCGGGCGAAGCTTGCCACGCCTTTCAGTTCTTCTGCGGCGTGCGCTTCAATCACCGCTGTAGCGCCAAGTACGCGAACATCAGCCACGGCTGGGTGCGCGTTGAGCGCCCGGTCATCCAGAAGCTCGCGGCGCAGTAATTGGTTAAGCGTTGTGATCTTGCCAAGGTAATCCTCTTCCTCGAACACCCGCAGGCTTTCAAGCGCCACGCGACAAGCCAGCGGGTTGCCCATAAATGTCGGCCCGTGCATAAAGGCGTGGTGCTCGCTGTCGCCGATAAAGGCGTCGTGAACGCGATCCGTGGCAAGCGTCGCGGCATGGCCTAGATAACCGCCGGTCAAGCCTTTGGAGAGCACCATGATATCCGGCGTAACCCCCGCGTGGTCGGCGGCAAACAGCTTGCCGGTGCGGCCAAAGCCGGTGGCCACTTCGTCGAAAATCAGCAGTACGCCAAACTCATCGCACAGTGCCCTGGCACCCAGTATATAGTCCGGCGAGGTCATATTGAGCCCGCCCGCGGCCTGTAAAAGCGGCTCCATCAGAAGCGCGGCGATCTCATCATGGTGGCGTTCAAGCACCTCACGCAGGGCGCTAAGATCGTGTTCGACCTGCTCAGCAGTGGCGTCATAAGGGGCGTTGGGTGCCGGGGCAAAATGGTGCTGGGGCAGCAGGCCTGTAAACAGACCGTGCATGCCTTCTTCCGGGTCGCACACCGCCATGCAGCCGGTGGTGTCGCCGTGATAGGCCTTCATCAGCGATAGCATCTTGCGCTTGCCGGGGTTGCCGGTGAGCACCTGATACTGCAAGGCCATTTTCATCGCCACTTCCATGCCCACCGAGCCGCTGTCGGAATAGAACACGTGGTTAAGCCCAGCGGGGGTGATGCGCACCAGCTCGCGCGCCAGGCGATCGGCGGGCTCGTGGGTGAGGCCGCCGAGCATCACGTGGCACAGCTCACCGGCCTGCTCGCGAATGGCCGCCACCAGGCGCGGGTGGGCGTAGCCGTGAATCATGCACCACCAGGAGCAGGTGGCATCCAGCAGGCGTTCACCGCTCTCAAGTACAAAGTGAGCGCCGTCACCGCCCACCACCTTGGGCGCCGGCGTTTGATGTTTGAGATCGGCATAGGGATGCCAGACAGGCGAGGTCATAGGGTCTCCAGTGTGCGTAACGGCGGCAGGCAAAGGTAAAGCTGTGCGGTTTCCGGCGACGGCTGTGCGAGTTGCGGGATAACGCCCAGGCAGGGAGCCGGTAAGGTTCGCTTGAGCACGTCAAGGTTGGCAGCAAAGCGGTTCGACTCAGCGGCAAACGCCGGGTCGACCACGCTGCCCACCCAGCCCGCAAGCGTCAGGCCGTCGGCGAGAATGGCCTCGGCGGTGAGTCTGGCATGGTTAAGACAGCCCAGCTTCAGGCCGACCACCAGAATCACCGGCAGGCGCATGAGGCGGGGAATAGCGCAAAAATCCTCGCGGTCGTTGAGCGGTACCCGCCAGCCGCCCGCGCCTTCGATCAGGGTCAGGTCTCGTTGCGTTTGCGCAAGGGTCGCGCCAAGTGTTGCCACGATGTCGCTAACCTTAAGCGCTTGCCCCGCCTCGCTTGCGGCCAAGTGCGGCGCAATGGCGGGCTCGAACGCCCAGGGATTGACCGTTGCGTAACTGACGGGCGGCCGACCGGCTTCAAGCCCAGCGTGGTAAGCCCTTGCGCGCTGGCAGTCGCGAGCAGGGTGCTGGTCACCAGCGTTTTGCCCGCATCGGTGTCAGTGCCAGTAACAAAGAATGTGTTCATAACGGTTTTTCCAGGTGCAGGGTAAGACACTGGTAGCTGAGGGGCAGGCCTTGGGGCTCACGCAGCGTTTCAAAACGCTCGCGGGCAGTCTGCAGCTCGCGACGCGTCAGCCGCCGGGCGTGGGGCCTTGAGACCTGAGCGCCGACGCCCTTGATGGAGGCCATCACGGCGTTCAGGTCGGGGTAGTGGAAGGTGCGCCGCTCGGCATGCTGATGAATAGGCGTCAGCCCGCTGTGCTCGATGGCGCGCACCAGTTCATTCCGGTCGGGTGTCTGCAATAGCGCCTCCGGGCGCTGCCAGGCATGGGCGACCTCAACCAGCGTGCCGGGCAGTAGCGTCGTGAGGTGCGCCTGGCCCCCGCGTGCAAGTACCCGCTGGAGTTCGTTCATCACCATGCCAATATCGCGGCACCACTGAATCGCCAGGTTGGAAAACACCAGATCAAACCTTTCTGCGGCAAAGGGGAGCGCCTCGGCATTACCCAGTTGCCAACGAATGCGGGGCCCATAGCACGCCTGGGCTTGGGCGAGCATGCCGGGCGCAATATCCAGCCCCGTTAGCTGGGCGTCGGGGTAACGCTGGGCTAATCGATGTGTCCAGTAACCGGTGCCGCAGCCAAGATCCAGCACTTGGCTTGCCCTGCCAGGTAAGGTGCTCCAAAGGGTGTCGCCGATATGCCGCTGGGCGCCTGCCAGGGCGTCGTAACGCGGGGCCGCGCGGGAAAACGCATGCGCGACGCTTGCCTGCCAGTTGGCTGACTGTGGCGGGGTGGCGGTCGTGCTCATGCTCGCTCCTTAACGGCAAGCGCCGCCTGCGTTGCGAGTGACTCAGCCAGTTGAACGGGCTGGGAGAGCATCGGGCAATGCCCGACATTTGCTAGCGTTGCTGCCTCGTCACGAGCCGATGTGCTGACCAGCGGGTCGTGCTCGCCGACCAAGCGCGTCACCGGGCAGGGGGCAGTGTGTAGACGTTGGCTGTTATCGAGGGTGGCAAGCCAATCAAGCCCCAGGGCCAGCGTGCTGTGGTTGGCGCTGGGGGTATCACCCAGAAGTGCTTGCAGCTGTCGGTGGGCTTGGCGGGCGTTGGGTTCGCCTTGCGCTTGCCAGCGCAAAAAGTGTCGCCAGGTGGCGTGTGGCTCACGGGCAAAGGCGCGGCGAAAACTGGCAAGTTCTGACCAGGTGACGCCATCATCGCTGTAAAACCGCTTGCCCGCGCCGATAAGAATCAAACCGCGCGGTGCGGGGAGATAATCAAGCAGCGCCGTCGCCAGTAGCCCGCCCAGCGACCAGCCGACCCAAATGGCATCAATGGGCAGTTGTTCGGCAATGGTGCTGGCCAGCTGGTCAAGCGTGGCGTTGTCGGGCAGGGCAGGCATATCGCCGTAGCCCGGCCAGTCAACGGCGTGGGCTTCGACAGACGCGGGCCAACAGCTCTCGAGTGGCTGCCAGATGCGTTGATCAATGCCCCAGCCCGAGAGCAATACTAGGCGTTGTGAAGGTGGGCGTGGCATCTTGCCTCCTCGCGCTGGCAGACCTTTAAGCCGTCCAGTAAACGATCGATGTCACTGCGGGTGTGGCGGGCGCTGAGCGTGATTCGCAGGCGCGCCTCACCGTTGGCAACCGTGGGCGGACGAATCGCGCCGACCTGTAAGCCGTGCTTGGCAAGCGTTGCCGACCAGGCGAGGGTGCGGATTTCGCTGCCCAGCAGCAGTGGCTGAATCGGGGTGGACGACGCGCCAAGCGGCAGTCCCAGCTGCAACGCCTCGCGGCGGAAGTAAGCGATGTTGGCATTGAGATGGTCGCGGTGTTCGGGTTCACCCTGAACAATCTCCAACGCTTTAAGCGTTGCGGCGGCAATGCTGGGGGGTTGGGCGGTGGTGTACACATAGCTGCGGGCAAACTGGGTGATATGCTCGATGAGTGCAGCATCCCCGGCAACAAAGGCGCCGGCTGTGCCGAGTGCCTTGCCCAGAGTGCCGACCAGGACAGGCACTTCTGCGCTGCCCCAAGAAGCGCCCACGCAGCCGCTGCCGTGATGGCCCAGCACGCCAAAGCCGTGGGCGTCGTCGATCATCAGCCAGGCGCGGTGTTGCCGGCTCACCCGGGTCAGCGCGGCAATATCCGCCACATCGCCATCCATGCTGAATACGCCGTCGCTAACCACAAGTTTATGTGGGCACTTACTGCGCGCGAGCAGGCGGTTCAGGTCGTTGGCATCGCGGTGATGAAAACGCCGCGAACGAGCGCCGCTTAGCGTGGCGCCATCCAGCAATGAGGCATGGTTGAGGCGGTCTTGAAATATCGCCGTATCGGCGTCGGCCAATGCCTGCAAAACGCCGAGGTTGGCCATATAACCGGTGGAAAAAAGCAGCGCACGCTCGCGGCCTGTCCAGCGTGCCAAGGCGTCTTCCAGGGCCTCGTGAACCTGCAAATGACCGCTAACCAGATGCGATGCCCCGGCGCCCGCCCCGTAGCGGCGTGCGCCCTCTGCCTGGGCCTCACGCACCCTTGGATCCTGGGCCAAGCCCAGATAGTCGTTGCCGGCAAAGTCGAGTGCACCCGTTGCCATGACTCGGCGTGTCCGCCAGCGATTTGCCTGCTGGCGGCTCGAGCGGGCATCAACCAAGCGCTCTCGCCACGCTTTAGACACTGGCGTCGACCGCGAGCTCGGCGACACGTTCTGCGCGGGCGTGCTGTTCGGCCTGCTGTGCCAGACGCTGGGCGTGGGTCGCGTCATCTTCGCAGGTTTCCCGGCGCTCCGGATGAAGGCCCAGCTTGGCAAAGAGCGCACGGTCGATATCGGCTTGGGGGTTGCCGGTGGTCAGCAGTGTATCGCCGTAGAAGATCGAGTTGGCGCCGGCCAGGAACGCCAGCGCCTGGGTGGAGTCTTCGACGTTTTCCAGCGGCGTGCCGGGCACCTTGACCAGCATATTGATTGGCACCGATTCCGGGTGTGGCGACAGCTTGGCCAGCTGTTGCAACAGGGCACTGCGGTCCTGGGCGTCTTCACCCATGCCGAGGATGCCGCCGGAGCAGACTTTCATGCCCGCCTCGCGCACGGTGGCCAGGGTATCCAGCCGGTCGCTAAAGGTGCGGGTAGTGATGATTTCGCCGTAATAGTCGGGCGAGGTGTCCAGGTTATGGTTGTAATAATCGAGCCCCGCCGTGGCCAGGCGGCTCGCCTGATCGCCGTCGACCATGCCGAGCGTCATGCAGGTTTCAAGCCCCAGGGCTTTGACCTGGCGAACCATCTCTTCCACCAGCACCAGATCTTTATCCCGCGGGCTGCGCCACGCTGCGCCCATACAAAAACGGCTGGCGCCTGCTTCTTTGGCGGCCTTGGCCTGTTCGACGACTTTTTTAACTTCCAGCAGCTTCTCTTTTTCCAGCTGGGTATTGTAGTGGCCGGACTGGGGGCAGTACTTGCAGTCTTCAGGGCAGGCGCCGGTCTTGATCGACAGCAGGGTCGAAATCTGCACCGCATTGGCGTCAAAATGCGCGCGGTGTACCTGCTGGGCTTGAAACAGCAGGTCGTTGAAGGGCAGCGCAAACAGCGCGTTGATCTCGTCCAGTGTCCAGTCGTGGCGGGCGGCGGCAGTCTGGGGATTGGCAGCAGTGGCGGTCACAGGTAAACCTATATTCTTTTGGAAGTTGACGAGACTTTATCGGCGACTCGGTTCAAGTGTCAACTAAGGATAAGATACAGGTTTACAACGGTGGGCATGGTGGATGGATTCGAACTGAGATGGGGTTGTGATGAGACAGGTTCGTTTTGAGTGGGGGCCTGCTTTATACTCGGCGCCCCTTACCAATCGTGGGAGCGCAGATGTCAGTCTCTGAGTCCGGTACGCACAATGCCGATGCCGGTAGCCCAGGCGTCGAGAGAGGGTAGCTTTGTCAGACGCTGTGAAGGTTGCAATCTGCCCGAGCTCAATTGCCTCTGCCCCTATCAGGTCAAGGCCGAAAGCCATGCCCAGGTGTGGCTGCTGACCCACCCTCTGGAGCACTATAAGCCCACCAATACGGGGCGATTGATCGGCGACGTGCTGACCCAAACCCGGGTGTTTACCTGGTACCGCACCGCACCCGATGAACAACTATTGGCGCTGCTGGATGACTCGCGCTACGCGCCGTTCGTGATATTTCCCGATGATCAGCCCGACTACGCCGACCGCGTGGTGTCGTTGGCAGCGGTGAGTGACGCAAGGCAAAGCGGTAAGGTTCCGGTATATATCCTGCTGGACGGCACCTGGCGCCAGGCGCGGCGAATCTTTCGTAAAAGCCCCTACCTTGATGGACTACCGGTGCTGCCGCTGCGCACTGAGCGGGAGACCCGCTACCGGCTGCGCAAGCCTGCCTCCAAGGCGCATCTTTGCACCGCTGAAGTGGCCGTTGAGCTGCTGCGCCAGGGCGGAGATACCTCTGCTGCGGAGGTGCTGGATGACTACTTCGAGGTGTTTAACGACAGCTACGCGGCGAGTCGGTCGTATCACAAGATCGACCCGCCGACGGCGGCGATGCAGCGCCTAGCCGCCAAACAGCGTACCGGCAATTCTGAAACCGGCCACCCAGGTACCCACCGCTGAACCGAGCGTGGCGAGGATGAAGACCAGTAGCGTGCGCGACACGCGGTTTTTCCACCAGCCTTTCAGGTTTACGACATCGTGGCGCAGGGTGGCGAAGTCACGCACCTTGGGCTTGCGCATGTAAAGCTCCACCCCGGCGGCCACAAACCCGGCGCCAATCGTCGGGTTAAGCGACGTCAGCGGCGCGGCAAAGAAGGTGGCAATCACGGTAACTGGATGCGCCATGGCAATAATCGTGGCACCGCCAGAAAGAATTCCGTTGATCAAAAACCACTCAAGCACCAATTGCCAGCCCAAGTCGGTATTGCGCGAAAAACCAATCGCAAAACCGATCAGTACCAGGGCGGTAATCAGCCAGGGAACCAGTTTCCAAATTTTAGACGGCGGCGGCGTGGCTTCCAGCGTGGCGATTTCCTCGCGGGGGTTGGCGGGCAGCGGCGCTTCCAGATGCTCAGCGGTACCCTTCAAATGCCCCGCGCCCAGCACCACTAGCACGTTGCGATAGCCCCCTGAAGGCGTTTCTTCGGCTAGACGTAGCGCCATATAGCGGTCGCGCTCGCGGATCAGCGGGTTATAAAGCGCTTCCGACTGAGCGGCGAATTCGCTGAACGTGGCTTCCAGCATATCGCCTTCTTTGAGCTTCTCGATATCTTCTTTCGAGACATTTTCCCGCGACAGCACGCTGCCAATCAAACCGGTAAACAGCGAGAAGCGCTGCCACCAGGGCACATTGCGGTAAATGCGCCTGAGCGTGACACCGACGTCCCGGTCGACCAGCATCAGCGGCAGCTGTTTTGCCTTGCATGCCTCGACGGCCGCTCTCATTTCAGCCCCTGGCTGAATGCCTGACTGGTCGGCAATGCGTTGTTGAAACGCGCCCAGGGCGAGGCTGGCAGCCACCATGCCGGCCTTGCCTTGCTTGAATACCTGGAACAAGTCCTGCTCACCCATGGCGTCAGGGTTTGCCATGTTGTGGTGTCGGGCATCGCACAGCTCGATGGCAACGGCATCAAAGCGGCCGGTGTCAATCAGCTGGCGAACGTCGTTGGCGCTTTCTTCCGAAACGTGTGCGGTGCCTAACAGCGTGTAGCGGGTATCGCCCACTGTAATCACGTTTATCGGGCCGCTGGTCGCGGGTAGTGCATCGCTATCGGGCACTGTCGATGTAACGTCTTCCTGGGTCATGACAACGTCTCAATTCAATAAATAAGCAGGCAGCGTGGGTGGATCAGCGTCGCCAGAAGGCGGGTGTAAACAGTACCAGCACGGTGAAAATTTCCAAACGGCCCAACAGCATGGCAAACACAAGGATCCATTTTGCGGCGCTTGGCATATCGCCATAATGGCTGCTGGCTTCGCCAAGCGCGGGGCCCAGGTTGTTCAGGGCAGAGCCAACGGTTGACCAGGCGGTTACCTGATCGACCCCTGTTGCCATGACGCCCACCAGCATTAAAAAGAACAGCAGCACATAGACCGAGAAGAAGCCCCATACCGCCTGGGCGATACCGTCGGGCACGCTGACTTTGCCGACTTTAACGGCAATGACGGCGTTGGGATGGATCAAGCGCATGACCTCGCGCATGCCCTGCTTCATGATCAGAATGATGCGGATGACTTTCATCCCACCTGCGGTGGAGCCGGAACAGCCACCCACGAAGGCCGCCACAAACAGCAGAAAGGGCAGAGCACCTGGCCAGCCTGAAAAATCAGCCACGGCGAACCCGGCGGTGGTCGCCACCGCTACGACTTCAAACAGCGCATGGCGCAGCACTTCAATATCGCTGTAGGTATCGCTGAGCCACAGGGTGGTCACAGTAATGATGGTCAGCCCGGCGAGGAACAGCATCAGAAAACGGGCTTCTGGATCCTGGAAGTAGTGGGTAAGGCGTTTTTCGCGCCAGGCAATAAAGTGCAGGCTAAAACTGAACGCGGAAACCAACATAAATCCCACGCATATCAGCTCGATAGCGGCGCTGTCAAAATAACCGATGCTGGCATCATGGGTGGAAAAACCGCCCAGCGCAACGGTGGAAAAACTGTGCCCCAGGGCGTCGAACCAATCCATGCCCGCCGCCATATAGGCCAGCATGCAGCCGACGGTGAGTGTGGCGTAGATGTACCAAAGAGCCTTGGCGGTTTCGGTGATACGCGGGGTCAGCTTGGAGTCTTTCAAAGGGCCGGGTATTTCGGTGCGGTACAGCGCCATGCCGCCAACGCCGAGCGTCGGCAAGATAGCCACGGCCAAAACCACGATCCCCATGCCGCCCAGCCATTGGAGCTGTTGGCGATAATAGAGAATCGATTCGGGTAGAAAGTCGATGCCCGTCATGACCGTCGCCCCGGTAGTGGTCAGCCCGGAGAAAGACTCGAAGACCGCATCGGTCAAGCCAAGCGCCTCCTCGCCAAACAGCATCAAGGGCAGCGAGCCGAATAGGGCCAGCACGGTCCAGAACATGGCGGCAATAATAAAACCGTCGCGCACGCGCAACTCTTTATGGGCCCGGCGGTTAGGCAAGTAAAGCAGCAGACCGGTGGAGACGGTAATCGCCATGGCCAGCATGAACGCTTCCCACACGCCGTCGCGAAACCACGCGGAGATCAACATGGGGGGAAGCATGGTGAGGCTGAATAGCATCAACAGCAGCCCCAGGATTCGTAGAATAACCCTCAGGCTCATGGCTGTCGTAGGCTCCACTGTTCATTAAATTGCGCGCTGAGTCTAAGCATCAGAAGAACGTCAGCCCTACCTGGAACAAGCGCTCTACGTCGCGAATGCGCCGCTTGTCGATGACGAACAAGATCACGTGGTCGCCGCTTTCCACCACGATGTGGTCGTGGGCGATCATCACCTCTTTACCGCGAACGATCGCGCCGATGGTGGTGCCGTCGGGCAGGTCGATCTCGCGAATGGTCCGCCCGACTACTCTTGATGACTGCTTATCGCCATGGGCGATGGCCTCGATGGCTTCGGCGGCGCCGCGGCGTAGCGAGTGGACGTTGACGATGTCGCCCCGGCGCACGTGGGTCAGCAGGCTGCCGATCGTCGCCTGCTGGGGGGAAATGGCAATATCGATCTCGCCGCCCTGAACCAGGTCGACATAGGCGGCGTTGTTGATCAGCGTCAGGACCTTTTTGGCGCCCATCCGCTTGGCCAGCAGTGACGACATGATATTGACTTCGTCGTCGTTGGTCAGCGCGCAAAAAATATCACAGTCTTCGATATTTTCTTCTTCAAGCAGCCGCTTACTGGTTGCGCTGCCATGCAGCACGACGGTGCGGTCGAGCCGCTCGGAGAGCGTGGTGCAGCGCTCCAGGCTGTGCTCGATAATCTTGGGTATCTACATTGGGCATGTGACGGCGTAGAAAAGCCAGGTCCTGGCCCACCAGCGGGCCGCCGTAAAAGGCTTTGACTGCAACCAGTTGCACAAGCCCGCCGGCAAATTCCAGCACCTGCAGCGCGCCGGGGTGCTCGATCAGGCGGCGGACGTGGTCGGTGACCACCTGCTCGGGGCTGATCAGTACGTCGATGGGAATCGCTTCGTGGGCGAAGAGCCCCTTGCGGGTCAGGTAGGCGGTAGCGCGCACCCGGGCGATTTTTGTCGGGGTGCGGAACAAGGTATGGGCCACCTGGCAGGCGATCATGTTGATTTCGTCGCTGCTGGTGACCGCAATCAGCATGTCGGCGTCTTCACAGCCTGCCTGACGCAGCACGATGGGGTAGGAACCCGCGCCGGTCACCGTGCGAATGTCGAGCTTGGTATGCAGCTCGTGCAGTTTTTTGGCATCGGTATCGATGACGGTGATGTCGTTTTCCTCACGGGCAAGGTGCTCCGCAAGGGTGCCGCCGACCTGGCCGGCGCCGAGAATGATGATTTTCATTGCTGAGCATCGGTTCCGTTTAGAGCGCCAGAAATGCCCCGTTAGCTACGCGAGGCGGCCTATCGTGCGCTGCAATAATGACGACAGTCAGTGTAAACCAGCCGCTGTCGAAAAGCAGGCCCTAACGCTTTTCGAGTCTGGCATAAAAAAAGCCATCGTGGCCGCCGTCTTCGGGAAACAGCTGGCGGCCTGAGCCGCTTGGCGCACCCCAGGCGACGTCGCCCGGTGTGGTGGCCTTGGCATCGGGCGTGCGGGCCAAAAATGCCTCTACCTGATCGATATTTTCTTCAGGCAGCACCGAGCAGGTGGCGTATAGCAGCGTGCCACCCGGGCGTAATAGCGGCCAAAGGTTATCCAGCAGTTGGCGCTGCAACGCGGCCAGCTTACGGATATCGTCGGGGCGGCGCAGCTTCTTGATATCCGGATGGCGGCGAATGACGCCCGTGCTGGAACAGGGGGCGTCGAGCAGAATGGCGTCAAATGGCGTGCCTTTCCACCAGTCGCGTTGAGTGGCGTCAGCGTGCTGCAACTCGGCCGTCAGGCCCAAGCGTTGTAGCGTGTCGTCAACTCTCGCCAGGCGCAGGTTATCGCTGTCCACTGCGGTAAGGTTGATATCAAACTGTTCCAGCAGGTGAGCAGTTTTCCCGCCCGGGGCACAGCATGCGTCCAGCACGCGCGCGCCGGGGCGTGGGGCAAGGGCCGGCCCGAGCAGCGCGGCGCTGAGTTGGGCAGCTTCATCCTGAACGCTGACAAGGCCTTTCTCGAAGCCGGGCAAGGTGGTGACGTCGCAGGGCTGATCAAGGGTAATGCCGTCGGGAGCGTGGACACACAACTGACCGGGCAAGCCGTTGCTATCAAGCAAGGACAGGTAGGTTTCGCGGTCGTGATGACGCTGGTTGACTCGCAAAGTCATTGGCCCAGGCTGATTGTTGGCGTTTGCAATGGCCTGCCACTGCTCAGGCCATGCGTGACGAAGCGCCTCTAACAGCCAGGTGGGGTGCTCAAGCGCCACGTTGGCATCGCGGTCAACGACCGCCTGAAGCTCAGCGGATTCTCGCTGTAAGCGGCGCAGACAGCCGTTCAGCACCCGCGTGGCCCAGGCTTTGCCGAGCAACCGCGCTGCCCCCGCTGTCTCGCCAACCGCCGCGTGAGCCGGTATGCGCATATACAGTAGCTGGTAGATACCCACCAACAGCAGCGCCTGGATATCGCTGTCGCGCTCCCCAGGCGCGTGCCCGGGGTGAGGCGTGTCTGGCGGGCGTTGAGCAGCTCGCGGGCGGGCAGCGCCTTGCCCCCAGGAAGTTGGGCGCGGCTGACGCAAAGAACCTGTCGGCCTTCGGGGCCACAGGCGATTCGCAAGTGGTCCTCACCGTGTTCGAGCAGCGTACCGGGTGATGTTGGCGGTTGTTCGCCCGGCTCGACGCTTGCCATCAGCAGGCGCATGCGGTCGTCGCCTAGAGCGCACCAAGCGACAGGCCAGGGGTTGAAGGCGTGAATGGTGCGCACCAGCTGCTCGGCGGGCTGGCTGAAATCCAGTTCGGCCTCGGCCTTGGTAAGCTTAGCGGCGTAGGTGACGCCGTCTTGCGGTTGGGGCGACGCAGTGACGCGCCCTGTCTCCAGCTCGTCCAGCACGCTCACCAGCGCGTTGGCTCCTTGAAGGGCCAGCCGGTCGTGCAGGTCGCCGCCGGTGGTCTGATCGGTGATCGGCGTACGCACCTCACACAGCATGTCGCCGGTATCCAGGCCGGCATCCATTTGCATGATGGTCACGCCGGAAACGCTGTCACCGGCTTCAATGGCGCGCTGGATCGGCGCAGCGCCGCGCCAGCGGGGTAGCAGTGAGGCGTGAACGTTAAGGCAGCCCAGGCGAGGAATATCCAGCACGGCCTGGGGTAGCAGCAGCCCGTAAGCCACGACGACCATCACGTCGGCGTTCAGCGCTGCCAGGGTCGCCTGGGCATCGGCCGCTTTCAGGCTTTCAGGCTGGTAAACCGGCAGTCCATGCTCAAGCGCCAGACGCTTGACAGGGCTTGGGGTGAGCTTGCGTCCGCGCCCGGCGGGACGGTCGGGCTGGGTATAGGCGGCGACCACCTGATGCTGGCTTTTCAGAAGGGCGGCGAGACTTGAGGCAGCGAATTCCGGGGTACCCGCAAAAACAACGCGCAATGATGACATGGACACAGGGACCTGGCGGCAAAAGTAAACGTGGCGGTAAAATTGGACAGTAAGACGCGGTTAAGCGTCCTGCATCTGCTTGTGGCGTTTTTCCATTTTTTTGCGAATCCGGTCACGCTTGAGAGGCGACAGGTAGTCGACAAACAGCACGCCTTCCAGGTGGTCGTACTCGTGCTGAATACAGTGCGCCAGTAAACCATCGGCTTCCAGGGTGTAGGGCTCACCGTTGCGGTCCAGCGCTTTCAGCTCCACGTTCAGGTAGCGGGGTACTTCAGCGTAGTGCTCCGGAATCGACAGGCAGCCTTCCGACAATGGCTCTTTTTCGTCGCCGATGGGGGTGTAACTGGGATTGATAAGTACCAGCGGCTGGGAGTTATCGTCGCTGACATCCATGACCACCACGCGGCGGTGAACGTCCACCTGGGTCGCGGCAAGGCCGATCCCCTTGGCGTCATACATGGTTTCCAGCATGTCATCGACGAGTTGGCGCACTTCATCGTCGACGCTTTGAACTGCTTTGGCCTTGGTGCGCAGGCGCTCGTCGGGGAATTCGAGAATGGCGAGTTTGGCCATGGCGTTGCTACCACCGTTATGCTGAACTGAGTAATCGCTTGAGCAGTGCGCCAATCGGGTCGCATGCTCAAGTGCTTTATTTATGATCCGGGTACTTTATGATCTACCACTATATCATGCTGTTAATGCTCCGGGCATGCCTGCCCGGTAGCGTAGCGCGGATCACCAGCGTAAACGCAGGTGGCTGGTGAAAACAGGGGGCAGAATGGGGGTTGGACAACGCAGGCGATATGGTGCGGGCAGTTGGTTCATTGGCGCATTGACGCTGTTGATATCACTTGATGTCAGCGCCTGGGAGCGTGTTCGCGACTCGGCGCCCGAGCGCTACACGGTGGTCGAGGGCGATACCCTGTGGCGCATCGCTGGCCGGTTTTTGCATGCGCCCTGGCAGTGGCCTGATCTGTGTCAGGTCAATCCTGCTATCCGCAATCCTCATCTTATTTACCCCGGCGATGTGCTCACCCTCGGCGATTGCCAGGGGGCTCCTTGCCTGTCGCTTTCCCGGGGCCAGCGGGTCGTGACACTCTCGCCCAAAATGCGCGCCGTACCTCGCCGCGAAGCGATAGCTCCCATCGACGCGAACATTATCCGGCCATTTTTGCGGGATCATCGTATTGTCGAGGGTGATCCCGCGGCAGACGCCATGGCTTATGTCGTGGCCGGAAACCAGGGCCGTTTGATCAGCGGGGCGGGGGATTCGCTGTATGTGCGCGGGCAGGTGCCAAGGCAAGCGGACGTGGGCATTTATCGTCCTGCCGACACCTATACGGCAGGCGATGGCACAGCGTTGGGTACCGAGCTGATCAAGATCGGCGAGGCCCGCTACCTGCGTGCCGAAGAGGATATCACCCAACTGCGGGTGAACAGCGCCAACCAGGAAATACGCAATAACGATCTTGTCTTGCCGCTGGAACCCCCGCGACTGGATAACGACATGGTGCCCCGCGCGCCGCGCAATGCGCTATCCGGCGCGCTGATCGGCGTGCCGGGCGGAGTGCGCTTTATCGGCCGTCTGCAGGTGGTGACGATCGATTTAGGCACGTTGGATGGCGTACAGGCCGGGCATGTCTTCCAGATTGCCCAGCAGGGCAAGGTGATCAATGATCCACGTAGCCAAGCACCGCTTACGCTACCCAGTGAGGCCGCTGGCACCTTGATGGTCTTCAGTCCCTATGACCGGGTGAGTTATGCGCTGGTGATGGAAGCCTCCCGTGTACTGGAGGTTGGCGATCTCGTGAGGACACCGCCGCGCTAGATCAGTTGGGTAAATCGTTAATGGGTTGGATAAGGAGATAGGATGGATACCAGGGAGTGGTTGGTGGTCAACGCGCTGCCGGGGGTTGGGCCTCAGCGAATCGCTGAGCTTGTAGCAAAACAGCCGCAGTGGCCACAAGGGTGGCTGGCGAGTTTGCCCAGCAAAGCAGCCAGTGCGCTGCGATTGTGGTGTGAGCACCCCACAAAAAGCCCTTTACAGCGAGGAGTTGAAGCGAGCCTGGCCTGGCAGTCCAGTGCGCCAGGGCGTGCAATCTTGCATCGTGACCATCCGGCGTGGCCGGCACTACTCAATCAGATACCTGACCCGCCTGCCGTCCTTTGGGCGCAGGGCGACTTGAGCGCCCTTGAGCGTCCGACGCTTGCCATGGTGGGCACGCGCCGGCCGACATCGGAAGGTGCGTACAATGCGCAGACCTTCGCTGGGGAGTTGGCCAGGCGGGGCTGGAGCATTGTCAGCGGAATGGCGTTAGGCATTGACGGGGTCGCCCAGCAGGCCGCTCTTGACGCGGGAGGCAGCAGCGTAGCGGTATTGGGCTGCGGGATTGATGTAATTTATCCCGCCCGCCATCGTGCGCTTTATCAACAGCTTAGCGATTCGCCGGGAGGACTGGTACTAGCTGAACATCCGCCGGGTACCACCGCCCATCCAGCCTTCTTTCCGCGCCGCAACCGTATCGTGACAGGCTTGTCGCTGGGCACGCTGGTGGTAGAGGCAGCCGAAAAAAGCGGCTCGCTGGTCAGCGCCCGCCTGGCGATGGAGCAGGGCCGCGATGTGTTTGCCCTGCCCAGTTCGCTGCACAATCAGCAGGCCCGTGGCTGCCTTCAGTTGCTGCGCCAGGGGGCGGCCATGGCCTGCGACCCCGAAGATATTGTCAACGAGCTTCACCACTGGGCGAGTGAGTTTCTGCCCTCCCCGGTGGAAAATTCCTCTACCCATCGGCCTGCGACTGAATCCGCAGCCGAACCGCTGCCTGATACGCTACTCGGCTTGCTGAGCGCCTCGCCAACGCCTATCGATGCGCTGGTTCAACAAAGCGGCAGCTCGGTGAGTGACTGCCAGCAGCGCCTGCTGATGCTGGAAATCGACGGTTGGGTTGCATCACGGGCGGGCGGTTGGGTGCGGTTACCCCGCCCATGATAGGATAATGTTTCCTTTGCCATAACGGGTGGAGACTTCATGACGACAGCGGCTGAACTGGATAAAGCGGTTCGCGCATTGCGCAACGGCGGCGTTATTGCCTGCCCAACAGAAGCGGTGTGGGGACTAAGCTGTGACCCCGACAACGACGAAGCGCTTGCGCAACTAATGCGCATAAAGGCCCGTGATCCGGCCAAGGGCGTGATTCTGGTAGCGGCTTCGATTAGCCAGTTTCAGCCGTGGCTCACGCAGTTGCCGCTGGCCCTGCATGCGCCGTTGATTGCCAGCTGGCCAGGCCCCAATACCTGGCTGGTGCCGGATAACGGCCGCAGCCACGGCCTGGTTCGCGGTGCGCACAGCAAAGTGGCGCTACGGGTCACTGACCACCCGCTGATGCAGGCGCTTTGCGAAGCCTTTGGTGGCCCGCTGGTGTCGACCTCTGCCAACGTGGCCGGAGACCCTCCAGCGACCCATGCGGATGAAGTGAGGGCGGTATTTGGCGGCCAGCTGGCGGCGATCATCGACGGTGAGCTCGGCGGTAACGAACGGCCCAGCAAGATCCGCGATCTCGTCAGTGGCAGCGTGATACGTAGTTAATCGATCATCAGGAGACGACGTGGCGCACGAACATCTGGATACCGTCAAAAACTACCTGCTGGATCTGCAGGAGCGTCTTTGCGAGGGGCTGGCAAGCGCTGACGGACAGGCAAACTTCAAGCAGGATGAATGGGACCGTGAAGAAGGCGGCGGTGGCCGCTCGCGGGTGATCGAAAATGGCGGCGTTTTTGAAAAAGGCGGAGTCAATTTCTCGCATGTGTTCGGCACCCAGTTGCCGCCCTCGGCCACGGCCGCTCGGCCGGAACTTGCGGGGCGCAGTTTTCACGCGGTCGGGGTTTCCTGGGTACTGCATCCGGAAAACCCCCATGTGCCCACCAGCCACGGCAACGTACGCTTCTTTATCGCCGAAAAAGCGGGCGAGCCGCCGGTCTGGTGGTTTGGCGGCGGCTATGACTTAACGCCGTTCTACCCGGTGTTTGACGATGTGGTGCACTGGCACCGGGTGGCCAGCGCGGCCTGCACGCCGTTTGGCGACGACGTTTACGCGCGCTACAAGGCCTGGTGCGATGAGTACTTCTATCTTAAACACCGTGAGGAAACCCGGGGCGTGGGCGGCTTGTTCTTTGACGATCTCAACGACGGCAGCTTTGACGACTGTTTTGCTTTTCAGCGTGCCGTCGGCGATAGCTTTCTGGAGGCCTACCTGCCGATTGTCGAGCGTCGCCGTGGTGATGCCTGGAATGAGCAGCAGCGTCAGTTCCAGCTTTATCGCCGCGGTCGCTATGTCGAGTTCAACCTGGTGTGGGACCGGGGGACGCTGTTTGGTCTGCAAAGCGGGGGGCGTACCGAGTCCATTCTGATGTCGATGCCCCCGCTTGCCCGCTGGGAATATGCGTTCACGCCTGAGAACGATAGCCCCGAGGCGCGGCTCAATGCGTATCTTGTGCCCCGCGACTGGCTCGAAGAAGCCACCGCGACGCGTGGCGAGGAGGTTCTATGACCGATCGTTACGCTGTCTTTGGCAATCCCATTGGCCACTCCAAATCACCAATGATTCACGCTGAGTTTGCCAATCAAACAGCGCAGGACATCGACTATACCGCCCTGGAACCGCCGATAGGCGAGTTAGCGGCGGCGTGGCAGGCGTTTTGTAGCGAGGGCGGGCGAGGTGCCAATGTGACCGTGCCGTTCAAAGCGGATGCCTTCGTGCTGTGCGATACGTTGAGCCATCGTGCCCGCCTTGCGGGGGCGGTAAACACACTGATTCTGGGCGGTAATGGGCGCACCTACGGAGATACCACCGATGGCGTTGGCTTGGTACGCGACTTGGCTTATCACCGTGTGGCACTAGCGGGAAAGCGTGTCTTGATAGTCGGCGCAGGGGGTGCCGTGCTGGCCGAGGATTTTGCCGATCTGGGGTCGATCAAGGGCGGTGGTTTTGACAGCCTGGAAGGGAAATTTGACGTGGTCATCAATGGTACGAGTGCCAGTCTCTCGGGCGACTTGCCGCCGCTACCCGATGGCCTGTTTGCCAACGGCGCCTGGGCCTACGACATGATGTACGGTGCTGAGCCGACGGTGTTTCTACAGTGGGCTGGGCCGCGCGGCGCGAAGTTGCTGGACGGATTGGGCATGCTGGTCGAGCAGGCAGCGGAGTCGTTTTATCTCTGGCGCAATCAGCGCCCTGATACAGCGCCGATAAGGGCGCGGCTGCGTCAGTCGCTGAACTATGTTTAAGCTGAACTATGTTTAATTAATCATGGTCAGTTAGCGAATATTCGCGTTTACCAAGGGGATTGCACCCGGATGAGCCGCCACTGCCGAAAGGCAGCGGCGGCTTTGCGTTATGGACGCGGGCAGTTGGGCGTGCGGCCGTTGTTGCGTGCCTGTTCAAAGGTGGCCATGGCATCGCTCATGCCGGCTTCTAGTCCTTCAATCCGTTGGCCCTGGCTTGGGTGGGTCGACATCCAGGCCGGTGGTGCGCCGCCGCCAGATGCCTGCTGCATGTTCTGCCATAGCGTAACGCTCTCGCGGGGGTCAAACCCTGCTTGGGCCATCAAATCCAGGCCAATGGTATCCGCTTCGCTTTCATGGCGGCGGGAGAAGGGCAGCATGATGCCGTATTGTGCGCCCATGCCGAGAACGCCCATCAACTGCTCACCGCCAGCGCCTTGAAGACCCGACGCACTGGAAAGGACCGAAAGCCCCATCTGAGTGGCGCTCTCGGTAGATGCCCGCTCATTGGAATGCTTGGCCAAGACGTGGCCAATTTCATGGGCGACCACCGACGCCACCTGGTCTTGGCTGGTGGCGATATCCAACATGCCGGTATGTAAGCCCATATAGCCGCCTGGAAGCGCAAAGGCGTTGGGCTCTTCAGCTTCGAAAACGCGGATCTGCCAGTCCAGCTGTTGCTGGTCTTCTGGGAGTTCCGCGACGATGGCATCGGCAATGCATTGAGCGTAGCGCTGACTCGCCTGGTCGGCCCTAGGCAAATCCTGTTGATATTGGTTGAAGGCTTGGCTGCCCATGTTGTTGAGTTCATCGTCGGATAACAACAGTAGCTGCGAGCGACCGGTAGGCGATGTCGAACAGGCCGCAACAGAAGCGCATAGAGCCGTGATGGCGAAAGGGCGAAACCAGCGCATGGCGTATTTCCTTTTATGAAAGTGAATTCCTTGCTCCAAGATAACGGCTGTGCAGGGTAAATCAATCCTCATGAGCACAATTCATTAAGAACGTGGTTATGGATGCCGAAATGAACCAGCGTTTAACCCGCTTACTCGATCAGCTTGGCCATTGGCTGCCGCCAGCTGCCGAGCGGGTTAATTGTTAGACGGAAATGGCCGCACGGCTCGGCAGTTTGCGACCCACTGGGTAGGCCGCAAGGGAGATTGCACCAATTAACGGCGGCTTTTGCGCGCTTCTTTGGTACGAGTGAGCTCACGCTTTTTGGCTTTTTCTTTGTCGCTGGCGCCAGCCATGTGATCAAAGGGATTGTCGCCAGAGCGAAACTCGAAGCGCATGGGGGTGCCGCGTACTTTCAACACCTTGCGGAAGGTGTTGGTGAGATAACGGCGGTAGGCGTCGGGCAGTGAATCGGTCTGATTGCCGTGGACGACGATAATTGGCGGGTTGCTGCCTCCCTGGTGGGCCATGCGCAGCTTGATGCGCCGCCCGTGAATCATCGGCGGTGGGTGTTGGCTGACAGCATCCTGAAGCAGCGTGGTCAGCCGGTTGGTCGACCAGTGGGCGTTGGCAGCGTTGAAGGCACGCTCTATCGACGGATAGAGGTCGCCTACCGCGGTGCCGTGGAGCGCTGAGATAAAGTGCATCTCGGCGTAGTCAGCAAAACCCAGGCGGCGCTTGATTTCGTTGCGCATCTTATCCTTGGCGTCGCTTTCCAGTCCGTCCCATTTATTGACTGCCAACACCAGTGCACGTCCGGAAGTAAGCACGTAATCGAGCAGATGTAGATCCTGTTCGACCAACCCACTGCGTGCATCCAGCACCATCACCGCGACGTGGCATTCTTTAATGGCGTCGAGGGTTTTAATGATGGAAAACTTTTCGGCTATTTCGCTGACGTTCTTACGTCGCCGAACCCCAGCGGTATCGATCAACACATATGGCTTGCCGCGGCGCTCGAAGGGGATTTCGATGGCGTCACGCGTGGTGCCGGCTTCATCGAAGACGACAACGCGGTCCTCGCCCAGCAGGCGATTGACCAACGTTGATTTGCCTACATTGGGCCGCCCAATCACGCCGATACGAATGCCCTTGGTGCCGGTATCAGCGGGTATGTCGGCATCGCGCTCTGGGAAGGGCTCAAGCACGGTATCCATCAGGGTCGAGACATTGCGACCGTGCGCCGCCGCAATCGGCCATGGGTTACCCAAGCCGAGCGACCAGAAATCGCCCATGGCGGAATGCTCTTCCAACCCATCGGTCTTGTTAACCACCAGCCAGGTTTTCTTCTGATTGACCCGCAGGTGGTTGGCAATGGCCTCGTCGGCCATGTTCAACCCCGCCCGGGCATCGACCATGAACAGCACGATATCCGCTTCGTCTATAGCGGCCAGCGATTGCTCTGCCATGGCCGCATCGATGCCTTGTTCGTCGCCGCTGATACCGCCGGTGTCGATCACGGTATAAGCTTTATTGCCGAGCATACCGTTGCCATACTTACGATCGCGGGTCAGGCCAGGAAAGTCAGCGACCAGCGCATCCCGCGAGCGGGTAAGACGATTAAACAGCGTCGACTTACCCACATTAGGACGTCCAACCAGCGCAATCACAGGTGTCATTGAGAGACTTCCAGCGTTTCAAGATGTCCATCATTCGCCAGCACGTGAATGATGTTGCCTTCAGTGACCGCCGGGATGCTAATACCCGAGCTGTCGACCTCGCTACGACCCACCAGATCACCTTCGCGGGCGTCGATCAGGTGAACATAGCCTTCAAAGTCACCAACCACCACACGTCCATCGGCAAATGATGGCGCCGTCAGTTGACGGTCTTCCAGATCTTCATTGCGCCATACTTCCTGGCCGTTAGTACTGTCAATGGCGACCATATGGCTATCGTCGGTGACCACAAACAGCAGGTCACCTACCAGTAAGGGCGTGTGGCGGCTGGAGAGTTCGCGCTCCCAAATGACGTTGCCGCGGGTCGCTTCCAGTGCCATCAGTTGGCCGTTATAGCTGGTCACGAACAGGCGACCTTCCTGGCTGAGAACCGGCTGGCCGGCAAGGTCGACAAGGCGCTCGACTTCGCTGCGACCTTCAGGCGTAGCAACCTGCATGTCCCAAAGTGGCTGTCCATTGCGGTTATCAATGGTTGTCAAGCGACCGTTGGCCAGGCCGACAAAGCTGACCGGTTCGATCACCATCGGTGTGCCGGTGCCACGCAGCGTCAGCGACGGCAGCGAACTGGAAAACACCCAGCGCTCGTCACCGCTGGCGCGATCAAGTGCCGTCACCTGGCCGTCGATGCTTTGTACCACCAGAAGCTCCGGGTTGGCCTGGGGGGCAGCCAATACTTCGCTGGATACACGCGAGCGCCAGTTAACGCTGCCGTCGCGCTGATCCAGGGAAATGACTTCGCCGTTGCGCGTGCCCAGATAAACCTGGCCGGCGATCGCAGTCAGAGCACTGGAGATGGGTGTCTCAAGGTCGACTTCCCAACGTTCTTCGCCGTCGTCGGCGCTGAAGGACATCACCACGCCTTCGGCGTCGGCGGCGAAAACATTATCGCCCTCACGCGCTGGGGTAATCGGGTAGCGCGCACGGCCGAGTCCGTCGCCCACATCGTGTTGCCAAAGGCTCTCAAGGCTTGAACTTTCTTCGAAGCTTTTAAGCTCTTTGGGTGTGTAGGCGGGCTCACTCTTGCTTGCGCAGCCAGCCAACAGGGCAAGTGCCGCAGCGCCAAGCGTGGCGCGCATCATGGGGGTTGAAAACCTAGATGTTGAAAACGGGGATTTCATTGAGCTGTCTCCTCAGCGCCGAGATCGTCAAGCTTGAACTGCACGCCATAAAGCGGCTGGTCTTGCTGCTGTGCCAGCTCAAGAGCATCTTGCCAGGCATTGCGAGCCTGATCGTTCTGGCCAAGCGCCATGTGGGCGTCGCCCCGGACATTGGCTTGCTGCGCTGCCAGGGATTCGGTGATTGGTTCATCGAGTAATTCGAGCGCACGTTCGGGGTCATCGTTGGCAATGGCGATACGCGCTAACCGCAGCCAGGCCAGGCTTTGCACATAGCGCCGCGAAGAGGATTCCGCTACCTGGGTGAGCGACTCAGCGGCGCTTTCCAGGTCGTCCTGTTGAACGGCAAGGCGCGCATCAAGCAACAAGGCTAACTCAGCGTAAAGGGTATCGTCATGCTCAGCGACGATCTCGTCGACCATCTCACGTGCTTCGCTAAGCTGTTCGCCTTCGAGTTCGTTGCCCGCCGCAAGGCTTACCAGTTCCTGATAACGTACTGACGCTGCCTCGGATTTGCCGGCTTGATAATCTTGCCAGGCGTTCCAGCCAAATACACCGGCTGCTGCCAGCGCAGCGCCAGCTATTAATGACGTGCCGTTTTCTTTCCACCAGCGCTTAATCACATCCAGCTGTTCGTCTTCGCTTCTATCCGCCACGGGCGGTCTCCTATTCAGCAATAACCGCCGCTCTGGCCACGGTTATAATGGGTTGAGTGGCAGGCAATGCTTGCCACCCGTTTAAGGTGTTTGTGATAGCTGTTCGCTGAGCGTGTGGGCAAGCATGGCCTGTGGGACGCGTTGCTGTGCCTGATCGTCGCGCAGAGCCTTGAGTGTGACGGTGTGTTCGTTCATTTCGTCTTCGCCCAATAGCAGGGCAAATGCTGCACCGCTTTTATCGGCTTTTTTCATACGGCTTTTGAAGCTGCCGCCGCCGCAATGCAGCTGCAGGCGAAGCCAGGGGAGCTCACTGCGAAGCTGTTCAGCCAGGGTTATCGCGGCAATCGTCGCCGTATCGTCCATCGCCAGCAAATACACATCGCTGCCAGCTTCGTTGGGCACAAGGTCGAGGGTTTCGAGCAATAAAATCAGGCGCTCAATGCCCATGGCAAAACCTACCCCGGGGGTGGGTTTGCCGCCCAGCTGTTCGACGAGGCCGTCGTAGCGGCCACCCGCGCATACCGTGCCCTGGCTACCCAGCGCAGTGGTGGTCCATTCGAAGACGGTACGCGAGTAGTAGTCGAGCCCACGAACCAGTCGTGGGTTGATGACATACGCAATACCCGCCGCGTCGAGCATGGCTTTTAACTGCTCAAAGTGGGCTTGTGAAGGTGCGTCCAGGTTATCCAGCAGGCGTGGTGCGCCGTCGAGCACCTCTGCCATGGCCGGATTTTTGGAATCGAGGATGCGCAGCGGGTTGCTAGTCAAGCGTCGCTTGGCGTCTTCGTCGAGCACTTCACGGTGCTCTTCGAAGTAGGCGACCAGTTTGTCGCGGTAAGCCGCACGGGCCTCGCTGGAACCCAGTGAGTTGAGCTCGAGGGTAACGTGTTCCATCAGCCCAAGCTCTTTCCACAGGCGAGCAGAGAGCAGAATTACTTCGGCATCAATATCTGGGCCCTCAAAACCGTAAGCCTCAATGCCAACTTGGTGAAACTGGCGATAGCGCCCTTTTTGGGGTCGTTCATGGCGAAACATGGGCCCTTGGTACCACAACCGTTGGGTCTGGTTATAGAGAAGCCCGTTTTCCATGGCGGCGCGAACGCAGCTGGCGGTGCCTTCGGGGCGCAGAGTAAGGCTGTCGCCATTGCGATCCTCAAAGGTATACATCTCTTTTTCGACGATGTCGGTAACTTCGCCGATGGAGCGTGCAAACAGCGCGGTTTGCTCGACGATCGGCGTACGGATTTCTGCAAAGCCGTAACGCTTCATTAACTGGCGTATTTTATCTTCAAAAAACTGCCAGCGGGGGCTCTCGCTGGGCAATAGATCGTTCATGCCTCGAATGGCTTGGATTTTTTTCGCTACAGACTTGCTCAAGGCAAACTCCCTGGGTCGGCTATCCCGCGTCGCACTTAAACGCTGCGGGCGATCGTGTTGTCTTCCTGCTGCTGTTTTTCACGTACTTTGTCGCGGATCAGCCGCTCCAAGTCATCGACAAGGTGGTCGTTGCGCAATTTGCTGGCTGGCTTGCCGTCGATATATACCAGGTTGGCGGGGCTGCCGCCGGTCAGGCCAATATCGGTTTCCTTGGCTTCGCCAGGACCGTTGACGACACAGCCAATGACCGACACATTGAGCGGCGTCATGACGTCTTCAAGCCGCTCTTCAAGCTGGTTCATGGTGCTGATGACATCGAAATTCTGCCGCGAGCAGCTCGGGCAGGCAATAAAGTTAATGCCCTTGGCGCGTAGCTTGAGGCTTTTCAGCATGTCGTAACCGACCTTGATCTCTTCCACCGGGTCGGCGGCAAGCGATACGCGAATGGTGTCGCCAATGCCATCCATCAACAGCATGCCAAGGCCAATGGAGGATTTGACCGTGCCTGAGCGAAGCCCACCTGCTTCGGTAATGCCCAGGTGTAGCGGCTGCTCGATGCGCGTTGCCAGGTCGCGGTAGGCGGCTACCGCCATAAACACATCTGAGGCCTTGACGCTGACCTTGAAGTCGGGGAAATCCAGGCGATCCAGATAGTCGATATGTCGCATTGCCGATTCGACCAGCGCCGCCGGTGTCGGTTCGCCATATTTTTTTTGCAGGTCTTTCTCGAGAGAACCTGCGTTAACGCCGATGCGGATGGGAATGCCATGCTCGCGTGCTGCGCTGACGACCGCGTGGACACGGTCTTCCCGGCCAATATTGCCTGGGTTGATGCGTAGGCAGTCAACGCCCAGCTCAGCCACGCGCAAGGCGATTTTATAGTCGAAGTGAATATCGGCGACCAGCGGTACGTTGGCCAGGCGCTTGATTTTGCCAAAGGCCTCGGCGGCGTCCATGTCGGGTACTGATACGCGGACGATATCGGCCCCGGCTTTCTCTAACTGGGCAATTTGCGCAACGGTAGCCTCGACGTCCAGCGTATCCGTGTTGGTCATACTCTGAACCGCGATGGGCGCATCTCCCCCAACGGCCACGTTACCCACATGGATTTGGCGCGAGACCCGGCGCTTGATGGGCGAATGAGCGTGCATAAATTGATTACTCTCCCAGAGTGAAGCGAGCGACGTTGTTGGCGCCAGCGCGAGAGGTCAGGTCGACGTCTTCGCCTTGGTAGCGCATTTCAACGCCAGTGACGTTGCCCACGGTGAGCCTGAACGGTGGCTGACCTTCGACACTGGCCGACGTGCCAGGTTCTTGAAGTCCTACCAGCACGCGCTGGTCGTCAGCATCGATAATTTCTGTCCACGACTGTTCATTAAACGTCAGCTCTAAGCGATTAGTGTTGTCGTTGTTGCCCGTATTTTCGTCGCTATCAGTCGAATCATCGCCGGAGGCGTCGTCGTTGCTTTCGTCACCGTCGGACTCGCTGTCCGTTGCCGCCAGGTCGGTCGACGGGTCGACCTCTTGTTCCTCTTCCTCATCAATCAGTGGCGTCGAATCAGTAGAGCCTGAAAGAGGCTCGCTGTCTGTGTCGTTGTTGTCCTCGGCGGTGTTTTCAGCGGCGAAGTTGCTTTCCTCGCTAGCCGTGTCATTCAGTGCCGCGTCTTCTTCCGTGGCGTTGTCGGGGTCACCGGAGGAAAGCGCCGGGTCAGACTGTGAAGACTCATCAGTGAGTTCGCCTGTATCGTCTTGCTCTGCAGGGGCGTCCATTGTGGACGACGAATCCATCTCGGGGGGTTCGTTACCCCCGCGGCTCTGCCACCACATCACCGTTACGGCAATCAATGCCACTATAATTAGCAGCGTGACGAGCTTGAATATCCAGGCGCCAATGCGGGAGGGCGGCCTGGTCACTGTGACGGGGGTAACTTTGCGTTCGGCATCGGCTTCGCCGAAGCGTGCCCGGTAGGCCTCCAGTATCTGTCGTTCATCGATGTCGAGATACTTGGCATAGGCGCGCAAGTAACCGCGGCGATAGGTGACTACTGGAATTTCGCTGTAATCATCGCGCTCAAGGCCTTCTACGACGGCAGGGCGCAGGTTTAGTGCCCGAGCGACATCGTCTATGGCGATGTCAAGTTGTTGGCGGCGGCGGGCAAGCAGCTCGCCGGGGGAGTCATTAACGTTTGGGGTATCGCTAGCTTGTGACGGTGTCTCGCTCATGGCTGAGCATCCTTCATTAAATAATCGGTGATCAGGGCGTCCATTGCTCAATTGGCACTCAGCTGACGTTGATAGTCGGCCACAGCGGCGTGGTCGCCTCTAGCCTCGGCAATATCAATGGCCAGCGTTAGCGCCTCCTGGTTCGGCCCGGCAAGCTGCAGATATTCCTGCAACGGTGACCATGCCTCGGTGTAATTACCCTGTGAATATTCCAGTTCAGCTAACATTAAATAGCCGCGTGGGTTGCGCGGGTTGATGCGTTGCGCGCGCTCAAAGCGCGCGCGTGCCAGGTCACTCTCGCCGAGGGCCATATAGCACTGCCCTAAATTGGCAAACAGTTGCGCACGATTATCGTACTGGGCATCTTGAGAAGCACTTTCTAACTGGTTGCAGGCGGCTTCCACCTGTCCTTCTTGGTACAAAAACGCGGCGTAATTGTTGCGCGCACGAGTAAAGTCAGGGGTAGCCTCTATCGCTCGCTGAAAGTGCTGATCAGCCAGATCGCTTTCTCCCTGTTGCTGGTACACAAGCGCAATGGCCTGCAGCGCTTCTGCATTGTCGGGAGCAATTTCGAGAGCTCGATCCAATGCATTGAGTGCCCTGGGCAGGTTGTCGCGCTCTAAATAGGCAACGCCGAGCCGGGTGTAGGCGGACGCGGCCTCGGGTGTTGGCGTCGAGGAGGGTACACTGGAAGTGGAGGCACAGCCGGCTAGCCACATGCTGCCGACAAGCGCGGCGAACAAGGGCACCCGAGATGGGTGATAAAGCCTGCGGTGACACATCATGTAGATCCTCGCAAGGTAACCGTAAAAAGAGGGATCGCTAAACTAAACCGTGTCCATCAAAGCGCTGTGTTAACCGGAAGTCAAGAAGGCGCCTCATCACTTCAATCGGCATCCAGTTGAATCGATTGAATATAGCGGGCGCTACGTTTGGTACGGTCTTTTACTCGGCCGACAAGCTGTCCGCAGGCAGCATCAATGTCGTCGCCACGCGTCGACCGGATGGGAGCAGTGTAGCCCAAGTCGTGCAGCCACTGCTGAAAACGCATCGTCTGGTTCCGCGATGGCGTTTCGTACCCAGAATTGGGAAACGGGTTGAACGGAATCAGATTAATTTTACAGGGTAACTCTTTGAGCAACGCGGCTAACTGCTCGGCGTGCTCTTGCTGATCATTGACGTCTTTGATCAGGGTGTATTCGATGGTCACCAAGCGGTTTTCGGGGCATTTGGCTAAATAACGCTGACAGGCATCCATCAACGCCCGGATATTGTACTTGCGGTTTAGCGGCACGAGTTCGTTGCGCAGCTCGTCATTGGCGGCATGCAATGACACTGCGAGGCTGACGTCGAGTTCATCGCCGAGCTTGTCCAGCATGGGCACAACGCCCGAGGTGGAAAGCGTGACACGTCGCTTGGAAAGGCCGTAGCCGTCATCATCGAGCATTAGCTTCATGGCCGGCACGACATTATCGTAATTGAGCAGTGGCTCGCCCATGCCCATCATCACCACGTTGGTCACCGGCCGGTTGGCGGTATCCCGACGCGGCCCGACACTGCGCTGGGCGACCCAGACCTGACCAATGATTTCTGCGGCGGTGAGGTTGCGCTGAAAACCTTGCTTGCCGGTTGAGCAGAAGCTGCAGTCCAGCGAGCAGCCCACCTGGGAAGAGACGCACAGGGTGCGGCGCTTGCCGTTTTCGGCAGGAATAAGCACGGTTTCAACGTAGCTGCCGTCTTCCACTTCCAGCACCCACTTACGCGTGCCATCGCTCGAGGTGCCTTCGTAGATCACCCCCGGCCCGCGAATTTCTGCCACCTTGGCGAGCTTTTCCCGCAGCGGTTTTGACAGGTTGGTCATCGCGGAAAAGTCGTCACACCCTTCGATGTGAATCCACTTCATCACCTGGGCGGCGCGGAATTTCTTTTCGCCAATGGAGACAAAGAAAGCCGCCATTTGCTCGCGCGACATGCCCAGCAGGTTCTGACGCTCGGGCGTTGTTTGTCCGCTGGGCGTTTGTTGGGGGGCAGTGCTAGGCGTATGTTGGGCTACGGTGGTGGTCATGGCGGTCAGCGTCTAGGGAAGTGACGGGGGCGATGCCCCCGCGTAAATGGCCGACAACAGACGTTGAAACGGCCGCGCTAACGGAGGGGTTAGCGCGAGCAGATTTCGTCGTTGCCGAAGAAGTAGTTAATTTCGCGCTCAGCGCTTTCCACAGAGTCAGAGCCATGGACAGCATTGGCGTCGATTGTTTCCGCAAAGTCGGCGCGAATCGTGCCGGGCGCGGCTTCTTTGGGGTTGGTGGCCCCCATTAGGTCACGATTTTTGCCAATCGCGCCTTCGCCTTCAAGCACTTGAACGACAACCGGGCCTGAGGTCATGAAACCGACCAGATCTTTGAAAAACGGACGCTCTTTGTGTTCCGCGTAGAAACCGCCGGCTTTTTCTTCAGACAGATGCAGCATTTTAGCGGCGACGACGCGCAGCCCTGCATTCTCAAAACGGGCGATGATCTCACCAATAGCGTTTTTGGCGACGGCGTCGGGCTTGATAATAGACAGTGTACGTTCAGTTGCCATGTTCAGCGTCTCCTGAAAGGATAAAAAACATTGCCGCCCCGGAGGGCCGGGGCGGTACAAATAAGGTGTCGTCAACCTTGTTGGCAAACGAGTGGCGCGATTATAGCGCTTAAGCCGGGGGATGAATACCGCCGTGCATGAGCCGGTATCACCCGCTAGACGGTGAAGCTTTCACCGCAGCCGCATTCGTCTTTTACGTTGGGGTTATTGAAACGGAAAAAGCGATTCAGCCCTTCATTGACGTAATCGACTTCGCTGCCGTCGAGCATTTCGACCGCGTCGGGGGCGACGTAAACGCTGGCCCCGTTGGCTTCAAAGCGAACGTCCTCGTCTTTCACCTGATCGGCGAAGTCCAGTACATAGCTATAGCCTGAACAGCCGCTGGGTTTGACGGAAACTCGCAGCCCCAGGCCTTGGCCGCGTTCGTCCAGTACGTGACGAATCTGCTCGGCGGCAGCGGGAGTGATATTGAGTGTGGCCATTGAGGCGCCCTCCTGTAAGTAGTCAGCTGCTTGGCGCCGTTAAGCGCGCAGCCCGCTTACCGCGTGGCGGATAAGCGTTATTGCGTGGTCGATATCAGCTTCGGTTGTAAATCGTCCAAAACTAAAACGAATCGACGAAAGGGCAAGGCGTCGCGGGACGCCAATGCCGAGTAGTACGTATGACGGGTCGACGCTGGCTGAATTGCAGGCTGAGCCGGTGG
>JAIVHM010000164.1:0-9586 GCA_020201095.1 Halomonas sp. | reverse complement strand
GGTGGAAACCGCCACATCACGCAGCCCCATCAGCAGCGACTCACCGTCCACCCCTTCAAAGGCGAGGTTAAGAATGTTGGGGACAGCCTGGCCGAGCGGCGTATTGGCATAGACACCCTCGAGCCCCTCCAGTCCCTTGAGGAAGCGCTGCTGTAACTGAGCGATCTGCGCCTGATCCTCAACGTGTTGCTGTTGCATCAGGTTGAAAGCTTCGCCCATTCCGGCAACTTGATGGGTGGGCAGGGTGCCGGAGCGCATCCCGCGCTCGTGACCGCCGCCGTGAATCAGTGCTTCAACGCGGATATCCGGGTGGCGCTTCACGTAGAGCGCCCCAACGCCTTTCGGTCCGTAGGCCTTGTGGCCCGACAGCGACATTAGATCCACCTGCTGGGCGACTACCGAGAGCTCGATGCGGCCGACGGCCTGGGCAGCATCACAATGAAAGACAGCCCCGAATTCATGGGTTACCGCAGCCAATGCGGCGATGTCATTGACGCTGCCAAGCTCATTGTTGACGGCCATCAGTGAGACCAGTGCGGTGTCATCGCGCATGGCTTCACGAAGCTGGTCGGGCTGTATGCAGCCATCGGCTCCTGGAGCCAGCCAGGTGACCTCAAAACCTTCGTGCTCAAGCGCCCGGGCGGTATCGATAATCGCCTTGTGTTCAATGGCTGATGTCACCAGGTGCATGCCACGTTCACGGTTGGCGCGCATGAAGCCTATCAACGCCAGGTTGTTAGCCTCGGTGGCGCCGCTGGTCCAGACAATTTCGCGGGGGTCAGCCTCGATCGTATCGGCCACCTGACGGCGCGCCTGCTCCACGGCTTGCTCTGCCTGCCAGCCGAGCATGTGGCTGCGCGAAGCCGGGTTTGCAAACAGCTGGTCGACAGTCAGATAACGCTGCATCACCTCGGCCACGCGGTGGTCAACCGGCGTCGTGGCGGCATAATCAAGGTAGATGGGAAGTGCTGCAGCAGTCATCGTGGTCATGGTACCTGTCGTGAAAAAGGAGGCTGGGATATCAGGGTTGCGATGCCAGAATGCCTGCCGCAACGCGTTGCTGTTGGCGTTCGGCAACCTGCATCACGTCAGGGCGCTGCATCAATTGAGCCAGCGTGACGTCATTCAGAAAATGGCGAATTTGCGCCGATAGATCACACCACAAGTGATGCGTCAGGCAGGTATCCCCCTGCTGGCAGTCTGAAAGCCCCTGGCAGCGAGTGGCGTCAACGGTTTCGTTAACCGCGTCAATCACTTGGGAAACGCTGATGCTGTCGGGTGAATGGGCGAGAAGGTAGCCACCCCCTGGCCCGCGTACGCTATTCACCAGCCCGTATCGGCGTAGCAGAGCAAACAGTTGCTCAAGATACGACAACGATATTTCCTGACGTTGGGAAATATCGCTGAGGCTGGTAGGCCCATGCTGGGAATTCAGTGCTAAATCCAGCATGGCGGTAACGGCGTAACGCCCTTTGGTAGTCAAACGCATGACAGGAACCTCGACGCCGGTGGCTCAGCGCTAACGGCAAATGTTCTGCCATTATGGGAAAACCTGAGTGCTTTGGTCAACCATTACCGGACGAGGCGTCCTTCTCAGTCGAGGCCGTTGATCGGGTATGTTTGGCTGAATCCGAGCAGGGACCGTCTACTTCATCTAAGATATCGGCGAAATCCTCGTCGCGTAGCGCCGGTATCTGACCATCGCGATAGCTTGCATCCAGTTTGCGAAGCGTCGAGCACATGCGCTCGATGCGTTCGTCCACCGCGTGCATGTGATCCAGCATGGCTTGCATGGAGCGGGCGACCGGGTCGGGCATGTCCTCGCTCACGCCGTAGGCATCGAAACCAAACTTCTGGCAAATTGCCTCGCGGCGAGCCGGGTCGACGTCCAGCGCTTCTTCGACATCCGGGTCGGCCCGCTTCACCACTTTGCCAGGAATGCCAACCACCGTCGCCCCGGCTGGGACTTCCTTGGTGACCACCGCATTGGAGCCAATTTTCGCCCCCGCGCCGACAGTGAAGGGGCCAAGAATTTTCGCGCCAGCGCCGACGATTACGCCATCGCCAAGTGTTGGGTGACGCTTGCCCTTGTGCCAGCTGGTGCCCCCCAGCGTGACGCCCTGGTAGAGCGTCACGTCATTGCCCACATTGGCGGTCTCGCCAATCACTACGCCCATGCCATGGTCAATAAAAAAGCGCCGCCCAATGGTCGCGCCGGGATGAATTTCGATGCCCGTCAGCCAGCGGCCAAACGTCGACATTGAGCGCGATAGCCATTTGAGGTTTTTTTTCCATAGCCAGTGACTCAAGCGATGCAGCAGCAGCGCATGAAGCCCGGGATAGTTGGTCAGTACCTCAAGAAAGTTACGGGCGGCCGGATCGCGTTCAAAGACGCTGTTGATATCTTCACGCAGGCGTTGAAACATGGGGATCCCTTGGGCTGTTTTTGACCATCACCATTGGGTCGTTAAGGCGTGGTAGATAAAAGATGTTGGGGGCACGTAACACTCTCTTCAAGTCTAGCGGCTCACTTGTCTGACTGCTTGTGCTGCGCCGCTTTTTCGGTGGCAGATAAAATACCGCGCAATATATTCATTTCCATCTGCTCAGGGCGGGCGCGTAGGTAAAGACGGCGTAGGCGCGCCATCAGTTGGCGGGGCTTTTCAGGGTCATGGAACCCGATAGCTATTAATACGCGTTCCAGGTGCTCGAAATAGTTTTCAAGGGCCGCATGCGACGCCAGATCATCATCCGCTTGGGATACCGTGGCCGGTTGAGCAGCCGCAGCTGGTTCTATGGCGCTCTGCTCATGGTGGGCTTGAGACAGCCAGGCCATGCGGCATTCGTAGGCCAGTACCTGAACGGCCGCTGCCAGGTTCAGCGAGCTGAAATCAGCATTGGTGGGTATATGCACGTGAGCGTGGCAACGCTGAAGTTCGGCGTTGGTCAGGCCGCTATCCTCGCGGCCAAAGACCAGTGCCACGCGAGATTCGGTCGGGTGGCATTCAGCGGGCAGGCGGTCGGCCAGTTCGCGGGGAGTCAGCATCGGCCATGGTAGGGTGCGTGACCGGGCACTGGCGCCCACCGCTAACGTGCAGTCCGCCACGGCGTCTTCAATGCTTTCGAACACCTGGGCGCTGTGGAGCAAGTGATCAGCGCCCGAGGCGCGGGAAATGCTGTCCTGGGTGATGACGTCGCAGCGTGGCGCCACCAGTGCCAGGTCGGCAAGCCCCATATTATGCATGGCGCGGGCCACACCCCCGATATTGCCAGGATGACTGGTGCCAATAAGTACAATGCGGACGCGCTCAAGCATGATAAAACCCGACCCCTGAAAGCGGAAAAGGCGCAGTCTACCATGAGTCGATAGCATGCCCGATAGCGGTCTGCTAGAATTGCGCGCCATAGGCGATGTCTACGCCTAACGTTCTTTAACATCACTGTGACAAGGCCCAACCATGAATCCGATGGTCCAATTTACGCTGCGCGCGGCGCGTAGCGCTGTTGAGCATTTTTTGAAGGTGCGCGAGCGCATTGAAAATGCCCACGACGAATTCAACCTCGACAAGTTGCTTGAAGACACGGCGCGTAAAGCCGAGGGAACGATTGTTCAGCAGCTGGAGCGTGGTTATCCCCAGCACGGCGTTATGGGTCGCTACACGACCTTCAAGCCTGGGCAGGATGAAAACGAAGATATCGTCTGGAAAATTGAACCGATGCACGGCTACTCCAACCTGGCCGTCGCGGGTAAGGGCTTTGCACTGTCAGTGGTGTGTTTGATTAAAGGTCGTCCCGAGCATGCGGTGATTATCGCCCCCTTCGCCGACGACGAGTACATCGCCAGCCGTGGCCGCGGTGCCCAGTACAACGGTAAGCGTATGCGGGTTAGCCAGGCCAAAGCCATTAACGCTACTCGCCTGGCGATGAGCCTTCCCGAAACGTGGCTGCGTCCCCGTCACTTACCTACCTACTTGACCATTACTCAGCAGTTGGCGCCCCAGGTGGATACGCTGGTGGCCACGGGCAGTGGGCTGCTGGATATCTGCGAGTTGGCCACGGGCCGTGTTGATAGTGCCTTTGTGCTGGGCCTTGAAGAGCAGGATATGCAGGTGGGCAGCCTATTGTTGAAAGAGTCAGGGGCATTGATGGGGACGCCGGATGGTCAGCCCAACGTGAAAGTTGAAAGCCAGCTGTTAGCCGCGGGGCCGCGTCTGTATAAATCGATTATTAAACAGCTTGCGCCACACTTTTAAGTTCTAATCCGCTATACGTCAAAAAAAACGCCCCTGCCGTGGATAACGGCAGGGGCATTTTTTTGGAAGCAGAATCTGCCTGGTTAAGGCAGCTCTTCCTCTTCTTCGTCGGTTTCTTTCTGCGGGGGGATCAAGTCTTCGCGCGATAGCTTGAGCGGGAGCAGCAGGGCACCGGAGATATAGATGGACGAAAATGTCCCCACCACAATACCCACCAAGAGAGCGATGGCGAAGTTTTGGATCATGTCGCCGCCCAGCACTAACAGGGCAATGAGTACCAGCAGGGTGGTGCCTGAAGTCGCCAGTGTCCGCGAGAGCGTGGCATTAATCGCATCGTTGAAGATTTGCGGCATATCATCGATGCGCGACGTCCGTATCTCTTCGCGCATACGGTCGTATACCACAATGGTGTCGTTCAGCGAGTAACCGATGACCGCGAGAATCGCCGCCAGCACGGTGAGGTCGAAATCCAGCTGGAAGATGGCGAAAAACCCGACCACGATAATCACGTCATGCATCAGTGCAAGCAGCGCGCCGATGGCGAACTTGTATTGAAAGCGAAACGCCACGTAGAGCATCACCACGCCCAGCGCGACCAGCAGGCCCATGCCGCTCTGGTCGCGCAGCTGGTCACCTACCTGAGCCCCGACAAATTCGGCGCGAACCAGCTCGACGCTTGCGCCATCGTCCTCAAGCAAACTAACAACCTGGTTACCAATATCCGGGTCGAAAGCTTGGCGCAGGCGAATAAGTACTTCGCTGGAAGCGCCATAGGTTTGTACAGCCACGTCTTCAAAGTCATTGTCTTGAAGCAGCTGACGTACCGTGTCGAGCGAAGGAGCCTCGGCATAGCGCACTTCAATCAGGGTACCGCCAGTGAAGTCCAGGCCAAGGTTCAGCTGCTGGAAAATAATCGCGCCAATCGACACGATCAGCAGGACGGCAGCGACGATGAACGCCAGTTTGCGGCGCCCCATAAAGTCGATTTGCCGTTGTGTTAAAGGTTTCATTACCACCTCGTAAAATCTGGGCTGAGCGTTGGCGTTAGATCCATAGCTTTTTGACGGGCTTGCCGCCGTAAGACAGATTGACCATGGAGCGCGTCACTAACAATGCGGTAAACATCGAGGTCAAAATACCGATAGACAGGGTGACGGCGAAGCCTTTGACCGGCCCGGTGCCAATCGAGAACAGGATGATCGCTACCAGCAGCGTGGTGATGTTGGCATCGACAATCGAGGTGAACGCACGTTCATAACCCGAATAGATCGCCTGCTGAATCGACATACCATTGCGTAACTCTTCACGTATTCGCTCGAAGATCAGCACGTTAGCGTCTACCGCCATGCCAAGTGTGAGCACGATGCCGGCGATCCCCGGAAGTGTCAGCGTGGCGCCCAAGAGCGACATGGCGGCCACCAGCAGGGTCAGGTTCAGCGCCAGGGCAATGTTGGCGAAAATGCCAAACACCTTGTAGCGAACCAGCATGAACAGGGCGACAAGTAACAGACCGATCTGAACCGATAGCAGGCCGCGCTCGATATTGTCAGCACCCAGGCTTGGCCCGATAGTGCGCTCCTGTACGAAGTAGATGGGGGCGGCAAGCGACCCTGAACGTAGCAGCAGGGAAAGCTCAGCGGCTTCGGTAGGTGACTCAAGCCCTGTAATGCGGAAGCTGTTGCCAAGTGCGCTCTGGATGGTCGCCAGACTGATCAGGCCGCGCTCTACATAGGGTTCGCGCTCGGTGGTTTCCTCGCCATCTTCCATCACTGTGCGCTCTTCGGACTTGTGCTCGATGAACAACACCGCCATGTTGCGCCCGATATTGCTGCGCGTGGCGCGATTCATCAGCGTTCCGCCGGTGCCGTCCAGGTCGATGTTGACCTGTGGGCGTCCGTTTTCGTCAAAGCTACGGCTGGCACTTGAAACGCTGTCGCCGGTGACGATGACATCGCGCATCAGATTGGCTTCGCGACCCTCTTCGTTGCGGAAACTGAAGCTTTCCGTTTCGTTATCGGGCGTGTCGGAGCGTGCTTCCAGGCGAAACTCCAAGTTGGCCGTTGCGCCAACGACGCGTTTGGCGGCCACGGTATCCTGTACGCCGGGCAGTTCGACCACGATCCGGTCGGGCCCTTGGCGCTGAACCATCGGCTCTGCGACGCCTAATTCGTTCACCCGGTTACGCAGCGTGGTGAGGTTCTGATTGATCGCGTAGTCCTGGATTTCATTGGCCTGTTCATCGGTCAGCGACATCACCAGACGCGCCGCTCGACCATCTTCTTCGCTGCTGTATTCAAAATCAGGAAACTCGCGGCTGATTAGGCTGCGAGCTTCATCGCGGTCGTCTTCGCCCGCGAAATCCATCGATAAGTTGCGCTCTTCCACCTCAGTATTACGATAGCGAATACCTTCCTCGCGCAGCATTTCACGCATCGCGCTGGCGTTAACCTCAAGGCGCTGAGTCAGGGCTGCTTCCATATCGACTTCCAGCAGGAAGTGAACGCCGCCACGCAAATCGAGGCCCAGCGTCATGGGGGAGGCAGAGAATGCCTGGAGCCAGCCGGGAGTGGCTTCGGCCAGGTTTAGCGCAACCGTGGCATCATCACCCAGTAGGTCACTGGCGATTTCTTGGGTACGCAGCTGATCATCAGAATTGGATAAACGAATCAGCCACTGCTGATTGTTTTGTTCGACGGACTTGATTGCGACGTCGGCTTCATTGAGGGCGCTTTCAACACGCTCAATTTCGCTTTCATCCAGCGTTTCGCCGGTTTCGGCGCTACTGATTTGGACGGCGGGATCTTCAGGAAACAAGTTGGGAAGCGCATAGATGAGTCCGGCCACTAAAACGACCAGTATCAGCAGATACTTCCACAAGGGGTAACGGTTGAGCATGCAAGCCCTGCCTTCAATTACAAACGGAATGCTGCGCATAGACAGGCTATGCGCAGCAAGGTTCACCATCGTTGATACCATGTCACCCCTGCCGGGATGGCTGGCATTAAGGCAGGGGTGCTACATCATTGCATTAGATGGACTTGATGGTGCCCTTCGGCAATACGGCGGCAACGGCGTTTTTCTGCACGTTGACTTCGGTACCTTCGGCGATTTCCATGGTCAGGAACTCGTCGTTCACCTTGGTGATACGGCCCAGCATGCCGCCGCCAATGACGATTTCATCGCCTTTATCCAGGTTGTTGATCAATTGCTTGTGTTGCTTCGCACGCTTGGCCTGGGGGCGCCAAAGCAGGAAGTAGAAAATCAGCACAAAACCGACCAACATCACGATTTGCGCAATACCACCGCCAGCACCGCCTGCTTGGGCATGGGCTGGTGAGATGAAGAAATCCAGCATCGCAGAGAACTCCTGGGTTATAAACTCAATGAATGAGCAAGTTAAAGCGCCCGCTGATACGCGCGCTGATTAATTCGCAAGGGGAGGCACTGACATTCCGCGCTGAGCGTAGAAGCCTTCCACAAAGTTCGTCAATGTACCCGCTTCGATTGCCGCGCGCAAATCAGCCATCACCCTTTGATAGTAACGCAGATTATGAATGGTATTGAGCATCGAACCGAGCATCTCGTTGCAGCGATCAAGATGGTGTAAGTAGCCGCGCGAAAAATGCTGGCAGGTATGGCAGTCGCAGCCTTCTTCAAGCGGCCGGGTATCAAAGCGATGGACGGCGTTGCGGATCTTGACGGTACCGTCAGCGGTAAACAGGTGGCCGTTGCGCGCGTTGCGCGTGGGCATCACACAGTCGAACATATCCACGCCGCGGCGCACGCCTTCTACCAGGTCTTCAGGCTTGCCGACGCCCATTAAATAGCGGGGCGTGTCGTCAGGCATCCAGGTGGGCAAATAGTCGAGCACCTTGATCATTTCTTCCTTGGGTTCGCCGACGGATAAACCGCCGATCGCCAGCCCGTCAAAGCCGATGTCGAGCAATCCCTTCAGCGAGCGTTCGCGAAGCTCGGGGTGCATGCCGCCTTGGATGATGCCAAACAGCGCCGAGGGCGAATCGCCGTGGGCATCCCGCGAGCGTTTGGCCCAGCGCAGCGACAGCTCCATGGATTTCTCAGCTTCTTCAAACGTGGCCGGGTAGGGGGTGCACTCGTCAAAGATCATCACCACGTCGGATCCCAGCGAGCGCTGAACCGCCATGGACTCTTCCGGCCCCATAAACACTTTGCTGCCATCCACCGGCGAGCGGAAATGCACGCCCTGCTCGGTGATTTTGCGCATCTCGCCTAGCGAGAACACCTGAAAACCGCCGGAATCGGTCAAGATCGGCTTGTCCCATTGAGCGAAGTCGTGCAGATCGCCATGGGCTTCGATAACCTCGGTACCGGGACGCAGCCACAGGTGAAAGGTATTACCCAGGATGATCTCGGCGCCAATTTCTTTGACAGAGTCAGGCGTCATGCCCTTGACCGTGCCGTAGGTGCCCACCGGCATGAAGGCGGGGGTTTCTACCGTGCCCCGTGGGAAGTGAAGGCGGCCCCGGCGCGCGCGACCGTCCTCGGCCAGGCGCTCAAAGCGCATAAAGGATTCGTTTCGCATCGTTGTTACTCGTTCAGAAAGCGGTAAAAGCGCGACAGGATTAACGGGACAGCAGCATGGCATCGCCATAGCTGAAAAACGCATAGCGCTCGTCAACCGCCGCTTGATAGGCGTGCATGATGTTATCGTAACCGGCGAATGCCGAGACCAGCATTAACAGTGTTGATTCGGGCAGGTGGAAATTGGTGATCAGCGAATCCACGCAGCGCCATTCATAGCCCGGGTAGATGAAGATATCGGTATCGCCACTGAACGGGGCAATCTGATTGTCCGGGCTCTTGAGGCAGGCGCTTTCCAGGCAGCGCACGCTGGTCGTGCCCACCGCAATCACCCGCTTTCCCGCCGCCTGTGTGGCGCGTACCTGCTGGCAGGTGTCTTCTGTTACCTCAATCCACTCGCTATGCATATGGTGTTCAAGAATGTTGTCAACGCGCACCGGTTGAAAAGTGCCAGCGCCGACGTGCAACGTCACAAAGGCGCTGTTGATGCCTTTTTCCGCCAGCGCATCAAGCAGCGGCTGGTCAAAGTGCAGGCCTGCCGTAGGCGCTGCCACCGCGCCATCGCGCCGGGCATAAACGGTTTGATAGCGCTCGCGGTCGCTGAGCTCGTCTTCCCGGGTAATGTAGGGCGGCAGCGGCATATGGCCGTGCTTCTCCAGAAGCGCGATCATTGGCGTGTCGCCTAAAAAGCGCAGTTCGAACAGCGTATCGCGACGGCCTTCCACGACAGCGTGAATGTCACCTTCAAAGATCAGCTCGGTGCCGGGCTTGGG
>JAIVHM010000163.1:5823-33540 GCA_020201095.1 Halomonas sp. | reverse complement strand
GTCATCAAGCATGACGACGCAGATCGGTTGCGTGGCGAAGCCGAGGCGTTGCGAGCCTTGAAAGGCGCGTGTTCTGTATTGATTGTCCCGCAAGTGCTGGGCCTTTCAGAAGGCTGGCTGGTGATGGAAGCGCTTGACGTATCGGGCCGGCGCGATAATGCGGCGCTGGGTGAAGGCCTCAAAGAACTGCACGCTAGCGTCGGCGACCAGCATGGCTGGCACTGGGATAACGCCTGCGGCCGTACCCCTCAGCCGAATGCCCCGTTAAACGACGGACGGGTTTTTCAGCGCGAGCGGCGGCTATTGCCCCTCAGCGACGCCTGCTACCAGCGCGGCTTGCTCGATAAAAAGCTCTATGAACGCATTGCCCGCCAGGCGCACGAGTTGGAAGACTGGCTGTCCGATAGGCCTGCGAGCCTGGTGCATGGCGATCTGTGGTCGGGCAATGTGCTGTTCACGCCGCGCGGCCCTGCGATCATCGACCCGGCGATATATCGTCACTACCCGGAAGTCGATATTGCCATGTTGACGCTCTTTGGCTCGCTGGATGAGCGCTTTTTCGAGGCCTACTGGAACGGCGACGCCCCGACCGATTGGCCGAGGCGTGAAGCGTTATTTCAGCTGTATCCGCTGCTGAACCATCTGCTGCTCTTTGGGGCGAGCTATCGCAGTGGCGTTGAACGCAGTATTGCCGCGCTTGAGGCTTACCAGGACTTATAAGGCAAGAATTTGCCGTTCAAGGTAAGCAGAACACGGTCGCCTTTGGGGTCTTCTACCTTATCGACCTCCATGGTGAAATCGATAGCGCTCATTATGCCGTCGCCAAACTGCTCCTGTACCACATCCTTGAGTGTCTCGCCGTACACGCCGACCACTTCATAAAGGCGATAAATAAACGGATCTTGGGGAATGGCTTCGTCCCATGCTTTGGTGGGGAATGCCACCAGGGCATCGGCGACATCGCTCTCAACGTCCAGCGCGTTGCAGATCTTTTGGGCGACATCGGCGCTGGCGCTGTTCATGCCGTAGCAAGCCGAGGCTATCCATACCGGTGACATCCCGACAGCGCTTGCAATATCGTCCCAGCTCATTTTCTTGCGCGCTTTAGCGGCAAGCAGGGTGTGGCGCATTTCAAGTTTATCCATGAGAGTTCTCCCGTGTAGTGAAGGGCGCGTGACGCCCTGTTGTGGTTACCTGCTTTCGGTAAATGGATTTCGATCAAGATAGGTTTTTCTTGGGCTGAGTGCGGACGTGGGTGGTGTACAGAACCAGGCCGACCAGTGTCAGACCACCGACCAGATTGCCCAGCACCGTGGGGATTTCATTCCACATGATGTACTGATACAGCGTAAATTCAGCACCCATCATCAGGCCGATCGGGAACAGAAACATGTTGACCACGGAATGCTCGAAGCCAAGATAGAAAAACACGATGATCGGCATCCACATGGCCATAATCTTGCCGGATACTGTCGTTGAGATAGCTGCACCCACAACACCCATTGATACCATCCAGTTACAGAACATGCCCCGCAGGAAGAGCACAATCCAGCCAGCAAGTCCTGCATCCTGGTAGCCTACGGTACGGCTTTCACCGACATCCATCATGGTGATACCGACTTCGTTGATTTCCTCGGTGCCACCCATGGTGAAGTTCATGTAGCCAAAAATGGCAATAAATAGGGCGCCCGCAAGGTTGCCGAGCCCCACCAGCCCCCAGCACTTCAACATCCGTGGCAGGGTGACCCCAGGTCGTTTATCAAGCCAGGCGATCGGCACTAGCGTAAATACCCCGGTGAGCAGGTCATACCCCATCAAATAAAGCATCACAAAACCCACGGGAAAGAGCAGCGCTCCAATCAAGAAATTGCCTGTTTGGGTCGCGATGGTGATGGCAAAAATAACCGCCAACGCCAGAGTGGCACCCGCCATGAAAGCGCGGATGAGTGTATCCCGGGTGCCCATGTAGACTTTTGATTCACCCTGGTCTACCAACTTGGTGACAAACTCGCTAGGCATTAGATATGACATGAATTGGTTTTCCTGTGTCATTTCGGTTAATTAACGCTGCGTGCAGTAACGTCCAGTGCAAATTTTTATCGTTAGCACCTTGGTTGGGTCTGGATCGCAGGCGCTTAGCTCGCTGACTGTGGTTGCATTTGGTATGCCAATTTATTGATTGGAGAGCGGTTAAAATATAAAAATCGATTTATATCATTGATTTATATTTTTCTTGGAAAAGCTTACATTTGCCAATACGGTGGAGAGAATCGATCGTTGCCAGACTGCTTAATGAGAAGCGCACCATTAATGAGCACTTTTCTGGGTTGTGCACAATATGGTTGCAAAAACTGTTTGATCGATCAGGCGTTGATTGCGCCGCTAGTAGCGTTGACGCGACAGCAAAAGGGAAATTGACGGAGATGAAGGCGAGTGCTAGCTTACATTCATAAATGTATGTTACGGCGTGATTTTTTGCGTCATACTAATCTCCGACTCAAGCGCAGCAGATCATGTCAGCTGCGAGTTTGTCGTTGATTGCTTACATCAAGGAAGATGGCCTGTGGTTGGTTAAGGCATAGCTTCCAAACCTCTATGACATTAATGGGTTTAACCATGAGATCGAAACTATCTGCGACGCCATATTCCACATTGCGCAGGGTCTACCCGGCGGGGCGTACGTTAGCCTTATCCACGCTGCTAATGGTTGCGTCGGGTAATGCTTTGGCTCAGTGGGAGGGCAGCGTTGGCGCCGGTGTGTTTAGCGTGCCCGAATATCTGGGCAGCGATGAAAATGAAACCCGTGGCTGGCCAAGTGCCAGCATTACGTACGGCGATACTTTCTACGCCAGCGTGCGTGATGGCATCGGCTGGAATTTGCTGCGCCAGGGGAACTGGAAGGTCTCGCCGTTTATCACTTACCAGTCTGGTCGGGATAACGACGGCGAGCTACGCGGCTTAGATAAGGTCGATGATGGTGCAGCTGCGGGTGTGCGTGCTCGCTATTCAAACGGCCCTTGGGGGCTGGAAGCTGCGACTAAAGCCCCTATAGGTGGCGACATAGACGGCTATGAAGCTGACCTGAAGGCCAGCTGGCGCACGATGCTGTCTGAGCAGATGGCCTTTACGGTTGGGCCTCAACTTACCTACTCAAGCGATGACTGGACTAACGATATGTTCGGCATATCGCCTTCCGAAAGCGCACGTTCAGGGCTTGCCGCCTACCAAGCTGACGATGGGTATTTCCGCCTGGGGCTGACCAGCAGCCTAAGCTATTACTTGACCCGCGATTGGTCAGTGACCGGGTTGGTAGGGGTATCCCGCTTAACGGGCGATGCAGCAGATAGCCCAATCGTCAAAGATGAAGGCGATGAAACCCAGGTGATGGGCGGTGCCCTGATCAACTATCACTTTTAGTCGTGAGGGCGGATCAGACGTTGCCACCAACGGCTGATCCGCCGCCCTGGGGTTAGGTTTGTCGCTTGCGGCGTGGTGATATCGCCGTAATGGTTCAAAAAGCGTTTGAGGGGAGCCACTTGCTGGTCATTGTTGAGCATCGGGGCATGGCCACATCCCGTCGCCTCAAGCATTTCCATTTGCGGCTGGTCGACCTGCATGCGTTTGATGCTCTCGGCCTGTAATAAGGTGGAGTGCTCACCTCGAACAACCATAAGTGGGCAGCGAATTCGCTGCCAGTCGCGCCAAGTGTCTCGTGGCGTATCGTGTATAAACTGCTCGCTTATGCGGGGATCATAATGAAAACTCCAGCTACCATCGGGTAGCCGGCGGGCGCTGTTTAGTGCCATTTGCTGCCATTCAAAGTGACTAAGCGTGCCAAACCCCTGATAATGGTTCTCAAGCGCCTGGTGCAATTCGCTGAGTGTGGAGAAACGTTTGGGCACGCTGAAGTAAGTGGCCATTTCGGCCAGCGCCTGGCTATCCAGCTCGGGGCCTACATCATTGAGAACCAGGCAGTGAATTCGGTGGGCGGTTGTTTCATCCGCGGCCAGCAGCATGCCAAGCAAGCCGCCCATCGATGTGCCGACCCAGTTAGCGCGCGCAATGTGAAAATGATCGAGTACGGCCAATGCGATCGTCACATAATGGCTATATAAGTAGTCATTGGCAGGGTAAAGCGACCAACTGGAAAGTCCGCGGCCCGGTGTGTCGGGCGCAATAACTCGCCATTGGGGGCCGAGCTTTCGGGCCAGGGGTTCAAAGTCGCCGCCGTGACGAGCTAACCCATGCCAGGCGATCACGGTATTGGGGGCATCGGGATGCCAGATTCGAACGGCGATTTCGAGTTGACGTGCGCTAATATATTCAATTCGATCCATAATCTGCCTCAGAGAATCGTTTGTTGCTATGCGGCATCGTGACCTAAAGAGTAGTCGATTAAAGTCAGTTTGTACGACGTCGCCATTTGGCCGCTATGTTGCATAGCAAGCAAGACATAGAAAATGGTTAAAGAAAAATGAAATATAAGCCGAATATCTGACTAATGTCTGGTATCGCAATAAAAACATGCGACAATGTATGTAAGCATTCAGACTGATATTAATGAGGAAAACGCTATGCTGCGACTCCCTTCTAGGTTGGCTTTTAAAACCCTTCACCCTCTAACGGCGCAGCGTATGCTGCTTCCCGCGTTATTGCTATCGGTATGGGCGACCCCAGCGTTGTCGGCCGACCTGCTTACGATTACCCGCGATGCATTGGAAAATAACGCCGAGTTAAGTTCAGCGCGTTCCCAAACCCAAGGTGTTGAGGCAGGCCGCGACGTCGCCCGTGGCGACTTGCTACCTCAGTTGAATGCGTCAGGGAATGTCGCGCATAACCGCACCTATGAAAGTCAGCAGGGCGGCACCCAGGCCGGTCAGGTGGATAGCGGGAGGGGTAATACTGGCGGCAATGACGATCCTTTCAATAGTGTCAGTCTGACACTTGAAGCCTCGCAAGCATTATTTGATGCGCGCAACAGCCGTGAAGTTGATCAAGCCGAGCGGGAAATCGATCAGCAAATTTATGTACTGGCCTCAACCGAACAGCAAGTGTTGATTGATGTGGCAACGGCTTACTTTGATATTTTGCGCGCCAACGACATTCTCGATGCCCGTCTGGCTCAGGAACGCGCCATTGGCCGTCAGCTAGAGCAGGCCGAAGAGCAGTTTGAGGTCGGCTTGATCGCGATTACCGAGGTGGAAGAGGCGCAGGCGAGTTTCGACCAATCTCGTGCGGAACGCATTGCTGCGCAGAGTGATTTGCAGGTGAGTTTTGAGGCGCTTGAACGCCTGACCGGCCAGCGCTACGCCAGCATTGACGCATTGAACGATGACTACCCCATTCAGCAACCGACGCCCAGCGACCGCGACCATTGGGTTGACCTCGCCGTTGAGAACAATCCTTTGGTGCTTGCTGAGCAGGCGGGCGTTGAAGTGTCTCGCAGCGGTGTCGGTGTGGCCGAGGCGCAGCGTTTGCCCACTTTGGAAGCTTTCGCGAGCTATCAGTATGCCGATAACGATATTGATGGCATTCAAGGGCACGATGAATCCAGCCAGCTCGGGCTGAGTGCCAACTGGCCGCTATATACAGGCGGTAGCACCCAGGCCAGTATTCGTCAAAGTACTTACCAGTTGGAAGCCAGTCAGTTCGACTTTGAGGCCCAGCGCCGCGACACTGTGCAGCAGGTGCGCTCGCTGTATACCCAAGTTAGCAATGATGTCTCCACTGTAGATGCTCGTGAGCAGGCTATCGTGTCTAACCAGAGCGCGCTGGATGCCACACGCGCTGGTTACGAAGTGGGCACCCGTAACATCGTCGATGTGTTGAATGCCGAGCAAAACCTATACAACGCGATTTCCGACTACGCTCAGGCGCGTTACGACTACGTCGTTAATTTGCTATCGCTGCGCCAACAGTCTGGTCGTTTGGATGTTGAGGCCGTCGAAGAAATAAATGAATGGCTACAAGGTGATGAGGTTACCTTTACGCTGCCCGAAGACGCGGATTCAAGTAGCGTGACCAACATCGGTGAGCGTCCAGAAATCGACCAATAACAGGCCGGTAAAGGCAGCTTAGTCGCCTTTAATGATTTACATCCATGCGTGTATGAATGTAACCTGTGTTCATCTAATTGGCGCCCCTAGGGATATAAAGTAATGAAAAACACGTTTTATGGCGTGCGCAGCGCGCTCTTGGTGGCGGGAGCCAGCGCGCTGCTAGTGGCATGCGGCCAAGAAACTGAGCAGGAAAGCAGCGAGCAAGAAAGTGGCGAGCAGCAGGAGGCCCAAGCGCGCCCTGCTGAGGTCATGGAAGCGAAGCGACAAGATCTACCACTGGATAAAACCTATTCATCGCTGCTGCGCAGCGACGATGAAGTCACGTTGGTCACCCGCGTGGCAGGCTATTTGGAAGAGCGCCACTTTGAGCCGGGTGAGTTTGTCGAAGAGGGTCAACGTCTCTACTCCATTGAGCCTGATGTCTACCGTGCGACGGTCAATCAACGCGAAGCTGATTTGCAGAGTGCTGAGGCGGAATTTTCCCGAGCCCAGCGTGATGCAGAGCGTTTTGAACGGCTGTTGAGCCAAAATTCTGTCAGCCGACAAGAGTATGACCAGGCACGCGCTGACTTGGGTGTGGCACAAGCCAGCGTTTCCCAAGCTGAGGCCGCCCTGGAAAATGCACAGATTGACCTGGACTATGCTGAAGTCACCGCGCCGGTTGGCGGGATGATAAGCTTAAGTGAAATTAATGTGGGTAACTTTGTTGATTCTGGCACCGAGCTTGCCACCATCACCCCGTTAGATCCGCTGGAAGTACGTTTTCAAATGCCGCAAAACGACGCTTTTGAACTGCGTCGCCAGCTGCGTGAAGGCGAGTCGGTAGAGGACATCGTTGCAAGCTTGGCGCTACCGGGTCGTGGCGGTGATGAAGATAGTAACATCAAGGGCCGCTTAGATTATGTTGGCTCGCGGGTGAGTGATAGCACCAGCACTGTGCAGGCGAGCGCTACCTTTGACAACCCAGATGGCGAAATCTTGCCGGGTCAGTTTGTGCGCGTCAGTATAGATGGCCTGAAACGTTATGACGTTTATGCCGTGCCTGAAATCGCCGTTACCCAAGGGTTGATGGGGCCTCAAGTCTTCGTTTTGGATGAAGATGATCGGGCGCGCTCGCGAACAGTTGGCCTTGGCGAAGTTGCCGGTGCTTGGCAGATATTACGCGATGGACTTGAAGAAGGTGATCGCGTCGTAGTGGGTGATCCGTCTGGGATCGAGCCAGGTACCGCTATCGATCCTCAATCGTTTAATGGCGATGCCGAAGAAGTAGTTGAAAACGTTGAAGAAGAGCAGGCAGAGCAAGAGGATCAGGCTGCTGAAGAAGCTGAGCAGGCTCAAGGTGCTGGTGCTGGCGGCGAGCAAGAAAGCGATGAGGAAGGAGACTCTTCGCAATGAATTTCTCTAACTTCTTCATCAGTCGGCCTATTTTCGCGACGGTAATAGCGATTATCCTGACAATTGTCGGTGTGGTCAGCATGCGGGTACTGCCAATCGAGCAGTACCCAAGTGTTGTTCCGCCTACAGTAACTGTGCAGGCTCAGTTCCCAGGCGCCGACGCAGAAACTGTTGCCCAGACCGTGGCTGCTCCGATCGCCGAATCGATCAACGGCGTTGAGGACATGCTTTACATGACCTCAAATAGCAGTGACAACGGCTCTATGTCACTCAATGTCGCTTTCGATATCGGTACCGAAGGTGACATTAATACGATTAACGTCAACAACCGGGTTCAGGGCGCGCTCTCGCAGTTGCCTGAGGCGGTGCAGTCTCAAGGCGTTACCGTTGAGCTGCGTTCAAGCGCGATCTTGATGTTCGTCGCGCTGACCTCGCCAGATGGCGACTACAGCAATGTCTTCATGCAGAACTATGCCACTCTCAACATCATTGATGAGCTCCGTCAGGTGCCAGGTGTTGGTGAAGCCGAGGTGCTTGGTGGTGGTGAGTTTGCCATGCGTATCTGGATGGATCCGGAAAAGCTGTCGCAGTACGATCTGACGCCAAACGAACTTGTCAGTGCTATCCGCGCGCAAAACACCGAGGTACCCGCAGGGAGCCTGGCCGCTACGCCTCAGAGTGAGCCTCGTGCCTATACCTATACCATTACGGCTGGCGGACGTTTAAACGACGTTGAAGATTTTCGTGATATCGCGCTGCGTACCAACCCCGACGGTTCAACGTTACGGTTAGATGACGTTGCGCGGATTGAGCTAGGAGCCTCGTCGTACGGGGTCGATGCTCGCCTGAACGGCAATACCATGACGCCGATCATCATTAACCAGCAGCCGGGCGCCAATGCGCTGGAAACGGCTCGGGCCGTTAATGAGACCATGGAAGAGCTGGGCGATCGTTTCCCGCCGGGGCTTGAGTATGTCGTGCCTTATGATACGACGCTGTTTATTGATGCATCGGTCAGCACTGTCACCAAAGTGTTTATTGAAGCCTTCCTGATTGTTGGCGTCATTCTGTTTATCTTTTTGCAGAACTGGCGATTCACGGTCATAGCCATGTCGGTGGTGCCTGTTTCCGTACTGGCGACCTTCGCTGGCTTTTACATGTTCGGGTTCTCGATCAACCTGCTGACCTTGTTTGCGCTAGTGCTTTCTATCGGGATAGTGGTGGACGATGCAATACTCGTGGTCGAAAACGTTGAGCGGGTGTTAAGCGAAGAAGACGATATCAGCGTGAAGGACGCCACCATCCGCGCCATGAAAGAGGTTGGCGGGCCAGTGATCGCGACGTCATTGATCATGGCCGCGGTGTTTGTTCCCGTAGCGTTTCTGGGGGGCTTTACCGGGCAAATCTATCAGCAGTTTGCCTTGACGGTCGCAATATCTGTCGCATTCTCGGCGTTGATGGCGTTGACCTTCACGCCGGCGTTGTCAGCCATCTTTATTAAGCACAAGCCCAAGCAAAGCGAGTCCAAATTCATGCGTGCGGTCAACACACCGCTGCGCCTGTTTGACCGACTATTCGCCGCGATTACTGCAGGTTTCATGGTAATTGTGAAAGCCCTTGTGCGGTTTTGGGTGCTGGCTCTGGTGTTGACGGGCGTGGTCATTGTCGGCTCGGGGTGGCTTTATCAAAACACCCCCTCCAGCCTGGTTCCGGAAACCGATCAAGGGATTGTGCTTGCCAGTGTGCAATGGTTATGACATTCTGTCGAGTTCAGTCAATACTGCCCGTGGCGTAATGTTTATCAACCTTGCCCCATGGGATGAGCGCGATATCACCGCCACTGAGTTGGTGGGGCAGATCATGCAGATTGGCGCCGAAATACCCGGTGGCTCAGCCATGGCGTTTAATGCCCCGCCGATTCAGGGGTTGTCGACCACGGGCGGTTTTACCGGTTACTTGCAGTCGTTTGGTGGGGCAGACTCTCAGGAGCTTTATGAAGCCTCGCTTGAGGTCACGCAAAAGGCCAATGAGCATCCGGCGCTTGAGCAAGTCTTTTCGACCTTCAGTGTCAATGTGCCCGGCTATCGTGCGGATATTGATCAGCAAAAAGCGCTGAGTTATGGCGTATCGCTCGAAGACTTGAATTCGACGCTTTCAAACACTTTTGGTACTGGTTTCGTTAATTACTTCAGCTACCAAAACCGAAACTTTCAGGTATATCTGCAAAACGAAGACGACTTCCGCTTAACGCCTGACGACACCAATCATATCTATGTGCGTGGTGGCGATGGCGAGCGTATTCCGTTATCTGAGTTTGTCACCCTAGAGCGGGAGGCCAAACCTGCTGTGGTGTCGCGCTTTGGCGTATACCTGGGCGCGCAGTTCCAGGGCGGCCCGGCAGAAGGCTACAGCTCAGCCGAGGCGATTGAAGCAATGGATGAAATCGTCGCCGATACTCTGGGTACTAACTGGGGCATGGGCTGGACAGGTACCGCATACCAGGAAGCCGAGATGGGTAATGCGGCCGTGCTGGCGATTGTCTTCGGTATTTTGATGGTGTTCCTGATATTGGCGGCTCAGTATGAAAGCTGGTCGTTGCCACTGGCGGTATTGACTGCCACGCCGTTTGCCTTCTTGGGGGGCGTCGGCGGTATTGTGCTGCGAGGGCTGGATACCAGTGTCTACGTTGAGATAGGCCTATTGGTGGTGGTTGGCCTGGCAGCCAAAAATGCCATCCTGATCGTCGAATTCGCCGAATTACAGCGTAAAGAGCAGGGCCAGAGTATCAAGGAGGCCGCGATCACGGCAGCCGAGCTGCGCTTCCGGCCTATCGTGATGACCTCCCTGGCGTTCATTTTGGGTACGCTTCCGCTGGCGCTTGCGACCGGTGCAAGCGACGTCAGCAGTCATCACATTGGTACGACAGTAACAGTGGGTATGGGCGCTGTCGCGATTTTGGGCAGCCTGTTTGTACCTAGCTACTACGCCATGATTGCGCATGTTTCTGACTGGCTGGGGCGTAAGTTCCGGGGTAAGTCAGAAGAAAGCGAACAGCCTGCCCTGGAGCAGCGAGGGCGGTAGCTATCGCTAAGTAAGGTAAATTTGACGGGCATCATCCTTTGCGGTGATGCCCGTTTTTTATGCTGCGCTGCTACATGTTATTTGTGTGTCTGAACGCTACGCTGAAAGAACAAAAACTCAATAAATTGAGCTAAGCGTAGGAGGGCACATCATGGATATTGCACGCCAGCTGTTGTTAAGTTTTCCGTTCATCCTGTTTAGCATACTGCTGCCGCTAGTCGGCATTTACTGGCTATTGGTTCTGCTTCGGTTAGCCCCGTTGGAACTGTTCGAGAAAGACAGCCTGCGGGATGATCATCTGGCGAGTGCGCTGGTTGCCCTTGGGTTTGCCGGTGTGCCGACCACCGTCGCCTTGAGTTGGCTGATTGTGCTGGCGGCAGGTTTGACCCTGGCTGTCGAACTGCTGGTGCTACGCTGGCTATCGGTTGGGCTATTTATTGTACCGATAGGTGCCGTATTGCTATGGGCAAGCTTTGCCCTGGCCGCGCCAATCGCGGAATTACTGTGTCGGCAGGTAGGGCCATGGTTCCACCGTCATCATGCCCGTCGCAGCTTGTTGGGTAAGTGCGTGCAAGTGACCCAAGCGGGCGGTGAAGGAAATCCGGGGCATGCGATTCTCATCGACGACCCTTCCTGTGAGGTGCTGTTGCTTGGTAAGCGCGATCGGTTAGAAAACGCCGGGGAATATCGCGTACTGGTTAAATACCTTCCCAACGAGGATGCGTTTCGCAGCGTCGCGCAAGATGCGTTTCTCGAAACCCGCACGCGTTTACGTCTGCTCAAAGGCAAGTCCAAGTCCGAGTCGGTTGGGCCTTTAGCGCATCATTAGTGACCCGTCTGTGCTGCTGGGATCGACCTAACGACGCATCATGTCAATCAGCTGATTAACCAGCAGCACGCCACGTTCATAGATTGAAAAGCGTGAGGGGTCTCTAATCCATTCGTGAAAAAGGCCAGATAGCGTTGCTTGTAAAAGATCGGTAGCGACCTCTGCAGACAGGCCTTTAACGAGCATCTGTTGCTCTTTTGAAATCAGTAGGTGCTGGTAAAGCGAGTCGCGGCACTCGTCGACGATTTCCTGCTGCATGGCGATAGGGTCGATGTCGCTAAAAAATTCACAGCGATGAATCAGGATGGCGTGCACCCGGCGCGAGCGGGGATTCTGCTCAAAGCGTTCCAAGCCTTGCAGGCAAGCGAGCCGAATAGCCTCAAGTGAGGATACGTCGTGCTCCAGGGCCTCAATTTCATCCACTAGATCCTGCAACGGCATGCGTACCCGCTCAAGCATGGCACGGAGAATATCGCCCTTGTTTTTAAAGTGCCAGTAGACCGCGCCTCGCGTCATGCCAGCGTGGCGGGCGATTTGCTCCAGCGAGGTGCGGGCAACGCCGTGTTCCATGAACATATCTTCCGCAGCATCAAGTAGCGACTCGCGCGTGGCCGCTGCTTCAGCCTTTGTTTTTCGTGCCATGGAAACCCAACCTCATCGACGTTATTTATGGTCATATTTTATCTGATTCTGCAATTACTTTACATTCAATTGTGTATGGAAACGTCTCTATAACCGCTAGTTTCCTTGAAGGCTGCTATTTCAAGGCGAAACGCGTATAAAGAATAATTGGAAACGCTGTTTTCAAACGTCGTGACAATGCAAGCTATTCGACCCGTAAAGCGAGATAAACCCTAATGGCTCGAGCCTCTTTTCAACTTGCTGGGCACACTATTGCGCCCGGCAAGCGTTTACAAATTGATGTGCCGGTCGCCCGGTTGTACACCCACACGCCTTTACATATTCCGGTCGAGGTAGTGCATGGGCGGCGTAGCGGCCCGGTAATGCTGGTGTGTGGCGGCATCCACGGCGATGAAATCAACGGTGTGGAAATCGTCCGCCGCGTATTACGCGCGAAAACCATCAATACTCTGAAGGGCACTCTGATTGCCGTGCCGGTCGTCAATGTGTTCGCCTTTCTGCAGCAAACCCGCTATCTGCCTGATCGGCGAGATCTCAACCGCTGCTTCCCCGGCAGCGAATCCGGCTCCTTGGGCGGGCGTGTCGCGGCGTTGTTCCGTGAAGAAATCGTCGATCACGCCACCCATATTATTGATCTGCATACCGGCGCGATTCACCGCACAAACCTGCCCCAAATTCGCGCCCAAATGAGCCCAGGCAGTGAAACTGAGCGCATGGCCGATGCCTTTGGGGCACCGGTCGTGCTTAATGCCGAGCTGCGCGAGGGAAGTTTGCGTCACTATGCGCAAAGCCGTGGCACTCCCGTGCTGACCTACGAAGCCGGTGAAGCGCTGCGTTTTGATGAGTGGGCGATTGCCCCAGGAGTCCGCGGCGTACTGCGGGTAATGCGCCGTTTAGGCATGCTGACCGGTGAGCAGCGTCGACGTTCGCCTGCTCCGGCAGAAATGGCCAATGGCTCGAGTTGGGCAAGGGCGCCGATCGACGGCATTCTTCGGCCCAAGGTGCGCCTGGGCGCCCGCGTTGCCAAAGGCGAAGTGTTGGGCAAAGTGGCGGATCCATTCGGAAACGATGAAGGCGATGTGCGCGCTATGGCCGACGGTATCGTGATTGGCATGAGTCGTTTGCCGCTGGCCAACGAAGGCGAAGCGTTATTCCACATCGCCCGTTTTGACGCCATCGAGGAAGCGGAGACGGCGATTGAAAGCTTTAACTCCAGCCTAACACCGCCTCCGGACTCGCTTTACTAGCTTTCGTTTCCATGATGATTGACGATCAAAACGACAGGGGTAATGGCCATGGATGGCAGGAACCCCACCGTTAAGCGATGGCGGGCTGTTTTGCGTCGGTAGGTTGATATAAAGGCTCACGGACCAGGCTCAGGGCTTCGTCAAATAGGCGTAGCCCGGCGCCTTCTTTATGTGCGTGTTCCGACAGATGACGGCGGAAGCGCCGCCCACCCGGGCAGCCCTGAAACAGGCCCAGCAAATGGCGTGTTATATGGTTGAGCTTGGCGCCTTCGTCGAGCCGTTGCTGTATATAGGGGCGAAACGCCCGTGCAGCGTCTAGGCGGCTAGCAGCTGGCCCGGCGGTACCATAGAGCTGCTCGTCGACACTCGCCAACAGCCATGGGTTTTGATAGGCCTCACGGCCCACCATCACGCTGTCAACGTGTTCAAGCTGCGCCTGGCATTCCTCAAGCGTTTTAATACCGCCGTTAATCCCGATGTGCAGCTCAGGATGCTGCTGCTTCAAGCGATGCACACGCGGGTAATTAAGCGGAGGCACATCGCGGTTTTCTTTAGGCGATAAGCCTTGCAGCCAGGCTTTGCGCGCATGAACGGTAAACGTTTGGCAGCCCGCATTCGCCACGATGTCAATAAAGCGTGCCAGGTCGGCATCTTCATCCTGATCATCCACACCGATACGGCATTTCACCGTGACGGGAATCGACACCGACGCCTGCATGGCCCTGACCGCCGCAGCGACTTTTTCCGGGTAACCCATCAGGCAGGCGCCGATCATGTTGCTCTGCACCCGGTCGCTCGGGCAGCCGACGTTCAGGTTGACCTCATCATAGCCCCACTCCTCGGCAATCGCCGCGCACTCAGCAAGCTCTCCGGCGTCACTGCCGCCAAGCTGCAAGGCGATCGGGTGTTCAACATCGTCAAAGCCCAAAAAACGCTCACGCGGCGAACCGTGCAAGATAGCACCGGTAGTCACCATCTCGGTATACAGCAACGCACGCTTGGTCAAGGTGCGCGCGAAGGCTCGGTAGTCGCGGGTTGTCCAGTCCATCATCGGGGCAACAGAAAAAAAGCGCGCCGCATCTGCTGGGTTAACGTTCGTCATATCAATCACTTGCATACTCGGTATGCGGTATAAATATACGCCCTTAAACAGGTGGAAATGATACACCGTAGCGGACGCATAGAGTCGGGGTTAATTGGCGTGCAATTGTACGCAAAAAAGGCCACCCAGCCCAGAGCCTAAATCGCCACTCAGCGCGGCTAACATCGGTTCTGCTGCTGTCGTTGAGCCCTGAAGAGTGTGTGTCAGGCGTGGGGATAGATCGACTTCGGAACAATGGTGTTAGGTTTGGCTATGGGTTAGGCTTTTTTTTATGAGTGAAGCAAGCTACGGCGCGCTGTTCCTGATCAACTATCACTATAGCCTGAAATGCTTATGCCGCAGGATATGCACGATGTGTACATTCTGGGGCGGTGTGAGATTCGGATTGGGCGTGTTGTTTGACTGTAAAACTATAAAGGCAGCTGAGCGCTTTTGAGACTGTAATTACGACAGGGAGGAGGGGAATGGAGTTTGTCGCTATATTGGCTGGTTTAGCCGCCATGGTTACCTGCTGGGTTTTGCTGGTTAAGTCCATGAGGATTAATGGGCGCCCCATGTGGTGGCGTCACTTTGCTTCAGCTTCATTTTCGCCACTGACCTTTGCCGGGGGATCGTTGATAGTTGGTAGCTTTTTGGGCGTGACCGACCCAGATGGCGACAAATGGGAACCCAAGCCTTCAACCGAGCCAGGGGCTACCAAATAACCATGCTTATCATCTGGTGTATTAGCATCGATATTGGCGTTTACTGGTCTAGCCATGGCATCCGATGAAACGTTATTCGCTGAAACGCTTCTTCATGTCCAATCTCCTGACTCACAGGATCGGGCTCTAGAGTCTAGGGCGACTGAATCAGATAGCGGCGTCGCATCAACATAAGTGCGAAGGGTAGGTTTAATCCTTTCCTCAATCAGTGGCTTATTTCTCTGTGTATGTGGCAGGGGAGTGATAAGCTGGCAGCTATGGTGGTTGAGGAGCGGATATGCATCAGATGAAAACAGGTTTCAGGTTAACGTTGGTTGGCATCATGTTATCCACCATGACACTGCTTGTTGGCTGCGGTGGCGGGGACGAGCAGGATGCGGACGAACAGGCCCGCGAGACGGCAGAAGCGGCAACGCAAGAAGACACAGCGAGTCGTGACGCGGATGAGCAGAGCGAGCCGGCCGAGGAAGTGGAGCCGTTGGACGTTCGAATACTCGTTTCGGCGTCGATCGGCTCAGACCGTCGCTTGCAGATCGAAGGTGAGACTAACTTGCCCGATGATGCCCAGCTTCAAGTGATTGTCGAACGAGAGCTGAGCAGCGTGCGCTGGCGCGAGCGGGTCGATGTCGACCAAGGGCAGTTTGTTGCCGGGCCGTTTGGGCCGGGTAGTGGCCTGCCGGACGGTGGCTATAGTGTCAGCGTGGAGCTGTCCGAAGCCACCGTTCAACCCAGAGCCGTGCAGCAACGCATTGGCGAAAAAGGCGAGTATCTGACGGGTGAACTGGTTACTCAATCCCGCCATGGCCTAGGTCAGATCGCCACCTACACCACTCGGTTTATGGTCGGTAACCAGCCTAGGCAATCACGGGGTGACGCTGAGTTACTTCAAACGCCTTGAAATGACCGCTAGTCGGAGCGCCAGTGTGCTAGCAGCACAGCTTGAATGGTTGCGTCGGTTGTCGCTTTGCTTAACTGCTGAAGGTGTCGTTTGCCGTTTTGCTCTACCAAGTAAAGGCCCGCCTTGTGAAAGACCTGAGTGGGGCCCAGCAGCAGTAAGTCGCCCGGCTTGGCAGGTGCAAAGTCGCTGCCAGGCGCTGGCGTTACCATGATGCAAGGGGCTTTCCAGTTGGCCTTGAGCGGTAAGTGGTTCGGCACGGTCATGGCCGTTGACTGTACTTGCTCCCAAGGTAGCGAACCTTCATGGCTTAGCGTCAACAAGAGTGGGGCGCTATCTCCCTCAAGCAATGTGGCAAGTGAGCAGTCCAGAGATTCGGCCAGCGCTACCAAGCGCTCGTGGCCGATTTGCTTGATGGCACCGGACTCCCAATAAGAAATGGTGACATCTGATACGCCAACTTTGCGCGCAAGGGCAGCTTTGTTGAGCTTGGCCCGAAGCCTCAGTTGCTTGATACGTGAGCCTAGCGATTCCATTTCGTTTTCCTGTCGATGAGCAGCGTCGCTCGTTCAAAAATAGCCATCAACATGATGGCGTTAAAAAACGCTCTGCTGAAAATGAGTCTGAATTCAGTCAATCAGCGCTACGTTATACTATGCGATTGTGCAATAACGCGCATTTTTTTCAGACAACGTTTATTTAACTCATCTGTGACGCTTTCTGGCAGAAGTCGTTCCCTTTGCGATGGTGTTGGTTATGCATAGGGTGCGTATAATATCGCCACGCTTTATTGCCAAAAGGACGTCCTCATGACCATACGTACCCGAATTGCGCCCTCGCCAACGGGAGATCCTCATGTTGGTACGGCGTACATTGCGCTGTTCAACCTATGCTTTGCGCGACAGCACGGCGGCCAGTTTATTCTGCGCATTGAAGACACCGACCGGGTTCGCTCTACGCCAGAATCGGAACAGATGATTCTTGATTCGCTACGCTGGTTAGGCCTCGAGTGGGATGAAGGCCCGGATGTGGGTGGGCCGCACGGGCCGTATCGGCAAAGCGAACGCGGTGATATTTACGCGCAATATGCAAAGCAGCTGTTGGATGAGGGGCACGCGTTCAAGTGCTACCGAACCAGTGAAGAATTGGATGAGCTGCGCGAGGCACGAAAGGCTGCCGGCATGCAGCTGGCGCTTAAGCCTGCCGATCTTGCCCTGGATGAAGCAGAAGCTAACCGTCGTGCATCAGAAGGCTGGCCCTTTGTAGTGCGTATGAAGGTGCCAAACGACGGTGTGTGTGTAGTGAGTGACATGCTGAGAGGAAGCATTGAGGTAGAGTGGGCGCAGGTGGATGCTCAGATTCTGCTGAAATCTGATGGCATGCCCACGTACCACTTGGCCAATGTGGTAGATGACCACTTGATGGGCATTACCCATGTGTTGCGGGGTGAAGAGTGGATCAATTCCGCCCCCAAACACCAGCTGCTGTATGAGTACTTCGGGTGGGAGATGCCGCAGCTTTGTCACATGCCGCTGCTGCGCAACCCGGATAAGTCGAAACTCTCAAAGCGCAAGAATCCGACGTCGATTAATTACTACCGTCGCATGGGCTTCCTGCCACAGGCGGTGACCAATTATCTCGGCCGGATGGGCTGGTCGATGCCCGACGAGCGCGAAAAATTCAGCCTTACGGAAATGATGGAAGCTTTCGATGTTCAGCGCGTCTCACTGGGCGGGCCGGTGTTCGACCTGGAAAAGCTGACTTGGCTGAACGGTGTTTATATCCGTGAAGACCTTGATGATGATGGACTATTGAAGGCACTGCGTGAGTGGGCCTTTAATGAAGACTACGTTAAGCAGATTCTGCCGCAGATTCGCCCCCGTATTGAAACCCTTGCCCAGGCAACGCCGTTGGCGGGGCATTTTTTCTCCGGGTTGCCCGAGCTAAAAGAGCAGGACTTCGATAACGTCAAGCTGGAAAAAGACGAGTTGGTCAAGCTGCTGCAATTTCTAGTCTGGCGTTTTGAAGTGGTGCCAGCGTGGCACAAAGAGGCCTTGCTTGACGAAGTGAAGACATTGGCCGGGCACTTTGATTTGAAAATGAAGGCTTTCCTGGCACCTGTGTTCATCGCCATTACCGGTAGTAGCACCAGTACATCAGTCATGGATGCGATGGCGATTCTGGGCTCAGACGTTACGCGCGCACGGCTTCGCCATGCCATTGAGGTGTTGGGTGGTGTTTCCAAGAAGCAGGCCAAGCGCCTTGAGAAAGAGTTTCGCGATCTATAAGAACTCTCTACGAACATAGCGCTAACATTTTGGCTTTTTCATAGTTGACGAAGGCGAGCGTAATCAGTAATATACGCCCGTCTTCGCGACACGTGGGGCCTTAGCTCAGCTGGGAGAGCGCAACACTGGCAGTGTTGAGGTCAGCGGTTCGATCCCGCTAGGCTCCACCAATTTTGATTCCGTCATGCGCGAAGCGTGCTTGAAACGTCCCATTCGTCTAGTGGTCCAGGACACCGCCCTTTCACGGCGGTAACAGGGGTTCGAACCCCCTATGGGACGCCATCATTTTTCTGCATTACTCCTTCCTTTTTGGCAGTTCTGTAAAGTCCATTTCATGTGCTTACTCATGCCTGTGCTTAGCTGTTTTACAACCCTTATTATGTGCTGAAAATCCGCTGATTTAGCATATTTTGTACTTGACTTGTCCACTTTTGCATTTTTTTAAAACAGGTTGTGCACAACCCCGCGATGCTAGTGCGCTAAATCATTGTTTTATGATTATTTGTTTAAAAACAGTTACTTGCGCTAGGTTAAAAAATGACCAATTTAAGAGCTTCCCGCTAATCATGGCGATTGTGGGACGTTTTCTAGTGGTTGTGAACAGGGTTATCCACAGATAGTGTGGAAAACCCTGATGGGGTTAATAGAGGCGTGGAAAGTCAAGCATCTATTGCGCGTTGCGCAGACGTTTTAGCAGCGATGAGGTGTCCCAGCGGCCGCCACCGAGTCGCTGAACATCGGCATAAAATTGATCGACCAGCGCGGTCACCGGCAAGGTGGCATCAAAGCGGCGCGCCTGGGCGAGGCAGATAGCAAGGTCCTTGCGCATCCAGTCCACCGCAAAACCATGTTGATACTCATCGGCAATCATCGTTTTGTGACGATTCTCCATTTGCCATGAGCCCGCGGCACCTTTGGATACCACATCAATGACCTGTTGCTGATCTAGCCCCGCCTGTTCTGCAAAATGCAGGCCTTCGGACAGGCCCTGAACCAGCCCCGCAATGCAGATCTGGTTGACCATCTTGGTCAGCTGGCCGCTGCTGGCATTGCCCATCAGGGTCACGGCGCGGGCATAGTGATCGAGAAGAGGGGCTACCGTATCGAAGTGCGCTTGTTGGCCACCACACATGATCGTCAGCGCACCATTTTCTGCACCCTGCTGGCCGCCTGATACGGGGGCGTCGAGAAAGGCGATGTCCTGTTGGCGGCAGGCGGCATCAAGCTCCAGGGCCAGGTCCGCGGATGCAGTGGTGTGGTCGACCAGGAAGCTACCGTTTACCATGCCTTGAAGTACGCCATTTTCCCCGGTTGTTACTTGCCTTACATCGTCGTCATTGCCCACGCATAAAAGGACAAGGTCAGCGCCTTCGGCAGCTTCGCGAGGCGTGGCGTGGGCGCTACCTCCGTATTCGCTTACCCAGGCGTCAGCTTTACTGCCGGTACGGTTGTAAACGCGTGTGGTAAGCCCTTGTTTGGCAAGATGCCCTGCCATGGGGTAGCCCATTACGCCTAAGCCGATAAATGCAACTGTCTTGATGGTAGCCATGAGTCACCTGATTGTTGGTGTGTTGTGAGTTAGTAACGGCGGAAACGCAAAAAGGCCACCCTTGGGCGGCCTTTGCATGCTTATTTTATCATGAACAACGCGGTTTACTTTTTAGGGTAGTCGCGCTGGTCGTGGCCAATGTAGAGCTGGCGAGGACGACCGATCTTGTAGCTTTCGCTGAGCATCTCATTCCAATGCGAGATCCAGCCGATGGTGCGAGATACCGCAAAGATCACCGTGAACATGTTTCTTGGGATGCCCATGGCTTTCAGGATAATGCCCGAATAGAAATCGACGTTAGGATACAGTTTACGCTCAATGAAGTACTCGTCTTCAAGGGCAATCTGCTCCAGACGCTTGGCGATTTTAAGCTGCGGGTCGTCGGCCAGGCCGAGCTCGGCAAGGACTTCGTCGCAGGTCTCTTTCATCACCTTGGCGCGCGGGTCAAAATTGCGATAAACGCGGTGACCAAAGCCCATCAGCTTGAACGGGTCGTCTTTATCCTTGGCTTTATCAACGAAGCGCTGGATGTTCTCTTCGGAGTCTTCACCGATTTCGTCAAGCATCGCCAGTACGGCTTCGTTGGCGCCGCCGTGCGCCGGACCCCATAGGGCGGCAATGCCTGCGCTGATACAAGCGTAAGGGTTGGCGCCGGTTGAGCCCGCCAGGCGAACGGTCGAGGTAGACGCGTTCTGCTCATGATCCGCATGCAGCATAAAGATGCGGTCCATGGCTTTAGCGTATACCGGGTTGATTTTGTACTCTTCGCACGGGTTACTGAACATCATGTAGAGGAAGTTCTCTGCATAGTTCAGCTCGTTGCGCGGGTAGTTGAATGGCTGGCCAATGTTGTACTTGTACGACATTGCAGCGATTGTCGGCATCTTGGCGATCAAGCGAACAGCGCTTATTTCGCGGTCTTCCTCTTTAGTGATGTCCATGTGGTCATGGTAGAAAGCGGCGAGACCGCCAACGACACCGCACAAAATCGACATGGGGTGTGCGTCGCGACGAAACCCTTTGAAAAAGTTGTTGATCTGGTCGTGAACCATGGTGTGGTTGCGAATGCGCGACTCAAATTCTGCATACTGCTTGTCGTTAGGTAGATCACCGAACAGCAGGGTGTAGCTCATTTCAACGAAATTGGATTCTTTCGCCAGCTGGTCGATAGGGTAGCCGCGGTGAAGCAGGACGCCCTTGCCACCATCGATATACGTAATGGCAGACTGGCAGGAAGAGGTGGCCATGAAGCCGGGGTCGTAGGTGAACAGGCCCTCGGCAAGCAAGGCGCGAACGTCGATAACGTCTGGGCCAAGTGAGCCGGAGTACATCGGTAATTCGATCGTTTTATCTAGACCGTCTACCGTCAATGTTGCTTTCCTGTCAGCCATGCTGGCCTCCTTTCGAGTTCGGGTTGGGACTTATAGTCGGTGTTGCGCATACCGCGCCGGCGAAAAGGCTTGTCCACTATAGAAGCGTGCGTCATTTTGTCAATTAGCCCTACCGCTAGATATGCTTGTACAGTGTGTATTGTCCTGTTTAACTGTTGTCTATGGTTGATGTGTCGTTTTGAGTAAAGATGCTATCACACAGATAATACGTTAACCTGCTTACTAACGAACTTGCCTACCGACACTATAGCGATGCTGCGATGCAAAATCGACTCACAAGATGGAGTTTTTTCTTGCACAATGGTCGAGTAAAGCCTTAGTTCGGTTTGTCAGCGGGGGCTAAGCTTCTTATAATCTCTGGCGCGCGACCGGTAGGTTGGTGGTCGTGCCAGACTTGGCAACGGCCGAGCCCCTTCCAGTAATCACTGCCCGCTCGGGCTATGCCCGACCTGTCGCAGAGCGGGCCAATAAGAGTGTGTATAAGCCGTGAATAGCAAACGACCCGTAAATTTAGACCTGACGACGATACACTTCCCCCTTCCGGCATTGACGTCGATTGCGCACCGTATCACCGGTGTCATCCTCTTCGTTGGCCTCATTTTCGCTTTCTGGGCACTCGACAAATCGCTGTCTTCCCCGGCAGGCTTCGATGCCGTTAGCAGTGCCTTGGCCAATAACTTTTTCGCTAAGTTTGTGGCCTGGGGCCTGCTATCGGCGCTGGCGTTCCATTTCGTTGCAGGCATTAAACACCTGCTGATGGATGCCAATATAGGCGTGACGCTTGAGGGTGGTGTGAAAAAGGCGCAAGTCACCGTGGTGGTAAGCGCGATTCTGATTATTCTGGCAGGAGTCTGGGTATGGTAACCAACATCACAAGTTTTGGCCGTAGCGGCCTTTCCGATTGGCTGATGCAGCGTTTTTCGGCGGTGGTGCTGGCTCTTTACACTGTCTTCATCGTGGCCTACCTGCTGTTTAATCCCAATTTGGATTACTACGCATGGACTGCGCTGTTTGATCAGACCTGGATGCGGATTTTTTCACTATTGGCCTTTATTTCCGTGGCGGCGCACGCCTGGATAGGTCTATGGACCGTGACGACCGACTATCTCAAATCCACCTTCGTTCGCGTAGGTGCCCAGTCTCTCATCATTCTGGCCATCTTTGTGTACCTGGTGTGGGGCATTCAAATTCTGTGGGGAGCTTGATACATGTCTAACCTACGTAGCCTGACCTTTGACGCCATCATCATCGGTGGCGGTGGCTCTGGCCTGCGCGCTGCTTTAGAGCTTGCGAAATCCGGTAAGAAGACAGCCGTATTATCGAAAGTGTTCCCGACGCGCTCCCACACGGTTTCTGCCCAGGGCGGTATTACCTGTGCTATTGCCTCTTCCGACCCGGATGATGATTGGCGCTGGCACATGTACGACACCGTTAAAGGCGGCGACTACATCGCTGACCAGGATGCGTCAGAGTACATGTGCTCTGAGGGGCCGAAAGCGGTCTTCGAGCTTGAGCATATGGGCCTGCCGTTCTCGCGCTTCGATAATGGTCGCATCTATCAGCGCCCCTTCGGTGGTCAATCGAAAAACTTCGGCGAAGGTGGCCAGGCGGCACGCACCTGTGCCGCGGCCGACCGTACCGGCCATGCGCTGCTGCATACGCTGTACCAGAACAACCTCAAGAACAACACAACGTTCTTGAACGAGTGGTACGCGGTGGATTTGGTGAAAAATGCCGAAGGTGATGTCGTGGGTTGTATCGCCATGTGCATCGAGACCGGCGAAGTAGTTCACGTTAAATCGAAAGCCACGGTGCTGGCGACCGGCGGTGCAGGGCGTATCTACGCCTCGACCACCAACGCCCTGATCAACACCGGCGACGGCATCGGTATGGCGCTGCGCGCTGGCTTCCCGATGCAGGACATGGAAATGTGGCAGTTCCACCCCACCGGTATTTACGGCGCGGGCACATTGGTCACCGAAGGTTGCCGTGGTGAAGGCGGTTACTTGATTAACAAGGACGGCGAGCGCTTCATGGAGCGTTACGCGCCCAACGCCAAAGACCTGGCGGGCCGCGACGTTGTTGCGCGCTCTATGGTCATGGAAATTCTGGAAGGTCGTGGCTGCGGCGAGAATGGCGATCACGTCTTCCTGAAGCTTGACCACCTTGGGGAAGACGTTCTAGGCAAGCGCCTGCCGGGCATTGTTGAACTGTCCAAGACCTTTGCTCATGTTGATCCGGCGAAAGACCCGATTCCGGTCGTGCCGACTTGCCACTACATGATGGGCGGTATTCCGACCAACATTCATGGTCAGGCGATCACGCAAGACGACAGCGGCAAAGATCATATAGTGAATGGCCTGTATGCCTGCGGTGAAGCGGCGTGCGTATCGGTTCACGGTGCCAACCGTCTGGGCGGTAACTCACTGCTTGATTTGGTCGTCTTTGGCCGTGCTGCAGGCATGTTCATCGAGGGTGCGCTGAACGAAGGTATCGAATACCTGGATGCCTCTGAGTCTGATATCGCCTCGGCGATGAAACGGATTACCCGCTGGAACGAATCAGATGGTGGCGAAAGCATTCCTGCGCTGAAAGCCGAGCTTCAAGACATCATGCAGACGTCTTTCGGTGTTTTCCGCGAAGAAAAAAACATGCGTGAAGGCGTCAAAAAGCTAGACGAACTTCGCAGCCGTATTGCCAATGCTCACTTGCCCGATAAATCCAATGCCTTCAACACGGCGCGCGTAGAAGCCTTGGAGCTCGATAACTTGATGGAAGTGGCTGAAGCGACGGCGATCGCGGCCCTAGAGCGTAATGAAAGCCGTGGTGCCCATTCGCGCTACGACTATCCTGACCGTGATGATGTCAACTGGCTGAAGCACTCGCTTTACTTCCCGACCACTAAAGAGTTGAAGAAACGCGACGTCAACTTCAAGCCGAAAACCGTTGATACGTTCGAACCCAAGGTTCGTACCTACTAATTCTCTGTAATGAGAGGGAGTCACCATGTCCAATCTTCAGGTATCCATATACCGCTATAATCCGGAAACCGACTCCGCACCCTACATGCAGGAGTTTCAGGTCGATACCAAGGGTCGCGACGTGATGGTGCTGGATGTTCTTCATATGATGAAAGAGCAAGACAGCGGTCTGGCATTTCGCCGTAGCTGCCGCGAAGGGGTGTGCGGCTCAGACGGCATGAACATGAACGGCAAGAATGGCCTGGCCTGCATTACGCCGTTGTCAGACGTCGTCAAAGGCAACAAGCTGACCCTGCGTCCGCTGCCCGGCCTGCCGGTCATTCGCGATATGGTCGTCGATATGGGGCTGTTCTATAAGCAGTACGAGCGTATTCAGCCGTACCTGCAGAACGATACCCCTGCACCGGCCATTGAGCGTCTGCAGTCACCAGAAGAGCGCGACAAGCTGGACGGGCTTTACGAGTGTATTCTATGCGCTTGCTGTTCAACTTCGTGCCCGTCGTTCTGGTGGAACCCGGATAAATTCGTCGGCCCGGCAGGTTTGCTGCAGTCGTATCGTTTCCTCGCGGATTCCCGCGATACGGCGACCAGCGAGCGCTTGACCGACTTGGAAGATCCGTTTTCCGTGTTCCGCTGCCGCGGCATCATGAACTGCGTGGCGGTGTGTCCGAAAGGGCTCAACCCCACCCGGGCGATTGGCAAGATTCGTGAAATGTTGCTGGCCGATGCCACGTAAAATAAGGGTATTTTATGCATAAAAAGCGGATACCACTTAAGTTGCGCACAAATGGCACTTAAATCGTGGCGCTTCGCTTGTTATCATAGAGCCTGTCATCGGGTGCGGCGACGCGTCGCACTCATTGACCAGTCAAGTTTAAAAGCCGGTGCCGTGAGTACCGGCTTTTGAGCATGAACTGATAAGGAATTGAGTTGAAAAGGGTTTCCGGCCTCTGGTCGGTGCCGCCGGCAAATGTCCCGCCCCGCCGGCAGGGCAATACCGATGTCGCCGCGGTGACGCGACGATGCCGATACCACCCCATCAGTGCAGGGTGACCAAGAAATGCAACAAGGCATAATGGAGTTGATGTGGCGTTCCTCTCACGTTAGTGGTGGCAATGCCCACTACGTGGAAGCGCTTTACGAGCAGTACCTCGCCGATTCTGAATCTGTCCCTGACGAGTGGCGCAATTATTTTGACCAGTTGCCTCGTCCGGATGGCAGTGATACCCAAGATGTCCCACTAAGCCCTATTCGTGATCAGTTCTATCAGTTGGGTCGAGAAAATCGTCCTACTCGTGTAGCCGCCGCTGAAAGTGGCGAAAACAAAAAGCAGGTGAAGGTCCTGCAGCTGATCAATGCTTACCGCTTTCGTGGTCATCAAAAGGCCAATATCGACCCGCTAGGGCTGCGTAATCCCACCCCCGTCCCCGATCTTGACCTCTCTTTCCATCAGCTTTCCAAAGCTGATCTGGACACCGAGTTTCAGACTGGTTCTTTCTTTCTAGGTATCGACAAGGCGCCGTTGCGCGATATTGTCGATGCGCTTGATCGTACCTACTGTCGCTCGATTGGCTGCGAGATCATGCACATTGTTGATACCGAAGAGAAACGCTGGCTACAGCGGCGTTTCGAATCGGTGCGCAGTGCACCCAAGTTCAGCGATGACGTACGCAAGCACGTACTGGAGCGCTTGACGGCGGCCGAAGGCCTGGAAAATTACCTGGCCTCTAAATATCCGGGCACCAAGCGTTTTGGTTTGGAAGGTGGCGAAGCCTTCGTCCCCATGATGGACGAACTGATCCAGCGCGCGGGGGGGTATGGCACCAAGGAAGTCGTGATTGGCATGGCCCACCGCGGGCGGCTTAACCTGCTGGTCAACATCCTGGGTAAAAACCCGGCTGAGTTGATCGACGAGTTCGACGGCAAAAAAGTCATCGAGCGCGGTTCGGGTGATGTGAAGTACCACCAGGGCTTTAGCTCGAACGTTATGTCACCGGGCGGCGAAGTCCACTTGGCGATGTCGTTCAACCCGTCGCACCTGGAAATCGTTGCGCCCGTAGTAGAAGGGTCGGTGCGTGCCCGCCAGGATCGCCGTAACGACGAAGAAGGCAATAAAGTACTGCCCATCAATGTCCATGGCGATGCGGCATTTGCGGGTCAGGGTGTGGTCATGGAGACGTTCCAGATGTCTCAGACCCGTGCCTACAAAACCGGTGGCACGGTTCACATTGTGATCAATAACCAGGTCGGCTTTACCACGTCGCACCCGCTGGATTCGCGCTCTACTGAATACTGTACTGATATTGCCAAGATGGTTCAGGCGCCGATTTTCCACGTCAACGGCGATGACGCGGACGCAGTGCTACACGCTACGCAGGTGGCTCTGGACTACCGGCAGGAGTTCAAGAAAGACGTGGCTGTATGCCAAGCGCCTGGTCGAGCAGGGCGTTTTGTCTGAAGAAGACGCCAAGGCGATGATTGAAACCTATCGCGACGACCTGGTGGCCGGTAACCACGTTGCCAATGCGTTGGTTCAGGAGCCGAACAAGTCGCTGTTTGTCGACTGGACACCCTACCTCGGCCACGAGTGGACCGGCAATGCCGACACCACCTTCGACATGAAACGGCTACAGCAACTGGCGGCGAAGATGTGCGAGATCCCTGATGGGGTCGATGTGCAGCGCCAGGTTGCCAAGATTTATGAAGACCGCCGCAAGATGCAAGCCGGTGGCATGGGGATTAACTGGGGATTTGCCGAAACGCTGGCTTATGCCACGTTGATTGAGCAAGGCCATCCCATCCGCCTTACCGGCCAGGACGCGGGTCGCGGCACGTTCTCTCACCGCCATGCGGTTGTGCACAACCAGAAAGATGGCAGCACCTTTGTGCCGTTGCAGAATCTGACTGATGGTCAGCCGCGCTTTACCATCCACGATTCTATCCTGTCGGAAGAAGCCGTGTTGGCCTTTGAATACGGTTATTCGACCACGGCTCCTAATGATCTGGTGATTTGGGAAGCCCAGTTCGGTGACTTCTTCAACGGCGCGCAAGTCGTGGTGGATCAGTTCATTTCTTCGGGTGAGACCAAATGGGGCCGTTTATGTGGTTTAACCATGCTTCTGCCCCATGGGTATGAAGGTCAGGGTCCCGAGCACTCCTCCGCACGTTTGGAGCGTTTCCTGCAGATGTGTGCCGAGCACAATATGCAGGTGTGCGTGCCGACCACGCCCGCGCAGATTTATCACTTGCTGCGCCGTCAGGTGATTCGCCCGTTGCGTAAGCCGCTGGTGGTGATGACGCCCAAATCGCTTTTGCGCCACAAGCAAGCGGTTTCCAGTCTTGAAGACCTGGCTCATGGCAAGTTCCATATGGTGCTGGCAGACCAGGCCGAGCTGACGGCTGAGAAGGTGAAACGTGTGATCCTGTGTGCGGGCAAGGTTTACTATGATCTTGTGAATTGGCGTGCTGAGAACGAGCGTCACGACACGGCAATCCTGCGCCTTGAGCAGCTCTATCCTTTCCCGAAAGAAGAGCTTCTTGAAGCCCTTCAGGCA
>JAIVHM010000163.1:0-5755 GCA_020201095.1 Halomonas sp. | reverse complement strand
GGAAGAGCCGTTGAACCAGGGTGCCTGGTATTCCAGTCAGCACCATATGCGTTCCGTGGCCGACATGCTGAAAGATGGCCTGGGACGTGATTTGAAATTCGCAGGACGCCCGGCCTCGGCTGCTCCGGCAGCGGGCTATATGTCCGTCCATACTGAACAGCAGCGCCAGCTGGTGGAAGACGCGTTTAATCTTTAAGCGCCCACCGGATTTAGAGAACACATAAGGGAAACGACATGGCTACCGAGATCAAAGCGCCAACCTTTCCGGAATCCGTTGCCGAGGGCACTGTTGCCGCTTGGCATAAGAAGCCGGGTGACAGCGTTGAGCGTGACGAGCTGATTGTTGAGATTGAAACCGACAAAGTGGTGCTCGAAGTCGTCGCACCGGAAGCGGGCACTCTAACCGACGTGATGGCCGACGAAGGCGATACCGTCGAGTCCGAGCAGGTGCTTGGCAAAATCGGCGAAGGCGAAGCCTCTGGCGACAGCAGCAAGAAAGAAGATGCGAAATCGTCTGGCGATGATAGCGCTGAGAAGGCTGAAGGTACGTCCGACGAGAAGTCTTCCGACGACAAGAAAGAAGCCAAGAAAGCCAGCGGTGGCGGCAAGCAGTATGAGGTGAAAGCCCCGAGCTTCCCGGAGTCAATCCAGGAAGGCACGGTGGCGACCTGGCACAAGAAAGTTGGCGAAGCCGTCAAGCGCGATGAAGTGCTTGCGGATATCGAAACCGACAAAGTCGTGCTTGAAGTGGTTGCCCCGGCCGATGGTGCGCTGGCCGAAATCAAGGCCGAAGAAGGCAGCCAGGTTGAATCAGAAGCTGTTCTGGCGACCTTTGCCGAAGGTGCCGGTGGCGAGAGCGGCAGTGGTGATGACGCCAAGCCGGCCAAGGACGAAAGCAGCGATGACGACGGTGCCGATGAAAAAGTCGGTGATAAAATCCTCGCACCTGCTGCCCGCAAGATGGTTGCGGAGCACGACCTGGACGTTGCCAAGATCGAAGGCACCGGCAAGGGCGGCCGCATCCTGAAAGAGGACGTGCAGAAAGCCGTGAAGGCAGGCTCGGCCAAGAAAGCCTCCGGTGGCGCTGCAGCGCCTAAAGGGGCGGCGGCAGCCGCCACTGCGCCCGCGGTTGAAGGTGAGCGCCCAGAGAAACGCGTGCCGATGAGCCGTCTGCGCCAAACCATTGCCAAGCGCCTGGTTGAGGCTCAGCAAACGGCTGCCATGCTGACCACTTACAATGAAGTGGACATGACGGCCGTCATGGAGCTGCGCGCGCAGTACAAGGACACCTTCCTGAAGGCGCACGATACCAAGCTTGGTTTCATGGGCTTTTTCGTCAAGGCGGCTTCCGAGGCGCTGAAGCGCTTCCCGGACGTCAATGCCTCCATCGACGGTAAAGACATCGTCTATCATGGTTATCAGGATATCGGTGTTGCCGTGTCGACCCCACGCGGCTTGGTCGTTCCGGTGCTGCGCGATACCGATAGCATGAAAATTGCCGATGTCGAGAAGACAATCGTCGACTTCGGTAAGCGTGCCCGTGACGGTAAGCTCGGCATCGATGAAATGCAGGGCGGCACCTTTACGATCACCAACGGCGGTATCTTCGGCTCGCTGATGTCGACCCCGATTATCAATCCGCCGCAAACCGCCATCCTGGGGATGCACAAGATTCAGGAACGCCCTATGGCGGTCAATGGCAAGGTCGAGATTCGCCCCATGATGTACCTGGCGGTTTCCTATGATCACCGCATGATCGACGGCAAAGATGCCGTGCAATTCCTGGTGACCATGAAAGAGCTGCTGGAAGATCCCGCACGCCTGTTGCTGGACGTGTAAGGGTCACATCGACCTTTTAAAAACTCACGTTCAATTGCACTCTGCCTTCTGCCCCCCAAGGGGGAAGGCACCCAAGCTAAAGGAGCCAACATGGCTGACAAGTTTGATGTGATCGTTATTGGTGCTGGCCCTGGTGGGTATGTTGCTGCCATCCGTGCCGCACAACTCGGGCTGAAAACCGCCTGTATCGAAAAGTGGATCGGTAAAGAAGGCAACGTCGTTCATGGCGGCACCTGCCTGAACGTCGGCTGTATCCCGTCAAAAGCCTTGCTTGAAGCCTCGCATAAGTTCGTCGAAGCGAAAGACGATTTCGATGACATGGGGATCAATGCCGGTGACGTCACTATGGACGTCAAGAAGATGATGGCGCGCAAGGACAAGATTGTTAAAAATCTGACCGGCGGCATCTCTGGCTTGTTTAAGGCCAATGGCGTCACGGCCATTGAAGGTACCGGTAAAGTGATTTCCGCCAAACAGGTGGAAGTAACCGATAAGGATGGCAAAGCCACCACCTTTGATGCTGACAATATCGTCGTTGCGGCAGGTTCTGTACCGGTCGAAATTCCGCCGACGCCGCTTGTCGACGGACTGGTTGTCGACTCTACTGGTGCGCTGGAATTCCAGGAAACACCCAAGCGCCTCGGCGTGATTGGTGCTGGCATTATCGGCCTGGAACTGGGCAGCGTGTGGAACCGCCTGGGCTCCGAGGTAACGGTGCTCGAAGCCATGGATTCCTTCCTGCCCATGGTTGACGGTGCTATCGGTAAAGAAACCCAGAAGCTGCTCAAAAAGCAGGGCCTGGACATCAAACTGGGTGCGCGCGTCACCGGTTCAGAAACCAACGGCGAAGAAGTCATCGTCAAGTACACCGACGCTGATGGCGAGCAGGAAATGACGTTCGATAAGCTAATCGTCTGTGTCGGTCGTCGTCCTTATACCAAGGGCGTGATTGACGACAGCGTCAGTGTTGAGCTGGACGAACGCGGCTTTATCTTCGTCGACGACCAGTGCCGTACCAATGTCCCGGGTGTTTACGCCATTGGCGACTGTGTGCGCGGCCCGATGCTTGCGCACAAAGCTTCAGAAGAAGGCATCATGGTGGCGGATATCATCGCGGGACATAAGGCCGAGATGAATTACGACACCATTCCCAACGTTATCTACACCTTCCCGGAAGTCGCGTGGGTGGGGATTACCGAGGAAGAAGCCAAAGCCAAGGGTATTGAAGTCAAGACCGGCAGTTTCCCGTTCGCGGCAAGCGGCCGCGCGATGGCCAACAATGCCACCGAAGGCAATGCCAAGATCATCGCCGATGCAGAAACCGACCGCATTCTGGGCATGCACATCGTTGGCCAGCACGCCGGTGAGATGATTGCACAAGGCGTGATCGCTATGGAATTTGGCTCCAGTGCCGAGGACCTGGCGCTGACTTGCTACGCTCACCCGACCATGTCGGAAGCAGTGCATGAGGCGGCGCTCGCGGTTGAAGGCCATGCGATCCATATGGCCAACCGCAAAAAGCGTAAGTAAATTACGACGTAACAAAAAAGCGCCACCTTAGGGTGGCGCAACGCTTTCGGCCATGTCTTTTCGACGCGATTTGAAAAACAGAGATCGAAAGCACGGGGATGACAGTTCTTTCAAGGAAACTGATCATCGTTCGAGTCACATGCAACCAATGGCATGAATCGATGAACCTTCACGAGTATCAAGGCAAACAACTGTTTGCCGATTATGGTCTACCCGTGTCCAAAAGCTTTGCTGTGGACACTCCCGAAGAAGCGCAGGACGCATGCAACAAGATCGGCGGCGACATGTGGGTGGTTAAAGCCCAGGTGCATGCTGGTGGTCGTGGTAAAGCGGGCGGCGTAAAGCTGATTAAAGACCCGGCGGATGCCAAGGCGTTCGCAGAGCAGTGGCTGGGCAAAAACCTAGTGACCTTCCAGACCGACGAGCACGGCCAGCCGGTTTCCAAGATACTGGTTGAGACCTGTACCGATATTGCTGATGAGCTGTATCTGGGTGCCGTTGTCGATCGTACGACCCGCCGAGTGGTCTTCATGGCCTCTACCGAGGGTGGCGTAGAGATCGAGAAAGTCGCCGAAGAAACACCTGAAAAGATTCTCAGAGCCGAGATTGATCCGCTGGTCGGCGCGCAGCCTTATCAAGCGCGTGAACTGGCATTTGCATTGGGCCTTTCTGGCGACCAGATCAAGCAGTTCACCAAGATTTTCCTGGGGCTCTCCAAGCTGTTCCACGAGAAAGATCTGGCGCTGCTTGAAATCAACCCGCTGGTCGTCACTGACGAAGGTAACCTGCATTGCCTCGATGCCAAGCTTGGCCTCGACAGCAACGCGCTTTACCGTCACCCGGACCTTCAGGCGATGCGTGACCCTTCTCAGGAAGACGAGCGCGAAGCAGAAGCCGCTGCGTGGGAACTCAACTATGTGGCGCTTGACGGCAACATTGGCTGCATGGTCAACGGCGCAGGTCTGGCCATGGGTACCATGGACATCGTCAACCTGAACGGCGGCAAGCCGGCCAACTTCCTCGACGTTGGCGGCGGTGCTACCAAAGAGCGCGTTGCAGAAGCCTTCAAACTGATTCTGTCTGACGACTCCGTCAAGGCCGTACTGGTGAACATCTTCGGCGGCATCGTGCGTTGTGACATGATCGCTGAAGGCATCATCGGTGCCGTTGAGCAGGTTGGTGTCAACGTCCCGGTTGTCGTACGTCTGGAAGGTAACAACGCCGAGCTAGGCACCGAGAAACTCGCGTCTAGCGGTCTCAATATCATCGCGGCTACCAGTCTGACCGACGCGGCTCAGCAGGTCGTTAAAGCGGCGGAGGGCAAGTAATGAGCATCCTGATCGATAAGAACACCAAGGTCATCTGCCAAGGCTTTACGGGTGGCCAGGGTACGTTCCACTCCGAGCAGGCGATTGCCTACGGTACGCAGATGGTCGGTGGTGTTACCCCCGGTAAAGGCGGCCAGGAGCACCTGGGTCTGCCTGTTTTCAACACCGTGAAAGAAGCGGTCGCGAAAACCGGCGCTGAAGCCAGCGTGATCTACGTTCCGGCACCGTTCTGCAAAGACTCAATCCTTGAAGCGGCTAACGCCGGTATCAAGCTGATTGTGTGCATCACCGAAGGCATTGCCACGCTTGATATGCTCGAAGCCAAGGTGAAGTGCGACGAGCTCGGCGTCCGCCTGATCGGCCCGAACTGCCCGGGTGTTATTACACCGGGTGAATGCAAGATCGGCATCATGCCGGGTCACATTCACCAGCCTGGCCGTGTTGGCATCGTATCGCGTTCAGGTACCTTGACCTACGAAGCGGTCAAGCAGACTACTGATCATGGCTTTGGTCAGTCCAGCTGTGTCGGCATCGGCGGTGACCCGATCCCGGGTTCCAACTTTATCGATATCCTCGAGATGTTCGAGAAAGACCCGAAAACCGAAGCCATCGTCATGATCGGCGAAATCGGTGGTACGGCTGAAGAAGAAGCAGCGGCTTACATCAAAGCCAACGTTTCCAAGCCTGTCGTTGCCTACATTGCCGGTGTGACAGCACCCCCCGGCAAGCGTATGGGTCATGCGGGCGCGATCATCTCCGGCGGTAAAGGCACCGCTGACGAGAAGTTTGCTGCCCTTGACGACGCAGGCGTTAAAACCGTGCGCTCCTTGGCTGAAATCGGCGACGCGCTGAAAGCAGTGACTGGCTGGTAAGCGGTTACGTCGCTTGGCGTGTGCACTACGCGCCTGATAAGAAAAGAGCACCTACGGGTGCTCTTTTTTGTTTGCCCGGCGAAGCCGGCAAACCCGGTCACCTGAAAGAAGGTGACGTCACCCCGACTGAGGGGAAGACAATCCGACTGGCAAGGGCGTCACTGGCCAACGGTGGGGTCTAAAGGA
>JAIVHM010000257.1 GCA_020201095.1 Halomonas sp. | reverse complement strand
CTGGCAAAAGATAACACGCAATCCCTGACGGTCACGTCGCCCTCGCTTGTGGGACGTTACCTGAGTCAGCTAGGGCGTGATGACATTGAGCTGGCAGCGCCCGAGGTTCAAGCCCCCCAGGCGGCCTACACTGCAAGCGCGTTCTATCCCGGCCAGCGGTTGCACCATGCGGTGTTCGGCGAAGGGGAAGTGGCCACCGTGGAAGGTAACCCAAGCGATCCGGTGATTGATGTTCGCTTTGATCAGGCAGGGCGGCGACGGCTGATCGCTAGCCGTGCCCCCATCGAACGATTGGCGTGATAAACAAAATGCCCCATCACTGGGGCATTTAGGTTTACTGCCATGCGTGGTGTGTCACCGCGACTGATCTACATATTCGGGTAATTGGGGCCGCCGCCGCCTTCCGGTGCTACCCAGGTAATGTTCTGAGCCGGATCCTTGATGTCGCAGGTCTTGCAGTGCACACAGTTCTGGAAGTTGATCTGGAATCGAGGCTCGCCCTGTGCGTCTTCGACAATTTCGTAGACACCCGCCGGGCAATAGCGCTGAGCAGGCTCGGCGTACTTGGGCAGGTTATGGCGAATGGGTAGATTCGGGTCATCCAGTCGTAAGTGACATGGTTGGTCTTCTTCGTGGTTGGTGTTGGACAGGAACACTGAAGAGGGTTTGTCGAACGACAGCTTGCCATCGGGTTTAGGGTAGTCAATTTTCTCAAACTCGTCGGCGGGCTTGAGAGCCCCGTGATCGGTGGTCGTATCGTGAACGTTGGGAAGTTTGTTGCCCAATAGCTGATTGGCAAAGTTGAGTGTGCCGGCATCGCAGCCGATGAGCAGGCCGCCTGGGAAGGTCATTTTGGGTAGGCAGTTAAAGCCGCCTTTGGTGATCGCCCGGGCGCCGTAGGCGACGCGTTTTCCGCCTTCCAGATATTGGCTGAGCACCGGATGATGCTTCATGCGCTGGAATTCATCGAACGGTGACAGCCAGGGGTTCTGATAGCTCAGGTCCATGATCAGCCCGACCACTACCTGCTGGTTTTCAGCGTGGTAGAGGAACCAGCCACCATGCGCATTGTTGTCCAGCGGCCAGCCGGAGCCGTGCAGGACGACGCCAGGTTCATGCTTGTCAGTCGGTACGTCCCAAAGCTCCTTCAGGCCGATGCCGTAGTGCTGTGGGTCGCGTCCGGCGTCGAGCGAAAAGTCTTCGATCAAGCGTTTGCCAATATGGCCGCGGGCGCCCTCAGCAAATAGAGTGTATTTTGCACGCAGTTCCATGCCGGGCATGTGGCCATCTTTTGGCGAACCGTCGGCGGCCACGCCCATGTCGCCGATCAGAATGCCGCGTACCGCATCGTCTTCAACGATGGCTTCTTGGGCCGCAAAGCCGGGGAATATTTCCACTCCCAGCGCTTCAGCCTGTTCAGCCAGCCAGCGGCATAAATTGCCGGCGCTGATCACGTAGTGGGTAAGGTCGCCGCCGGTGTTGTGCATGCTCTTGGGCACCAGCGCGTTGGGCAGTTTTTGCGCCTTATCAGCATCTTTCAGCAGGTAAACATCGTCGCGGACGGCGGGCGTGTTAAGGGGCGCCCCGCGCTCTTGCCAGTCGGGAAACAGCTCGTTGAGCGCGCGGGGTTCAAACACCGCGCCGGACAGGATATGCGCGCCAACTTCCGAGCCTTTTTCAACCACACAGACGGTCAATTCCTGCTCCGCGTCGTTGGCCTGCTGCATTAGACGGCAGGCCGCTGCCAGTCCTGATGGGCCTGCCCCGACGATGACCACGTCAAAGTCCATCACATCGCGTTCAACGTTTTCCACCTGGTGTCTCCTTACTCTCATAAGGGCCATTGTTTACAATGACTAGCGATTAGGAACTAGCTTATAAAAACATGGCCTTAATTTTAAACGGTCGTTTGCTTCTGGTTATCCTTCATAATAGGCATAATACCTGTGTAAGGTCACGCCTACGATGCTAAATGGCGATTTCACCTTTAGCGACTGTGAACGGCGGCCCATCTATGGGTGGGGATTCGACCAAGGCCGTAAGCAACTTCTATTGTTGCAGGCAGGTGGGCTATGGCAAATTGGAAAGGTTTTTTATTTGCACGCCTATCAAACGCTTGAATGAATTTAATGCGGACAGCCACCCCAGGTGCCGCAATGTGATATCCGAAGCTTTTCAAGGTGCCTGCCAGGTGGGTGCCATCCAGGATTAACGGCTTCACCACAAGCCAAGCGAGGAACCTATGAAAGTACTTGTCGCGGTGAAACGCGTCATCGACTACAACGTCAAAATTCGTGTCAAAGCGGATCACTCTGACGTTGATCTTACCAATGTCAAAATGGCCATGAACCCCTTCTGTGAAATTGCTGTGGAAGAGGCCGTACGTCTTAAAGAGAAGGGCGTTGCCACTGAAGTGGTTGCCGTGACGGTCGGCCCCAAAGCGGCCCAGGAACAGCTGCGCACTGCGCTGGCGCTGGGGGCGGATCGCGCCATTCATATCGAGACTGACGAGCGCGCCGAATCGCTGGCGGTGGCCAAGCTGCTGGCTAAGGTAGTCGATGAAGAACAGCCGGGCATGGTAATCCTCGGCAAGCAAGCCATCGACACCGACAATAATCAGACCGGCCAGATGCTCGCCGCGTTAACCAACCTGCCCCAGGGCACCTTTGCGTCAGAAGTGGTGGTGGACGGTGACAAGGTTCACGTGACGCGGGAAATCGACGGCGGTTTGCAGACGATTGCGTTGACGCTGCCAGCGATTGTGACCACCGACTTGCGCCTCAACGAGCCGCGCTACGCCAAGCTGCCGGATATCATGAAAGCCAAGAAAAAGCCCATGGACGTGAAGACCCCCGCCGACCTGGGTGTCGAGGTGGCGTCCAAGGTGAGCCTGCTTAAAGTCGAATCTCCAGCGGAGCGCAAGGGCGGTATCAAAGTGGCCTCGGTCGACGAGCTGATCGACAAACTGAAAAACGAAGCCAAGGTTCTCTAAGGTCGGTTCTTTACACCCCGTACTTTGAGACAAGTTCTTCGAGACAAGCGCTTTGAAAGGAGCTGATTTTATGAGCATTTTGGTACTTGCCGATCTGCATGAAGGCCAACTGGCGGGCGCCACGGCCCACGTCGTAGCAGCGGCTAAAGCCATTGGTGGCGATATCGACGTTCTTGTCGCCGGTGAAAACGTTCAGGCGGCGGCCGAGGCTGCCGCCAAGCTCGACGGCGTGAGTAAAGTGCGCGTGGCGGATAACGCGGCTTACGCCCACCAGCTCGCCGAGCCCATGGGTGCGCTGCTGGTCGAACTGGCCGATGGCTACACCCATGTGCTGGCCAGCGCCTCCACCACCGGCAAAAACGTGCTGCCGCGTCTGGCGGCCTTGAAAGACGTCAGCCAGCTTTCCGACGTGCTTGCCGTAGATAGCGCCGATACTTTCAAGCGCCCGATTTACGCGGGTAACGCGATTGCGACCGTCAAGAG
>JAIVHM010000094.1 GCA_020201095.1 Halomonas sp. | reverse complement strand
ACGATAATCAGGCCAAAGTGAATCGGGTCGATGCCCAGCTGCAAGGCGAGCGGCAGCAGCACGGGGGTGAGAATAATCAACGCGCTGGCGGTTTCGATAAACACCCCGGTGAGCAGAATGACCGCGACGATCAGCAGCATGATCACGTACGGGTCGGTGGACAGCGACAGCACCGACTGGGCAATCGCCCCCGGCACCTGCCAGCTGGAGAGCGTCCAGCTGAGCACCGCCGACATGGCAATGACCAGCATGATCACCGACGTGGTCATCGCTGAGCGAATCATCAGTTGGTACACACTCCGAAGGGTTAAATCGCGGTACACCAACAGCGACACCATAATGGCGTAGTTGACCGCCACCACCGCCGCTTCAGACGGCGTGAAAATGCCTGAGAAGATGCCGCCAAGGATAATCACCGGTGTCATCAGCCCCCAGCTGGCATCTTTAAAGGTGCGCAGAATCATCGCCCACGACAACGGCGTGCCCTTGGGGTACTGCCGCCGATACGCCTGGCTGATGGCAATCGCCATCAGCCCCAGGCCCATCGCCAAACCCGGTAGAAAGCCGTTCAAAAACAGCTTGGATACCGACTGCTGGGCGATGACCGCGTAGATAATCATCGGCACCGACGGTGGAATCACCACGCCAATCGTGCCGCTGGCGGCGATCAAACTGGCGGCAGAGGCCGGGTCGTAGCCCTTGCGCTTGAGCTCGGGCACTAGGCTTGAACCGACGGCGGCCGTGGTGGCTGCCCCCGAGCCGGAAATGGCGGCAAAGAACATCCCCGCCATGATCGAGACAAGCGACAGCCCGCCGCGCATAAAGCCCACCAATGAATCGGCAAAGCTCACCAGCTTTTCGCTGACCTTGCCCTGGGCCATTAAGTCCCCGGCCAGAATAAACATCGGGATCGCCACCAGGGCGAAGGAGTTAATCCCCTGAAACATCTGCTGGGGCACTACCATCAGCGGCACGCCCGCCTGATACAGTGCAAACAGCGTGCTGGCGCCAATCGCAAAGGCGATGGGCACGTTGAGCAGCATCAAGGCAAAAAACAGCCCAAACAGAAGCAGCGTCATAGCGGCGTCTCCCGGGGCTCGTGGGTATCGCCGGTGAGGATCAGTTCAACGGCATCGACCACGGCGTACCAGGCCATCACGGCGGCGCAAAAGGGCACCACGGCGTATACGTAAGACATCGGCACGCGCAGCGCCGCCGATTTCTGGAAGCTCTGTACCTGCATGTATTCCACGCTAATGATCGCCAGGGCAATCAAGAACGCCACGACCACCAATGTGGCCAGCAACCGCGCCAACTGGCGCAGCCGAGCGGGCAGGGCATCGACGGCAAAGGTGACCGCGATATGCCGACCACGCTGGAAGGCCAGGGTGCCGGCAAGAAACGTCAGCCACACCAGCAGAAAACGGGCGAGTTCTTCGGTCCATTCCACGGCGGAGAACAGCACGCGGGAAATGATTTGTAGCGTGATAACACCAATCAGGGCCGCCATGCCCATAAACACCACGGGCTGGATGATGGCATCCAGCCCGTGCTCAACACGGCGCAGCCCCGCGATCAGCGAGCGGGCGCGTTGGGTCACTTATTCCAATGCCTCCCGAATGCGCGGTAAATAGTCACCAAACTGCTCGGCGTATTCGTCGTATACCGGCTGCACGGCCTTCTGGAAAGCCTCAATATCCGGCGAGTCGTTGATCTCCATGCCCGCTTCGCGCAACTCGGCGAGCTGCTCGGCTTCCATCTCGGCGTTGACCTGACGCTCATGCTCGGCAGCTTCCTGAGCGGCTTCCTCAAGAATCACCTGCGCGTCTTCGGGGAGCTGGTTCCACACGGAAGCGCCCATGACAAAAATCGCCGGCGCGTAGGTGTGCCGCGAGAGGGTCATGTAGGTCTGGGTTTCGTCCAGGTTGAACGAGTGGATCACGTTGACCGGGTTTTCCTGGCCGTCGATAGTGCCTTGCTGCATGGCCGTCAGGGCTTCGGTCCAGGCCATGGGCGTAGCGTTGGCGCCCAGGGCACGAAAGGTATCGGTGTACACCGGGTTTTCCATCACGCGAATGCGCAGGCCATCGATATCCTCCGGCGCGTTGACCGGACGTTCGCTGTTGGTCAGGTTACGGAAACCACGCTCGGCGTAGGCCAGACCCTTCAGGTTGACCTCGGAGAGCTTGTCGAGCAGCTCCTGGCCGATGGGGCCATCGAGCACTTCGTAAGCGGCTTCCGGGGAGGGAAACAGGAACGGCAGCTCAAACACCGCCATTTCCTCGACAAAGTTGGCCACCGGCCCGTTGGTGATAACGCCCATATCCACGGTGCCGATCTGCATGCCTTCCAGCAGCGTACGCTCATCGCCCAGCGAGGCGTTGGGGTGGATCTCGATATCCACCTTGCCGTCGGTGCGTTCTTCAACAAGTTCTTCAAACTTGGTGGCGGCGATGTGGAAGCCATCCTGCTCGTTGACCACATGCGCCAAGCGCAGGGTAACGGGGTCCATATCGTCAACGGAGGCGTTAGCGGCACTCACCAGCGCCAGTGAGAGGCCCAGTGCCAGCGTGCTACGTGCAAATGTTTTCATTTTATTGTGTTCCCGATTCTTAAGGTTCAGAGATGCCTGATAAGCATGCACCAAGGAGCTGAAAAGGGTCAATTGACTTAAGCGGTTAAGCGCTCCCGCGGCTAGACACAGCCCGCCCGCGGGGGTAGGATACGCCCCCTAAGCGCCCGTAGCTCAGTTGGATAGAGTATCGGCCTCCGAAGCCGAGGGTCGCAGGTTCGAATCCTGCCGGGCGCGCCAAGAATATCAAGGGCTTACGTTAACGCGTAGGCCCTTTTTTGTTTGTCTGTGACCATTCTGTGACCAAATCGTGGCCACATCTTCTTTACCGCATCTCTTGTTACCATTTTTGTATATGACCATGGGCTTTTTGTGGGCACGGTCTTGGTCACAAGTTTAATGGCGAATACCCATCCATTCCGCCAGCTGCTGATTCGCCTTCAAGCGTTGTCGTTGTAATAAGGCACTTTCAAAAATCACGTCTAAAGAAGCTCTTGGAGTGGCAAGCGGTAGTGCGACAGCCGCCTCATCACGAAATTGCTGACGGATCGTTTTGTTGTCGTCCAGGTATTGCCACCAAAGCAGAATGTCTTGCCGAGAACTTTGCATGACCTTAGCAGCAGGCAGTCGATCTGATTTAGCCTGGTTGGCTTTTTCCGTTGCGGGTAACAAGTTCCATAGGTCGTTATTGTTCCAGCGTGACCAAGGAAAGCAATGGTCAATAACGTAAGCTTTTCGATGTAAGTCGCTATGCGACCATACACAAGGCAGTGGCGCTGGATCTTGTAAACGTTGAGTGACTAGCTGACGCACCTGCTGTGTGTCACGACGGCTTTCCTGCCACTGTAAGGCGAGATGCAATGTGCCAGTGTCGTAGTTGTTATCATATCTCTGCATTAACTGAGCCCACTC
>JAIVHM010000093.1 GCA_020201095.1 Halomonas sp. | reverse complement strand
ACGCTTTGAAACCGCTCAAACCCGCGACGGTCACCGGGTCGAAGTGGCCGCCAACCTGGGCAACACCGCCCACGCGGAAGACGCCGTTGAACGCGGCGCCGAAGGGGTTGGCCTGCTGCGCACCGAATTCCTGTTTATGGCGCACGCCAGTGCGCCCGATCTAGCAACTCAGATTGGCGAGTACCGTCAGGCGATTGATGCGCTGGATGGTCGACCGCTGGTGGCCCGCACCCTGGACGTAGGCGGCGACAAACCTCTGCCCTACTGGCCCGTTCCCCAGGAAGACAACCCCTTCCTCGGCCTGCGCGGCATTCGCCTGGCGCTGACCCAGCCGGAGGTGCTGGAAACCCAGCTGCGCGCGTTGCTGATGGCTGGTAAAGATAGTCCTCTACGCATCATGCTGCCGATGGTCAAAGACATTGCCGAGTTCCGTGCCGTCAAGGCGATCTATGATCAGCTGCTGAGCGAAATTTCGCCGTCACAGCGTGCCACCGACGTGCAGCTTGGCGTAATGATAGAAGTGCCCTCAAGCGCCCTGCTGGCCCCATCGCTTGCCGCCGAGGTGGACTTCTTCTCGGTGGGCACCAACGATTTGACCCAGTACACCCTGGCCATCGACCGTGGCCACCCGGAGCTTTCCGCCCAGGCCGACGGCCTGCATCCGGCGGTGCTGCGCTTGATCCAGATGACGGTTGATGCCGCTCATGCCCAGGGTAAATGGGTGGGCGTGTGTGGCGAGCTGGCCTCCGACGTCATGGCAGTGCCCGTGCTGGTTGGCCTGGGTGTGGACGAGCTTTCTGTCAGCGCCCGGCAGATTCCGCTGGTCAAGGCGCGGCTGCGCGAGTTTGACCTGGCGGATGCCCAAGCCAGCGCTCAACTGGCACTGGCCCAGGCCACCAGTGATGACGTGCGCGACGCGCTGGAGGCTGGCTGATGGCCCGCGTGCTATGCATTACGCTCAACCCGGCGCTGGACCTGGCGTTCAGCCTTGACCAGCTCATTCCCGGGGCAGTTAACCGCCCTCGCCACGCACAGCTGGAAGCCGCGGGTAAAGGCGTCAACGTCGCCCGCGTGCTGGCAGGGTTAGGCCATGACGTTACCGTGAGCGGCTTTCTGGGTGCTGACAACGACGCGCCTTTCGCGCTGGCTTTTCAGCAAGCGGCTTTACACGATGACTTTGTGCGCGTGGTGGGTGAAACACGCATCAATGCCAAGCTTGCCGAACAAAGCGGCCGGGTCACCGATATCAACGGTCCCGGCATGCCGATCATCTCAAACGACCTGCAACGCTTAACGGCACGGCTGGATGCTCAGCTGTACAGCGCCACGCCGCCTCACGCCGTCGTAGTGGCTGGCAGCTTACCGCCAGGGTTCAGCCTGGATGACTTTCGCGCCCTTCTACAGCACTTAAAGGAAAGCGGCGTTGCTTTATGGGTGGATACCAGCGGCGCGGCACTTAACGCCGCCATTGAGGCAAAGCCTACCGCCGTGAAGCCCAATGAAATTGAGCTTGCAGAATGGGCCGTTGAGGCGCTTGAAACCAGTCATGCGCTGACCCAGGCGGCGCGCAGCCTGCATCAGAGCGGCGTAGAACAGGCGCTGGTTTCCGCCGGGGCCGATGGCGTGCTGTGGGTTAACGCCCAGGGCAGCTGGCAGGCAACGCCACCAACCGTAACGGCCATCAACACCGTGTGCGCAGGTGACACCTTCGTTGCGGGCATGCTCCACGGCCTGCTCAGCGGCCACGACCCAGAGCACACCCTTCGTTTCGCCACGGCATTATCTGCCGAAGCCGTTCGCCACGTCGGGGTGGGCAATCCTCATGCCGACGATTTCGATTCACTCCAACAACAGACCCGGGTACGGCGTCTTGACGACACCATCACCGAGGGAGCCCCGCCAATGCACCCACTACCAGCGCTTCAGCGCCAACTACCGCTGAAGGGCAGAAAATTGTCGCCGTGACCGCCTGTCCAACAGGCGTTGCGCATACCTTTATGGCTGCCGAAGCGCTAGCCGAAGCAGGTAAGGCCATGGGCCATGCTATCCGCGTGGAAACCCAGGGCTCGGTAGGCGCCCAAGATTTACTCACTGAAAAAGAAATCGCCGACGCTGATGTGGTCGTGCTGGCCTGCGATATCGACGTTGACCCTAGCCGCTTTGCGGGCAAACGCATTTATCGCACCTCCACCAGCAATGCCTTGAAAAAACCGCGCCCAACCCTGGAAGCCGCCCTCGCCCAAGCGAGTGTTGAAGACGGTAGCCAGCCCAGCGGTAATAGTGAAGGCAAAAGCGCCAAGGAGAAAGGCGTCTACAAACACCTGCTGACCGGCGTGTCGTTCATGCTGCCGATGGTTGTCGCGGGTGGCTTGCTGATCGCGCTGTCGTTTGTCTTCGGCATCAACGCCGCCGAAGAGGAAGGTTCGCTGGCCGCCGCGCTGATGACCATAGGTGGCGGCACCGCCTTCGCGCTGATGATCCCGGTACTCGCGGGCTATATTGCCTATTCGATTGCCGACCGACCCGGTATCGCACCGGGCATGATTGGCGGCATGTTGGCAGCCGATATTGGCTCCGGCTTTATTGGCGGTATTCTGGCCGGCTTCCTGGCCGGTTATGTCGCCCTGGCGGTTACCCGCCACGTGAAGCTGCCTTCGAGTATCGAATCGCTTAAACCGATTCTCATCATTCCACTGATCGCAAGCCTAGTGACCGGCCTGGTAATGATCTACATCGTTGGCGAGCCGGTGGCAGGCATTCTCAATGCGCTGACCAACTTCCTCGAGACCATGGGTTCCACCAACGCCGTTCTGCTGGGCATTCTGCTGGGCGCCATGATGTGTTTCGACCTGGGTGGCCCGGTCAATAAAGCCGCCTACACCTTTGGCGTGGGGCTGCTGGCGTCTGAAACCTATGGCCCCATGGCCGCGATTATGGCCGCCGGCATGGTACCTCCCATCGGCATGGGCATTGCCAGCTTGGTAGCGCGCAGCAAATTCTCTGCGCCCGAGCGCGAAGCTGGCAAGGCATCGTTTGTGTTGGGCATGTGTTTTATCAGCGAAGGCGCTATTCCGTTTGCCGCCAAAGACCCGCTGCGGGTGATCCCAGCTTGTATCCTGGGCGGTGCCTTGACCGGCGCGCTTTCCATGCTGGTCGGCGCGAAACTGATGGCACCTCATGGCGGTATTTTTGTGCTGCTGATCCCCAATGCCATCACGCCCGTGCTGCTTTATCTTGGCGCTATCGTGATCGGCTCGCTGATTACCGGCCTGAGCTATGCCATGATCAAACGCGGCGCTACCCAAGTGGCCATTGCCAGCTAAGTAGACATCAGGCGGGCCACGGCCCGCCCTTTGTTGGGTGCACTGTTGGTTTTATTACCGCGCAACACGCTTTTATTACCGATGGTTTGCCACAGCGCACGTTTTATGTAGTATTTTTACACACATAACATCAAGGCAACTCGCCACCCACAATAACGGACACCGCTATGTTTCAGCTAACCCGCAGTGTGACGTGGCAGGCACTTGAACGCCTGCGCGACAAAACCGCTAACGACCGCATTCGTGATTACTTCACCAATGACCCGCAGCGCTTTGAAAAAATGAGCCTGCGGGTGGGCGGTCTTTTCCTCGACTACTCGAAACATCATGTATCCGACGAGGTTAAGGCCAAGCTTATCGAACTGGCCGACCACTCCGCCCTGGTGCAGCGCCGAGCACAGATGTTCTCCGGCGATATTATCAACGTCACCGAAAATCGCCCGGTACTGCATACCGCCCTGCGCAATTTAAGCGATCAGCCGGTTCATGTGGACGGCGAAGACGTAATGCCGGAAATCACCCGTACCCGCGAGCAGATCAAGCAGTTTTCCGAGGCGGTACGTAGCGGCGAGTGGAAAGGCTATAGCGGCAAACGCATCAAAGACGTCGTCAATATTGGCATTGGTGGTTCAGACCTTGGTCCCAACATGGCGGTGCGCGCACTGCTCAAATACCGCCACCCGGAGCTGCACTTCCACTTTGTTTCCAACGTTGACGGCACCCATATCCAGAAGGTGCTTTCACGGCTTGACCCTGCCACCACGCTGTTTATCGTCTCGACCAAAACCTTCTCGACCCAGGAGACGCTACTCAACGCCAAAACTGCGCGGCGCTGGTTCCTCGAGAACGCTGGCGAAGATGCTGACGTAGGCGCACACTTTATTGCTGCCTCCACTAACCGCAAGGCGGCGGTAGAGTTCGGCATTCGCGAAGAGAACGTGTTCGAGTTCTGGGCCTGGGTCGGCGGGCGCTACTCTATGTGGTCATCGATAGGCCTGCCGATTGCGCTTTCAATCGGTTTTGAAGGCTTTATAGAGCTGTTGGAAGGTGCCCACGAAATGGATAATCATTTCATCAACGCGCCCTTCTCGGAAAACATGCCGGTACTGATGGCGCTGATTGGCATTTGGTACATCAACTTTATTGGCGCTGAAACCCAAGCCATCGTGCCCTACGATCAGGCCCTGAACCAACTGCCCTCTTTTCTGCAGCAGTTGGATATGGAGTCTAACGGAAAATCGGTGGATATTTTCGGCCACCCGGTCAATTACAAAACCGGCCCGATTGTCTGGGGGCAAACCGGCTCCAACGGCCAACACGCTTTCTTCCAGTTACTGCACCAGGGCACCCGCTACGTACCTATCGACTTTATTGCCTCGCTCAAGCCCGAGCCGGGCGTGGAAGACCACCACTTCGCCCTGCTCACCAATATGCTCGCCCAGGCCAACGCCTTTATGGAAGGCAGCCAAGGCGATAGCAAAGAACTTAGCCAGCACGACCCCTACAGCTGCCCCGGCAACCGCCCATCAAGCACATTACTACTCGACGAGCTAACGCCAAAAAACCTGGGCGCGCTGATTGCCCTCTACGAGCACAAGGTGTTTGTGCAAGGCGTCATCTGGAACATCAACTCCTTTGACCAATGGGGCGTCCAGCTCGGCAAGCGCATCGCCGGTGAAATCAGCGAACGTATCGACACCAACGCCGCCGACTTCGACGCCTCGACGCAGGGCCTGCTGGAACTATTGCGCGGCCACTTCCCTGGCAATGGGACAGGTGCAACGAATGCTGAAAAAGCCAGCGACGACAAAGAACCGGCGAGAAAGAAGCGCTAAACCAGATTCGTAAATGGACACAAAAACGAACGCCTTGGCTTGAGAGAGCCAAGGCGTTTTTGGTTTTGAGTCCCCGCTCATCGTACACCAACGAAGGCACATCTCGCACCGCCAGTCGCCTAGTCAGGCGAACCTTAGGCTTAATGCTCGTCATGTGCTGTTGTGCCATGGGCCGTGTCTCATGGTTCTGCAAAAGGGGTAACTCTATGGAGTGACTGGAAGCCGTAGAAAGCTAGCTACAACTAGCCTGGACTAATGCTCCTCTCTTGCGTTCAGCAACTCCGCAGCAATTGCTTTGGCTTTTACAGCGGCCTTTAGATCCCCCATAACATGGGCCTGTACGGTCGCTCCTTCTTTTAAGGTTGCTATAGCTTCCGACAGTGTAATCACCGTTTTTTCGTCCGAGAATAGCTGTGAAACATGTCGGGTTATCAGGCCAAGCATCGCTCTTTTGTGGCTAGCACACTGTTGGTGAATGGGATGGTTTAAATCGCCGAACTCAGCACTTACATTGATAAAATAACAACCATGGAAAGCATGTATCAGCTTTTCCCTCTCATTGAACCAATCATCAAGCGCATCAAACAGAGCATAAAGCGCGCTCAGCTCATCGGGTGCACTTTGGGTTCGCCCTTCGATCCAAGCGAAAAACTGTCGATCACGATAGTCTACTGTCGCAGCCACCAAGGCTTCTTTGCTGGAAAAGTGGCTGTAGAGGGTTTTCTTTGCCACTCCGGCTTCAGCGATGACGCGATTGATGCCAATGGCATGCACCCCATAACGATAAAACAGCTCAAAGGCGACTGAGACTAACTGCTCTCTCCTCTCCACGGTGAAACCTCACGTTGATGTTATGAATACATATTGACGGACGGAGACCGATCTGTCTACCATGACCCCAGGTAGACAGATCGGTCTCCACTTAACTAACGTTTAGCATGAGGTTGCTTCATTGAAGATTGAACAGATTTTTCCTACTCGACAAAAGACGGCGCTGCTAGCCGGCATCGGTGCCACCGGGTGCATAACGGCGCTTAGCTTCCTCAGCTCACACAGCAATTCTTTATGGTTAATGGCGCCATTCGGTGCCACCATGGTGATACTGTTTGGATTTTAATAACCGCCGCTTTAGGCCTTATGGTGGCGCATTTTTTGGGTGTGCATGAATGGACGCTAGGCTTGGCAGTCGGGTTATCGATAGTGACGATGATGCTGACCAATACCATTCATCCGCCTGCTGGTGCCAATCCCTTACTGATTATGCTAGCAGGTGAGAACTGGCACTTTTTAGTAACACCAGTGGCGTCTGGGGCCATACTGATGGTGGGTTTTGGCTACGTGTATCATCGATTTATTTCAGGGCAAGTATACCCCAATCAATGGCTATAGACGGGTGGTTATGCATATAACAGCCGAACTCTCGGCTTAGGGATTGTAGGCTGAGTTCTCGATCAACTTCAGGATATTGACGCTAAAGAACTTGTCTTCATTGATTCAATCTACAGCTGTGCTTCACGCTCATTGATATTCTCTTTTGCTAATTCGATGACCGCGTGCCCCAGTTGAACCAAGGTGGCGAAATTGGGTGTGGTTTGTGGCTTAAGAGAACGATAGGCGCTGGTACGGCTTTTGATACCTGCTTTGGCAATGACCTGGCTATGCCCAAACTGCTCCACGTAGGAGCGAATAGCAGCCTGTAAAATGTCGGGGCGCCCTTCCTGCATAGAGTCCCAAGAGGCCTGTTTAATAACGTCTTCCATTTCCTGCACGTTGAAGCTAGTAGCTGCTGTTTCCTGTACCCCCTTTGTCGCTGCACGCAGAGTGGCCGCAGAAAGCTCGTTTCCACTCCAGTTGAGCGCCCCATCCGCGGTAAGTGAGAACTTTTGGAAGTCTTTAATTTCTGAAAAGGGTGCCTTGCCAAAATAGCCTGATAGATCAGCAACGCCATGAAAACCATCGCTAAAAACCAGTTCAAGCTTATACGGCCCAACCAAATCCACATCGATGATTTTTAACATATGTCACCTAACTTGCCTGGGTTTTCACCATTGACTGCTTTCTGCCACATATGCATTAGCTGCTCCCGATGCTCAGCCACATGCTTTTCAGCCCGTTTACGATGCTTATTGGGCAAATATCCCTCCAAGCACTCACCTGACTCAATAGCGATTATCAATTCATAGCCACCATATTTCACCTGCAGGTGGGGAAGCTTGTGCTGCTTGTTATCAAAAAAATACAGACAAAATGAAAGCCCTAACAGAGCAT
>JAIVHM010000092.1 GCA_020201095.1 Halomonas sp. | reverse complement strand
CACCAGCAAGGCATCCGGCTCGCTAATGCCCGTCAGGTAGTAGAAATCGCTGTTTTGCCGGAACGCATACTCACTGTCGTGGGAGCGCGTTACCAACGACGCGCCGGGCAGAATAACGGCAGCATTCAGCGGTAGCTCGGCCATGAGGGTCTCGCGCCGCTGGTGGTATTCCGCCAACGAGATAGCCGGTGGGCGAGGCAGTACATCAGGCAACATAGCGTTTTCCCAAAACAGATTAATGAACGGGGGTATCGGTTTGCTCGACCTGCGGCTGACCGGGGTGTTGCTCGGTATACAGCAGCATGGCAGCCATGCGGGCATGCTCGGTCAGGGCAAATAGGTCGTTTTCGTTTTCAGGACTATCGTCGATATCGGTATCGATTCGGCCTAATCCTTCCAGGTCACTTACCGCCTCGCGTAACGCTTGTGACCACCGCTCACGCAGCTCATTGTCAGTCACCTCATCGACTACCTCGATAAAGCCCAGCGTCCATTCCTTCAGGCCCTGGGCCTGCTCAGCCAGGCTGAAGAGTTCGTCCGGCAGCAGGGGCGCGTAATTCATATCACTGGCGCTTAGCGCTTCCAGGGTTTGCCGTCGCCAGCCCAGCAACCGTTCAGCGCTGGCCGGGTCGCGCGGTTGATCCACGCCCAGGCTTAAGCAAACCTCTTCCAGCCAGGTCTGGGCATCCATATCGCGCAGCGCGAGCAGTGCGCATAAACGGCCATCCAGAAAGGCGGGCGACTGCATGCTCCCGTGCAACAAAAAAACATCGGCGATATCCGAGAAATCCTGGCGTTCGTCTATTAGCGACATCATCTTCACTCGTTAATGGGTTTAGGGTCGCTCGGGCTTGCGCGTTGACCCCGCGCAAGCGGCTCTCTTATAGTGAGCGACATCGTGCTTCCTATGCAGTGATGTTAACGCATTGGGCATCCCTTTGACCCGTGCCGGAGTCTGTCATGAGTAACACTAAACGGCCTACTACCGAAATCAGCCTGTTAGGGCGTGATTACGTGATTGCCTGCGACCCCGGTGAGGAAGCCAAACTGGAACGGGCCGCCCGCTACCTGGACCGCGCCATGCAAGGCATTCAGGCCCAAAGCAGCCTGCTGGGAAGCGAGCGCATCGCGATCATGGCGGCGCTCAACATTACCCACGAGCTGCTTGAAGCCATGGACGAACATCGCGCCGGAGAAGCCAGCCTGAACCGGCTTAACGAGCGGCTTGAGCACGCCTTGTCACAAACCCGTAAACCGTAAGACCGTTTAACGCATGCCTTTGGCATTGGCCCCCGCTCTGTTAGGATGATGGCGTTCTCTGGGGTGTGCGCCAGTCGTTATAGTCCCTTGAGCCTATGCGTAATACCTAGGGGGCCAAATGCTAGCCAGGCCTGTGTGCATGTCCGTGCGTCGGAAAGCCTGACGGCTTGGCTGCGGCCACCCACCTGAACCAGTAGGTTCAGGGCCAGAACGACAGCGGCACTCTGGGGAACACTCATGATAGACAGCCTCCACAGCGCTGAAGATAAACGCGCGTTGCGCCGAGAGCTGCGCCAACGGCGTCAAACTCTCTCGCCTCGTGAACAACGCGATGCTGCCTACCGTCTTTGCCAGCAGCTTAAGCGCCTCCCCGAAATTCGCCGCGCAAGACGTATCAGTCTTTACCTACCGGTCATGGGTGAAATAGACCCGACCCCGCTACTCCCCTGGCTACGTCGACGAAACGTCACGGTTTATTTACCCGTTTTACGTCCTTTCAGCGCCAACACGCTCTGGTTTGTCGCTTACCATGCCAACACGCCAATGATCAAAAACCGCTTTGGTATCGCCGAGCCAGACACCCGTTTTGCGGGCAAACGCCAGCGTCGTTTGCCCGCGTGGGCGTTGGATACCGTGATCGTGCCGCTGGTCGGTTTTGACGCCCAGGCCAACCGTATGGGCATGGGCGGCGGCTTTTACGATCGCAGCCTTTCCTTTATGCGGCGTCCGGGCCCCAAACCTACGCTGCTGGGTGTGGCCCACGCCTGCCAGCAGGTAGACACTCTCCCCATCGAGCCCTGGGACACCCGGTGTCTATTTCAAAGGCCACCTAACAAAATGGGCTGACCTTTAGAGGCCAGCCCATTGAGCCGGTGACACTTTTTAGCACCAACGCCGAGAATTAACTCCCCGAAAGCGCCTGCGCGTAACCGGTGGCTAATACCCCGAGTGCAAACACAATCATTAGTGTCATTACCAGATCGGGTTTCTTACGCCGCATATTGCTTCTCCAACCGCTTAAATGTTGTCAACTTTAAGGCGTCACCCTGCTTACCTGTCATTGACAAGCAGCCTAATACTGCACTGATGACGCCTTTCATTAATATCGCCTATGACTATAGGGCCAATAGGCTACCGTTGACAACGGTTTAAACGCCGATATGACATTAAAAAATAAACGCACACTGTTTCTTAACATACCGATTCATGCTGGCCTGCGCCGCGAGTAACCGCTCACAAATATGGCGGCGCACCATCAAGCCATGAACAAGCGGTAAGCGGGGTTATCGCTTTCCCGCCAATAGCGGTAGCCAATCGCGTCTAAATGCTCAGCAACATGCGTACGATCACCGTTAGGTACTTGCATGCCTACCAGAACACGACCATAAGCGGCGCCATGATTACGGTAATGAAACAGCGAGATATTCCAGTCATGGGGCAGTTGGGTCAGAAAGTTCATCAGCGCCCCCGGCCGCTCAGGAAATTCAAAGCGATACAACTCTTCTTCAAAATGTTCACTGGGGCGACCGCCGCTCAAGTGGCGAATGTGCAGTTTCGCAAGCTCATTGTCGGTCAGATCCTCTACCTGATAACCCGCTTCCTGAAGCTTGTCGATAACCGACTGGCGATCCTCACCGCCGGGTTTAACCTGCACCCCGACAAAAATATGCGCTTCGCTGTTATCCGCGAAGCGGTAGCTAAATTCCGTCACCATGCGCTTACCAAGCGTGCGGCAAAACTTTTTAAAGCTGCCTGGCTTTTCGGCAATTGTCACCGCAAGAATCGCCTCCCGCTGCTCACCAAGCTCGGTTCGCTCGGCAATATGCTGTAGACGGTCAAAGTTGGTATTGGCGCCGGAATTTATGCACAGCAGGGTTTCGCCTTCCGCGCCGGTTTGCTGGACATACTTTTTCAACCCGGCCAGCGACAACGCGCCTGAGGTCTCCGCGACGGCGCGGGTATCTTCAAAAATATCTTTGACAGCGGCGCACATTTCATCAGCGGTGACGGTAATCACACCGTCGATGATGTCTTTTACCAACGAGAAGGGCACTTCACCAATCTGCGCCACGGCAACACCTTCAGCAAAAACACCCACCTGATCCAGCACCACTCGCTCACCGGCTTCTAGTGCCGCTTTTAGGCAGGCGCTATCCTCGGATTCAACACCTATCACTTTGATGTCCGGGCGCAAGTATTTAACGTAAGCAGCCACCCCGGCAATCAGACCGCCGCCGCCCACCGGCACAAAAATAGCGTCGAGTCGCCCCGCCTGCTGGCGCAGGATTTCCACCGCAATAGTGCCCTGGCCGGCGACAACGTCAATATCATCAAAGGGCGGAATGTAGGTATAGCCGTGCTCTTTGATCAGTTCCTGGGCGTGCTCGGCGGCGGCGGCAAACGCATCACCCTTGAGTATCACCTTAGCGCCCCGGGCACGAACCGCCTGCACTTTAATCTCTGGGGTAATCCGCGGCATCACGATCACCGCTTTGACGCCCATCAATTTGGCGGCCATGGCAAGCCCCTGGGCGTGGTTGCCCGCCGAGGCGGCAATCACGCCTTTGGCTTTCTGTTCTTCGCTGAGCTGGGCCATTTTGTTGTAGGCCCCGCGAATCTTGAACGAGAAAACCGGCTGCAGATCTTCGCGCTTGATTAAAATCTGGTTATTGAAACGACGCGACAAAAAGGGGGCGGGTGAAATGGGTGTTTCACAAGCGGCTTCATAAACGTGGGCCTGGAGGATCTTTTTGACGGTAGCTTCAAGCATGCGGAAAATTCCAAGAAAGAACATAACCCTGACGGGTGTGGGGAACCCCTATTGGTAGCAGATTTCGCCGTTCGTCGTCCAGCGGCATTTTGGTCGGCAGGCCGCGTGTACACCGTTATAATGGGCAGTCAGCCCAAACTTCCCAGCGAAAAGGCATACCATGACCCAAGACGAACTCAAGGCCGCCGTCGCCGATAAAGCGATCAGTGAAATCGAACCCTGGCTGGAAAAAGATACGGTGCTGGGCATCGGCACCGGCTCGACGGCCAACCTGTTTATCGACCGCTTAAAACCGTTACGCGGTCAGTTCAAGGGAGCGGTAGCAAGCTCTGAAGCCAGTGCCAAACGTTTGGAAGCATTGGGCATAGAGGTGTTCGAGCTGAACAGCGTTGGAACGCTGCCCTTTTACATCGATGGCGCTGACGAAGTTAACGCTCACTTACAGATGATTAAAGGCGGCGGGGCCGCACTCACCCGGGAAAAAATCGTGGCTGCCTGCGCCGAGCGCTTTATTTGCATTGCCGACCAATCCAAATATGTCAGCCAGCTTGGTCACTTTCCATTGCCAGTGGAAGTCATTCCCATGGCTCGCTCCTACGTTGCTCGCCAACTTGTCGCCTTAGGCGCTGAACCGGTATACCGGCAAGGCGTAGTCACCGACAACGGCAACCAGATTATCGATTGCTATGAATTCATGATCGACGACCCAGTCGCCATGGAAGCTACGCTGAACGCCATCGTGGGCGTGGTCACCAACGGCTTATTCGCCGCGCGGGGAGCCGACATCCTGCTTTTGGGCAACCCGGAGGGCGTTGAACGGATAGCACTACGCTAGCGACGGCGGTACTAGCTCGCCAAGCCCGTCCAGCGTTCGCTTGAGGGCGCCCTGCTGGGCCTTGATAACCGTGAGGCCAGCTTGCCCTTTTTGCTGCGCATCGCTGGGATGATCAAAATAATCAACCAGCGCCTCGGCAAGACCCTCGGGGCTATCCACCAGAGCAAGCGCACCGGCGGTTAACAACGGCTCCGCCACGTCGCTAAAATTTTCGATCGAGGGGCCGCTAAGCACGGGCTTGCCCAAAGCAGCGGGTTCCAGCACGTTTTGGCCGCCCAGCGGCACTAAACTGCCCCCCACGAAAGCCACACTGCCCGCCGCATAGAGCAAAGCCAGCTCCCCAAGCGTATCTGCCAGGTAGACCTGCGTCTGCTCTGTTACCGGCTGCTTCTCGCTGCGACGACTGAAAAACCAGCCCTCATCGCGGCACAGGTTGGCAACCTCATCAAATCGCTGGGGATGGCGCGGCGCCAGCACCAAAAGCGCATTTGGATGGCGTTTACGCAACTGAGAATGCGCCCGAAGCAATAGAGTTTCTTCACCATCGCGGGTGGAACCCGCCACCCATACTGGGCGCTCACCCCACTCACGATGTAAGTACTCACCTTCTATGTGAGCCTCATTTTGTGCGGGCATTTCAAATTTCAGCGACCCCACCACGCTGGTTACCTCAGCGGGGCATCCCAGCGCGTTAAAGCGCTCGGCATC
>JAIVHM010000091.1 GCA_020201095.1 Halomonas sp. | reverse complement strand
TGGCATGCTCCAGAGGAAGGCTTCACATACAGTATTTTATACAGTATATTTAAAGCATATCAACAGAAGATGCCAACATAGCCATATATAACCATATATAAACGGGGTGGCAAATGACGGCTTTTCATTACGCTGATAGCGGCTCCTCAGTACGCAAAGGACGCGGGGCTACCTTCGACCCACACAACCGTTTTGCGCCTACCCATAGCGTAGAGGAAGATGACGGCTGGTGGCGGGAAGAGGCGTCTACGACCATCGCCACCGAAGTACGCGAGGAGGTGAGTAAAAGTGCGCTCGCGTGGAACACCTCGCCGGATTTGCCGTTTGATCGATCCCTAAACCCTTATCGCGGCTGTGAGCACGGCTGCGTTTACTGCTATGCACGCCCCTCCCATGCCTACTGGGATTTATCGCCGGGGCTAGATTTTGAAACCAAGCTGATTGCCCGCAGCGGTTTGGTGGAGAGGTTGTCCGAAGAGCTTTGCCACCCTAATTACGTGTGCCGTCCGATTAACCTTTCCGGCAACACCGACTGCTACCAGCCACTCGAGGCACAGCATCAAACCACCCGTCGCTTGCTTGAGTTGCTTTTGGAATGTCGTCATCCGGTCACCATTGTGACCAAAAGCAGCCTGATACTGCGTGACTTAGAGCTTCTATCAGAAATGGCCGAACACCGCCTGGTGCGGGTGTTTATCAGCCTTACCAGCCTGGATGCCAATCTGAAACGCACTCTGGAGCCGCGAACGGCGTCGCCGCAGGCCCGCCTGAAAGTCATCCGCGAGTTGAATACTGCAGGGATCCCTGTGGGGACGCTGGTTTCGCCGATTATCCCTGGGCTAACCGACCATGAAATTGAGCGGATTCTGGAAGCCGCCAGCCGAGCGGGGGCGCGCACAGCCAAGGTGATGAGTTTGATTCGTCAGTGCCGCGGCGGAAAGGATTACGACGCCCGCTTCGGGAAGCGTTTCCGCGGTGAAGGGGTGTTTGCCGAAATGATCGGCCAGCGGTTTAATCGCGCCTGCCGCCAGTGGAAGTTACAGTCCCGCACCGAGCAAGGATTGAATACCCGCGATTTTCGCCCGCCTCGCGCACAAGGCGATTTATTCTATTAGACTGAGCGGCGTTACTGTCTAACCCCATAAAGGATGCGCCATGCCCGCGCCGTTGAGTAAAACCAAATCGAGCTTTTACCGCCGCCTGTATGTGGCGTACCTGATTGACCAGGGCACTGCCAGCGTCCCAGCCTTGATCGAGGCCACCGGCATGCCACGGCGCACCGCGCAAGACACCATTACCTCGCTTGCTGAGCTGGATATTGAGTGTGTGTTCGAGAAGGACGAGGGAGAGCGGCACAACATTGGCCGCTATCAGATACGTGATTGGGGCGCGATTGACCCACGCTGGGTGTCGAGTCACGCCCACTACCTGCAAGAGGCACTGGGCTACGCTAACGCCTGAGCGATATTAAGCGACGCTAACCTCGTAACCGGTAAACTTACGCAGATTGATTACCCCGGTATCCAGCATCAAGTACTGGCCTTTAATGCCCTGCAAGATGCCGCTGACCTCGGGCTGCTTATCAAAGTTATGCGACACAATTTTGCGTGGGAAGGTCTCCACTGGATAGTGAAAGGCATGATGTTGACTATCCAGCTCACGGATGGCGTCCGACCCGTGTTCACTTTTCAGTTGCCCAAGGCCGCTGGCCGTCGCGGCCATCAGGCGATCACGTTCGGCTTTCAGATCAAGCTCCGCCACGTCGCCTTTGAGCATGGCCCGCCAGTTGGTGCGGTCACCGACATGCTCCTTGAACAGTATCTCCACAAAGCCTGATTGCTGGCGGGTATCGACCTCAAGAATCGGCAAGGCCTGTATCGCGCCCTGGTCCAGCCAACGGGTGGGCATTTGCGTTTTACGCGTAATACCCACTTTCAATCCCGACGAGTTGGCCAGGTAAACAATATGCGGCTGAAAGCAATGCTGCTCTCCCCATTCTGGGTCACGACAGGTGCCCTGAAAGTAATGACACGTTTCCGGCTTCATGATGCAGGTATCGCACTGGGCCAGGCGCTTGAAGCAGGGGTAGCAGTAGCCTTGAGCAAAGCTTTTTTTGGTTGCACGACCGCAATGGGTACAGGCGATAGCGCCAGTCCAACGCAGCTGTAACGGCAACCCCAGCCGCTCGTTCAGATCAATGCGGTGCTCACCCGCGCGCAGCTGATAGCTGACGGGTTGAGCCTGAGTCGAGCCCGGTTCGACCGCCATTTTACGCAAGCACCCCTGCACTAACTCATCAGTCACGCGAAGCATCCTTGGCAAGACCGGCCATTTCCGGTGAAACGCCCTGCCCTGTGGCGCCTGCGCCGCAGGTGCGCTGTTCCAGATATCCGACACGGTTTGCTTCGGGCACGTTATTTTCCACCTCATAGCGCATTACGGCTTCAAGGCACAGCTCGGTCTGCTCAGCAGTGAGGTAGCGGCCATCGGGCCACTTACGCAACGATACGGCCTGCTTGAGGCTCTCGTAAATCGCCGGGGTCATCTGGTTAATCATTTTGTCGAAGGTCATGTCGCTCATGCCAAACTCCTCAGTTAAGACCGTAAACGCCGCGCGCTATAATACCAGCCTGTTACCAGGCCGACGATCAGCCCGCCAAGATGCGCCTCGTTGGCGACATTGCCAAAGCCTACTAACCCAGCCATATCGGTCATGGTAAACACCATCCAGCCCAGCATGAAAACGACCAGCATTTGCGGTACAAAAAAGCCGCTTCCCGGCACCCGACGCGACATCAGCCACACATGCCCCAGCAAGGCGTAAACGACGCCCGACATACCGCCGAACAGCACCGTGCCGGTTGCGTACTGTGCCAGGTTCGCAAGCACCCCTGCGACGACCAACAGCAAAAGTAGCGTCCGCCCGCCCTGTAACGTTTCGACCTGACGCCCGAAATACCATACCCACATCAAATTGAAGATCAGGTGCATCCAGCCAAAATGCAGAAAAGCCGGCGACAGCAGGCGCCATATCTGGCCGCTGGCTAGCGTATCGGTGAGCGACCCGTATGAGACTAGATCTTTTCCTACAAAAGTTGTCGGAATGATACTTAGGACCGACATAATTTGTCCGTAAAGCTGATTCAACAATACAAAAACGATCAGGCTAGCCACCACCATGGTCGCGGTAACTGGCAATTGTTTAAGCGTTGAGAGCAACGCGGGGGAGTCTGCCTTTGGAACCTGCTCGGCGAGCTCAAGTGACTCGCCTTGCTGCCAGCGGGCGACCAGAGAGAGAAGCGCTTCGCGCTGCCTGGGATCAGCGACCCAGAGCACCTGGGCATCGTCTTCAGCGGTAATCCGATGCCCTATGCGATAACGCCAAAGCGCTTTGCGAAGCGCTTGGGTATTCGCGTCGAGGGGTAAACGCATTACGGGGTGCATAGGCTTCCTTTATGATAACGACACAGGATTTTCATACAAACGCTAAGCTTGGCAACCCATTGGATAGAACCCGCCTGGGTGTGGCAATACCGAGATTATTATTTCCAACAAAAAAAACCGGCGGGGGGGGCCGCCGGGTAAATAGCAAGGGATCATTCAAGGGAACAACTAATCTGACGGGCGGGGAGAGTGTTAGTTCATAAGTTTTGCAAAAATTATGTAAATTAATGTAACGAAAACAATTTAAGTGAATCATTGTCATCCAGAACGGTGTTTAAAACGCTTTGCTCTTCTCTTGCGACCTGAATCCAAACGAAATGGTCAGCGTTTAAATTTTCTTCGCCATTCCAACGATAAGCAACCAGACGGCCATACTTCACCGCGCTGTAATCCAGACAGGCGATGTTCGCCGTGGGTAACGCAGGTATGCCTTCACACCAGTAATGGCCAATAAATAAAGGGGGCTCGTTGGGGCCGTAATAACTCAGCGTCTTACGCTCTTTTGGGGTAAGTGGCCGCTGCTCTAGATCGCCGGGTAAGTTATCAGGTTGGAAGGCGACATCACCCCAGTTTTGCGGCGATGCCGCCCAAAAATGGGTTCGGAAGCTGCGCCGGGTAAACCCATCTCCCGAGTGAATGGCGACGTTGTCGGGAAGCAGTAGATGGCTGCCCCGCGTCAGACGATCTAAAATGCGAAATGCCTGGGTCGATGGATCGGTCGACGCGACAAGAAAATCGTCGTCCAGGCAACCATCAGGGTAGTCCTGCTTGAACTGCGCAATCAGCTGATGATCCCAGCAGGCGTGCACCACCCGCAAGCCATCCTGTTCGAGAAACAATGGCAGCGTTTTAAACCATGCCAGTGTTTCTTCCCATTCGTTGGTGTGGTCACGGTATTGTTCCAGCGTGTCTTGAATAATCCGGTTGTGACGCGGTGTGTGCTCGCGTAACCAGCGCTGTTGGCTATT
>JAIVHM010000256.1 GCA_020201095.1 Halomonas sp. | reverse complement strand
GCCCATGCCAGCCATGGAGAGCCAGGAGTCGTGGAAACGCCAGCCGAGTGACGGGTCGCGACGGCCATAATCCATGTGGCCATAGATTTTTTCACCATCGATCTCGCCGACATGTTCCGAGAAGAATTCGGCGATGTCTTCGTAGGCCGTCCAGTTGGTGGGTACGCCAAGATCGTAGCCGTAAATGTCACGGAACTGCTCTTGCAGGTCTTCACGCTGGAACCAGTCATAGCGGAACCAGTAAAGGTTGGCGAACTGCTGGGTGGGCAGCTGATAGATACTGCCATCCGGCCCGGTGCCGTACTGCAGCCCGATGAAATCGTCTAGGTCCAGTGTCGGCAGCGTGTAATCAGCCCATTCGTTTTCCATCGCCTCGGAGAGGTTGATGGTGGTGCCGTAGCGGATGTGGGTGCCGATGGCATCGGTATCGTTGACGAAGCCGTCGTAGATGCTGTTACCCGACTGCATCTGATTTTGCATGTTATCGACAACATCGCCCTCACCGATGATGTTATGGGTGACGTCGATACCGGTTAGCTCGCTGAAGGCTTCGGCAAGCACTTCACTTTCGTAGACGTGGGTGGTTAAGCCCTCGGCAACGGTTTGAATTTCCATATCGCGGAAGGGTTCGGCCGCTTTGGCAAACCACATCAGCTCTTCGATCTGTTCCTCGCGGCTCAGGGTCGAGTTTTGGAAATGCTCGTCGACCAGCCGCTCGGCAACCGCTCGTGCATCGTGATCGTCGGCCATTAGCGTGCCGGATGCCAGGAGTAAGCTGGCGGCGAGGGTAGTGAGTTTGAAATTGTTATGTTGCATAGTGACCTCGTTGTGTTGTGATTTTCCCTAATGGCGAATCCATCCTTGAGACCGCTTTTGGTTATTGCGCCAGTTATCCCCAGCGCATCAGCACCAACAGCCAGACCAGCGAAGCTGCCAGTGCTAACCAAATCGATAATGAGGTGAAGCCAATCACGCCCAGGTGAATAAACGCAGCAGACAGTAGGCCAACAAACAGCCGGTCTCCGCGCGTGGTCGTAATAGGCAGAAAGCCCTTACGCTCTATGGTGGGCGAGATAATTTCCCAAACCGTCATCCCGGCCAACATGGCGGCAATAGCGGAAAAGAAAATAGCGGTGGGCACCGTCCATACCATCCAAGACATACATCACCTCCTTAGGTACGACCCAGGGCAAAGCCCTTGGCGATATGGTTGCGAACGAAGTAGACCACCAGAATACCGGGTAAAATGGTCAGCACACCGGCCGCGGCGAGGGTGCCCCAGTCAATCCCCGACGCGGTGGACGTGCGCGTCATGATCATGCCAATGGGTTGGGCATCGGTGGCCGTCAGCGTTCTGGCCAGTAGCAGTTCAACCCACGAGAACATGAATAGGAAGAACAGCGTGACGCCGATACCTGAACGGATCATCGGGATAAAAATCTTGACGAAAAATCGGGGAAAGCTGTAACCGTCGATATAGGCGGTTTCGTCGATCTCTTTTGGAACGCTACTCATGAAGCCTTCGAGAATCCAGATGGCCAGTGGAATATTGAAGAGACAGTGCGCCAGCGCCACAGCAATGTGCGTGTCGAAAAGCCCCACCGAGTAATACAGCTGAAAGTAGGGCAAAAGGAACACAGCGGGCGGCGCCATTAAGTTGGTCAGCAGCCAGAAGAACAGGTGCTTGTCACCAATAAAGCTGTAGCGGCTGAACGCATAGGCGGCGGGTAGCGCCACACAAATGGTGATCAGCATGTTCATCAGTACATAGGCAATCGAGTTGACGTAACCCATGTACCAGCTTGAGTCGGTAAAAATGCCGATGTAGTTATCAAAGGTGAGGTTCTCCGGCCACATGGTCATGGAGCCCAATATCTCGCTGTTGGTTTGCAACGACATATTGAGTAGCCAGTAGATCGGCAGAATCATTAAAAACAAATACAACCCCAGAAGCGCTCGGGAGCGCAGCTTTTTACGCGCATTACGCTTGCGCCTTTGCGCTGGCGTGGTACGGCTGAAAATGGTGTTGTATTTTTCACCCTGCTGGGTGTTTTCCAGTTGGTAGCTCATGTCATGCACCTCCCTGGGGATGTTTGTCTTTTTGCATGTTCATGATGGCGGTATAGAACACCCAGCTCACCAGCAAGATAACCAGGAAGTAGATGATCGAGAACGCAGCGGAAGGCCCGAGATCCTGTTGGCCGATGGCCATGGTGGCCAACGATTGGCTCAGGAAAGTCGTTGAGCTGCCAGGCCCGCCGCCGGTCAGTACAAAGGGCTCGGCGTAAATCATGAACGAATGCATGAAGCGCAGCAGCACGGCAATCACCAGCACATTGGTCAGCTTGGGTAGTTGAATATAGCGAAATACGGCCCATTTGGAGGCCCGGTCAATGCGCGCTGCCTGGTAGTAGGCTTCGGGGATGGAGCGCAGACCGCTATAGCAAAGCATGGCGACCAAAGGCGTCCAGTGCCACACGTCCATCAGGATGATCGTCACCCAGGCGTCGCCTGCATTGCGGGTAATGTTGTATTCAAGGCCGAGCTGGCGCAGCCCCCAGCCCATCAGACCAATATCGCCGCGTGTGAAAATCTGCCAGATGCTGCCCACCACGTTCCAGGGAATCAGCAAGGGCAGGGTGATCAGGAGTGCCGGTAAAAAAGCGAGCATTGGCGCCCAGTACGTCCTGTACCGAATAGTTGACAACGGTCATCAACGGTACGACTGCGGAAAAGGCGACCAAGACTAGCATTGGCAGTACCAACAGCCAGGCGCGATTGTTATAGACTTTATTCATGATCTACCTCGACTCGGTATTCATCGACGTAAAGGCTCAGTTTGTCGTCGGGAAAGCGAATGTAGACGGTGTCACCCAGGGCAGGATGATCCTCAGGCAGCCTGGCTTTGAACGTTTGCTGATTAAGCGAGAAGGTGAGGATCGTGTAGGTGCCAAGGTCTTGCAGGTTTTCGGTTTGCACAGCCACCGTATCGGGCTCGGCGCTTGGCAAAACGTCAATGAACTCCGGGCGAATGCCGAGCTTTATGTTGGCACTCTCGGCCTTATGCAGCGCGGCCAGGTAGGTGCTGCTTAACGGCAATGGCTGGTCGCCGAAGTAGGCCGTATTTTGTCCCTGGTCGTAACGAAGCTCGAAAAAATTCATGCCGGGGCTACCAATGAAGTAACCCACAAAGGTATGCGCTGGTCTTTCGAATAGCTCTCGAGGTGTGCCGAACTGAACCACCTGACCTTCATACATCACCGCGATCTTGTCAGCGAAGGTCGAGGCTTCAAGCTGATCGTGGGTGACGTAGATCATGGTGATGTTGAAGCGCTCGTGGATTTCTTTGAGCTTGCGGCGCAGCTTCCACTTTAACTGTGGATCGATAACCGTCAGCGGTTCATCGAACAGAATGGCGGTGACGTCGTCGCGAACCAGGCCCCGCCCCATGGAGACTTTCTGCTTCTCATCGGCGGTCAGGTTTTTAGCTTTGCGCGATAACAGCGGCGTCAGTTCAAGGATGTCGGCAACTTCCAGTACCTTAGGTTTCACTTGGTACTCGGGAGTGTTCATGTTGCGTAGCGGGAAGGCGAGGTTGTCGAACACCGTCATGGTGTCGTAGATCACCGGGAACTGAAATACCTGCGCGATGTTGCGCTCTTCCGGCGGCAGTTCGTTGACCCTATGACCATCAAATAGCACGTCGCCTTCGGTGGGTGCCAGTAGACCTGAAATGATATTCAGAAGGGTTGATTTGCCACACCCGGACGGCCCCAGCAAGGCATAAGCGCCGCCCTGATGCCATACGTGTTCCATATGGCGGATGGCGTAATCCTCGGCCGATTGCGGGTTGGCGCTGTAAGTGTGCGCGAGTGTTTTAAGCACGATCTCAGCCATGCGCGACGCCCTCCGTCTGGGCCAGCGGGGTATGCACAATCTGGCCCTGCTGGTCGAAAACGAACAGTTTATGAGTTGGGAAATACACCTTGATGGCCTGATTGACCTTCAATTCGTGTATCCCCAGAAGATGCAATACCAGCGGGAAGTGCACATGATGAGCATGCAGAAATGTTTCCGATCCACTGATTTCAGCGACATCCACGGTGACCGGCAACTCTAGGTCATCGTCGGCTTGTGGCGTCAGGCTTAAATGCGAAGCGCGAACACCGAACTGGTAGTCACCGGGAGGCAGCTTGCGTAAGGCTTCGTCGCAGGCAAAGTGAGTGTCGTTATCGAAGGTGATGTCGTTCTCGGTGAGCCGACCCGGCACGATATTGATCGGCGGTTCTGAAAACATCTCGGCGCTGAGAATGCCATTCGGCTGTCGATAGATCTGATCGGTGGGGCCGTACTGCAGCAACTTCCCTTCGTGAAGGACTGCCGTATTGCCGCCAAGTGCAAGCTCTTTCACCAGGGCGCGGCCCATGGCGGTGCGCTGCTGCTGACCACCGGACAGTTCTAGAGGGTAACGGTCCAGCAGGTGCTCGATATGCAGCATTTCAGCAATTTCGCCGACTCGCTTGTCAATTTCGCTTTTGGGATGTTTAGCAAGATGCAGCGGCGACGCGATGTTGTCGTAGACCGTCAAGCTTGGGTAGTTGATGAATTGCTGATAGACCATCGATACGTTGCGGTGGCGTACTGGTACCCCGGTGACGTCTTTACCGTCCATCACAATCCGGCCTTTGGTGGGCGGTTCAAGACCTGCCATCAGGCGCATCAGCGTGGTCTTACCCGCGAGTGTTCTGCCTAGAAGCACATTGAAGGAGCCTGGCTCAAGCGCTAAATCAACGTCGCTAATATAGGGAACACCGCCGACGGTATGGGCGATATTTTGCAAATGTAGTGACATGCGTATCTCGCTAGCGTCGTTGTTTTTGGAGAATATCTAGCTTTCGTTTACGAATCGTAGTTGATCGTTTTCGAACCTGCAATGCCTTTATTTGCTTTCGTTTTCAGTTTTTGGACAAAAAATCGAAAATTAAACGAAAGTCTAGGGTCAAAAAAACCGGCCTCGATGAGGCCGGTTGAAAGTTGCTACGAGCGATGGGTTATTTAATGCTGTCTGCCGTCTCAGGTGCTTTCGTCGCTTGCGCCTTGGCATTGTGGTCAATCAGGGTCGACTTGTCGGTAGCAAAGGTTTCGTAAGGGAAATCATCGACGGTGAGCATTTCCAATACCTCGGCTTCGAACTCACGCATGAACTGCGCATCTTCTTCGCTGATCAGGCGGTTTTCCAATGCGGCTTCCACGCGTGCCTCAGGGTGAAGTGCCGTTTGCGGCAGTTCGCCCTTGGCATAGGCTTTGTTGACCGTACGGTAGAGCGCTTCGGCACGGTCGTAATCCACTAGCAGGGCATTATACCGGGCCAGCGGGTTGCGCTGTTCGCCGTCGTCCTTGTCCCAGGTATTTTGCAACAGCTTGGTGCGCAGAGCGCTGTGCGTGGAAATACGCTTGGCGATATCCCGGGCAAAATCGTCGTGGGGCTTGTCCCAGCGGCGCCCGGTCGGCATGACGATCACTTTCAGCGTTTTACCCAGCGCCCGGTTGGGCAGGTTATCGAAAATTTCGACAAAGGCCTGTTCCGCGCGCTGGAGCAGGAAGCGGCAGCTGTAATGCAGCAACGCTTCTTCGCCTTCCACCTTGTCACCGGCTTTCCACTGCTTGAGTACCATCGAGGCCAGGTAGAGGTTAGAAAGCACATCGCCAAGGCGGGCGGAGAGCATTTCGCGTTTTTTCAAGGACGAACCGAGGCTCGCCATGGCGGCATCGGCGCACAACCCGAAGCCTGCAGATAGGCGGGCGATATCCTGTGCATAGGCCGTTGCAGGACCGTCAAACGGAACCTTGGGTTTAGCGATACCAAAGCCCAGTGTGAATGCGCGCGCGGCGTTGCCAAAGATCAAGCCAGCGTGGCTGAAAAACGCTTTGTCGAATGCCTTGGCGTCGTTAGCGTCTTTAGCGGCCAGCTCTTCCAGGACATAAGGATGGCAGCGGATAGCCCCCTGACCAAAGATCATCAGGTTGCGGGTCATGATGTTGGCGCCTTCCACGGTAATCGCCACTGGGTTGGCACTGTAGCCAATCCCCAGGTAGTTGCGTGGGCCCAAGGTGACCGCCTTGCCGCCGTGGACGTCCATGGCATCTGTCAGAATGTCGCGCTGAAATTCGGTCAGTTGGCTTTTCAGAATTGCCGAGGGGACAGCAGGCTTCTCACCGTGGTCGATCAGGTTAGCGGTTTGATAGACCGTTGCCTGAGAGATATATCCAAGGGCGGCCATGCGTGCCAGGGGTTCCTGCACACCTTCCATTTCTGCCACAGGCACGTTGAATTGCCGGCGAATACGGGTGAAACCGCCGCTCCAGCCCAGCGCATAGCGCGCCGTGCCGGTGGCGCCGGAGGGCAGCGTGATGCAGCGGCCGATGGAGAGACACTCGACCAGCATACGCCAACCCTGACCGATCATGTCCGGGCCACCGATAATGGTGTCCAGCGGTACAAACACGTCCTTGCCGATAATCGGACCGTTCATGAACGGACTGCCGATCGGGTGGTGGCGACGGCCGATTTCCATGCCGTCGGTATCGCGGGGAATCAACGCCAAAGTAATACCGCGGTCTTCTTCATCGCCGAGTAGGTTGTCGGGGTCAAACAGCCGGAAGGCAAGACCGACAACGGTGGCAATGGGCGCGAGGGTGATCCAGCGCTTTTCAAAGTTGAGCCGCAGGCCGATAACTTCTTCGCCGTTGACCATTTGCTTACATACGACGCCGGTATCCGGCAGCGAGGTGGCGTCCGAACCGGCACGCGGGCCTGTCAGGCCAAAGCAGGGGATTTCACGTCCATCAGACAGGCGCGGCAGATAGTGGTCTTTCTGTTCCTGAGTACCGTATTTGAGTAGCAGCTCGCCTGGGCCCAGCGAGTTGGGCACCCCGACGGTGACCATCAGCGTCTCATTGGCGGAGAGCTTTTGCAGCACCATGGACTGGGCCTTGGCCGAGAAGCCCAGACCGCCATACTCCTTCGGAATAATCATGCCGAAGAAGCCTTCTTTCTTTAGATAATCCCACAGCTGCTGGGGTAGGTCAGCGCGTTCAATGGTGATATTCCACGCGTTACACATGCCGGCGGCTTTTGCGCACTGGTTGTCGAGGAAGTCTTGTTCGTCTTCACTCAGGCCGTCATCTTTAAAGTTGAGCAGTTTGTTCCATTGGGGTTTGCCGGAAAATAGCTCGCCGTCCCAGGACACGGTGCCCGCTTCCAGCGCGGTGCGCTCTGTATCGGACACTTTGGGGGCGACTTTCTTGAACATCGCAAATAGTCGTGGGGTGAGCCACTGGCGGCGAAGCGCGGGGAGTCCGGCAACGGCCACGGCTACAGCGCCCAAGAGTAATAGCACGCCAATGACGGTGGCATCGAACAGCAGGCCAACCAGGCCCAGCACGCCGAGCACGGCCAGGGCGGCGGGTGCACCGGCTTCGCGGCGCATCACCGCGAGCAGGCCAACAGCCGCCAGCACGATCAGTAGTAGGGTGAGCATAGTGCCTCTCCATTTGTTGAGGGATAGGGTTGATAGACAGTGCTGAGAAATACGTTATGGTTAATGTATAGATTTAAACAGATGTTTGAATATTGGCAGACCTACGCCACCCGGCGCAAGTATTTCGATGCGTTAAAGCGACATAAAAAAACGTCGTAGCGCTAGGCCACGACGTTTTAGAGTTTTGTTACCGACGCTTGGTTCAGTGTTGTTTGGCAGGTTCGCCGTTGGCGACATAATAGTCGACGGTGGCGCGTGGCAGTTGCTCACGCTCGCGAATCCGGTCGGCAATTTTTTCCGCCAGCATGATGGTAGGGGCGTTCAGGTTGCCGGTGGGAATCACCGGGAACAGTGAGGCATCGACCACACGCAGGCCTTCAATC
>JAIVHM010000255.1 GCA_020201095.1 Halomonas sp. | reverse complement strand
TGCCAGAAGGTATTGGAAACCAGCCAGGCAGCTACCCGCAATGAGCAGGGTCGGTTTATATTGACGCCCATGGGGCGTGAGCTGATGTTTGATATGTTTGGGGAGGGCGCAGCGGACTGCGCCTAAACGAGCTTTGCAGCTAAATTACGACTAGCGGATGCCGAGAAAAGACAGGATAAACAGCACGACCACGATTAGTCCGATGATGTAGATAATATTTCTCATAAAAGCACTCCTTGCGAATTGCGTGGTTAAAAAGTAATAGTTTGCTGGCCCTCTATAGCCTAGCAGCCCTTTTCAAGTTTTGCCTATTCAAGACGTTAGTGGATACCCCACATTGGCCCCGAAGACATTGGAACCCTTGTACAGCTCTGGGTTCAAACAGTTTCCTGTTTGTTGAGGGTTCGCCATGCGCTTGTTGATGTCCGCCGCTTTTATCAGCTTTTTCGCTGCCACACTTTTCCCCTCTGCCCTCAGTGCCCAACCAGCGTCCCCTCCATCGCCCAGTGCTGATGCGCTCAGCAAACTGAGCGAAGATGCACGCGGCTATTCGCGCTTGCACAGCATTGTGGTGGCCCACCAGGGTGAGATCATTCATGAGCACCACCAGGGCGGCCCTGGCGTTGATGCGCCCGCGAACATCAAGTCGCTCTCGAAAACCGTGCTGGCGGCGCTGGTGGGGGCTGCTATCGAAGAAGGCATCGTCGAATCCACCGATCAGTCGCTGGTCTCGCTGCTTGGCGATCGCGTGCCTGAGGCAGCGGACCCGGAAGTGGCTGATATTACCGTGAGCCATTTGCTGTCGCTGCAGGCGGGGCTTGAACGCACATCTGGCCAGAATTACGCCGGCTGGGTCGCCAGCCCCAACTGGGTGGCAGATGCGCTATCGCGACCGTTTGTGGACCGACCCGGGGGGCGCATGCTGTATTCCACGGGCTCCAGCCATCTGCTGTCTGCCGCGCTGACCGACGCCAGCGGTGAGTCCACCTATGCCTTGGCCCAGCGGCTGCTGGCCGAGCCGCTGAATATTGCCATTCCCGCCTGGCTGCAGGACCCTCAGGGTATCTACTTCGGCGGCAACGATATGCAGCTCTCGCCGCGTGCATTGGTGGAAATCGGCGAGCTGTATCGCAACGATGGTGTCGTCGTTGATGGCAGCGGAAACGAGCAGCGCGTGCTACCGGAAGGCTGGGTCGAGCGTTCGTGGGAACCGCGGGGCACCTCGCGCTGGACGGGCGACGGGTACGGCTATGGCTGGTTTATCACGCAGTTGGGCGGTGAAGAGGCCTACTACGGGCGCGGCTTCGGTGGCCAGGCGCTGTTTGTGGTCCCCGAGCGGGCGTTGACCATCGTTATGACCGCTGACCCAACACCGCCCTCGCCCGGCGGGCTGTTTCAGGAACGCTTGAACGCGATGGTTGCTGACCTGTTAACGCATGACTAGGCCTGCTATTCCTTTTTATGCCCCAGGCTCATCAGGTAGAGCGCCGCGGCCAGGGCGAGAACCGAAAGCGCCAGGTAGATTGCTTCCAGCGGGGTGGCAAAGCGGATATCCACCACCGCGCGGAAGAATTCAATGATCACCGCAAGAATCACCACGCGGGCGATTTTGTCCTTTAGCTGATCGAGCGAGGCGACGTTGAACGGATGATGGGGATAGCGCGCTTCTGCCTGGTCAATGCGCGACACAAACAGCCGGTAGATGCCCAACCCGAATATCATCAGCACGATGGCGATCAGGTAGATATCCACGGCAATAATGATATCGGGCACCAGGCTTTCGTGGATATCGACACTGCTGTCCACGAAGTAATAGCGCAGCGTGCGTATCACGACCTTGAAGATATCGACTGTGCCCACCACGAACAGCATGACCGCACCAATCAAGCTCGGCACGACGGCCATCATGACCAGAAACCGCGAGTTCCATAGTGCGGTTTCGACTCGCCGTTCCCAGCGACCTTGCTGTTCGGGCGGTTTGGGGGGCGTCGGCGGCGTATCGGTCATGGTCGGTTCCTTTTTATTAGCGCAGAGATTAAAGCAGGCCAACGAGAATGAGCGTGCAGGTAATACCAAACAGCGCAAACCCAAGCAGCAGGGCCGCGCCATCCCGCGCCACAAGCCCCAACCCTAGCAGCGACAGCGCCAGCCCGGCGCCGTTGGCAGAGAAGGGGATAAACTCCATGGGTGGCATGGCCAACGCAATCAACAGGCACACACAGGCCGTTACGCGGATGCCAATATAGCCGGTTAACCACGGCAAGCGAACTCGCAACAGCCCATCAATCCAGCGGGCGGGCTTTTTTAAGTAGTAGATGCTTTTATCAAACTTAGGGCGTGAAATCGAGCGCTTGAGCATCCAACCGGGCAGCCAGAAGGTCTCCCGACCGGCCAGCAATTGCCCTGACACCAGCAGCACCAGAATCGCCATCAGTGTTGGCATACCGGGAATATCGCCAATAATCGGCGCCAGCGTGATCAGCCCGGTCACCAATAACAGCGGGCCAAAGGAGCGGCGCCCCACGGCATGCACCACATCGTCAACGCTGACTCGCTTGGCGTCCTGCTCCATGCGTTCCAACGACGCAATCAGTTCCATTAATGTTGAGCCTTCGTTGGAATCATCCATTTTGGTTAATACGCTCCTCGGTGATTAATTTGGTGCGAATAAAATCGCTGTGGCTGACGTGGAGAAGATCAGCCAGGCGCCGAATACGGTGCTCTTCCAGCGCATCCACGCTGCCGTCGGCCCAGGCCAGCTGCCACATCAGTGCCACCAGCTCACAGCGTTGGTCGTAGCCATATTCTTCCTTGATCAGGCTGACAAACTGGTAGTGGTCGACCGCGTCTTCCACTTCGTCCTGCGCCAGCGCCATCAGCTCGTCAACATCAGCTTCATTGAGCTGGTAGCGCTGAAGCAGCATCTCCCGCAGCGCTGCAAGCTCAGCATCGCTGGTGTTGTAATCGGCCCGCGCGATCTCAAACAGCAACGCGGCTGAGGCCAGCTCAAGGGTGATGGTCTGGTTTTCACGCTGCTCGGGTTGCGCAAGCGTGCGCTGAAAAAACTGTTGGATGGTGTCCAGCATGGGGGTCTCCTTCGCCCGCAAGGCGCTGAAAGCGCCTTACGACTGCTTGGTCAGTTGCTCTTTTAACTGTTTGGGCACCTGCTTGATGATCAGCCGGTCCTGGGTGGCATCGTATTCAATGCTTGAGCCGAGCAGGTGCGAGTCAAAGCTGATCGAGACGCCGCCAGCGCGCCCGGTAAAGCGCCGGAATTGATTGATCGTGCGCTTGTCCGGGGGGATTTCCGGCGACAGGCCGTAATCAGCATTGCGAATATGCTCGTAGAAAGCCTTGGGCTGCTGCTCATCGACCAGCGCTGAGAGTTCGTCGAGCGTCATGGGTTCCCCACGGCTCATCTGGTCATTGGCGTAATCCACCAGCGTGTCGGTTTTTTCCCGGCTGGCCTCATCGTCGAAATCTTCTTTCTCGACGTAGTCACTGAAGGCCTTGAGCAGCGTGCGGGTC
>JAIVHM010000013.1 GCA_020201095.1 Halomonas sp. | reverse complement strand
CAATGCACCCAGGCTCATTAACACAAGTTGGGCAATCAGCATCTGCTGGCGGCCCTGCTCTGCCTCTGCCAACATTTCTGCGGCGATTGTGCGTTCATTTTCCACCAGTTGCCTGGCCTGCTCACGCAGAGTTTGCGTGTTTGGCTGCACCACATCGTTCAACGCTTCATAAGCGCCGAAGCCGTTACCATCGACAATCGCCACGACGGCCTGATCAACGCCATTGCTCCAACTATCTAACGCATCGCCAAAGGACGTTAATGCTTCGCTGGCATCTTCATTTGCCTGATAGGCTTCCCAGCGAGACTGCAAATCATCCAGTTGAACCGTCAAGGCCTCGGACATCTCGTCGGCTTCCACACTGCGCGGATTTCGCACAGCAGGCTCTAACTCCTCCAGCACCTCGCCCACGGTTTGTGCTATGTGCTGCAAACTGGCCACGTTATCCAACCCGGATCGGCTGAGCGTCGTCAGACGCTCGCCGGATGCCATCAACCCATAGATTCCCAGCCCGCCTGCCATTCCAAGCAGCAGCAAGGCGGCCAACACCATACCGATCAACTTGGCGCGCAGACTTGTGAATTTAAACCGCGCAAAGATACCCGTCAGCCCCTTACGGCGAATAGCCCCGCGGACCAGGGTATAATGCCTGGATTTGCCTTTCTCACGCATCTCGGCGTAGATCTTTTCCGCCTTGGCCACGGCCTTGGGACTGGCCTTTCGGCGTACCGAGGTGTAGCCCACGATACGGTCACCGTCGCGCAGCGGGGCAAGCGTGGCATGTACCCAGTAGTGGTCGCCGTTTTTACGGCGGTTCTTGACCAGGCCCTGCCAGGTGGTGCCTGCCTGCAGGGTTTTCCACAAATCCTTAAAGGCCGCTTCGGGCATATCCGGGTGACGAATTATATTATGTGGCGCGCCGACCAATTCATCGCGGGAGTACCCGCTTACTTCAACAAACGTCGGGTTTGCGTAGGTCACATTGCCTTTCAAATCCGATCGCGATATCAGCACGGTCTCTTCAGTTAACGGGTATTCTTGCTGAGTGACGGGTTGGTTGTTGCGCATAGTGATCCCTGGGAAGAAGGTATTTTTAATTTGAGGATATAACGTCTATCGGCCGTTCACGCCAAAACTAAATAGCCGATCTAAATGAAAAAAGCGCTATCTGAAGAGGTAGCGCTTAATAGAAAGTGCTTTATTGAGCGTAAAAGATGGACCGCTATGCCGGTCTAACAATTAACCGAATAGCGTTACTTGAATACCACGTTGGCCACGTCACGATAACGGTTGGCAAAGTGCACCGTCATGCCTTCTCTCAAGTAATCAGGCAATTCTTCGTAATCACGCCGGTTTGCCTCTGGCAGAATGACTTCAAAGATGTCACTGCGGCGAGCCGCAATCACTTTTTCGCGAATCCCGCCCACAGGCAATACCTGGCCGGTAAGCGTCAACTCACCCGTCATGGCCAGTGGGCGGTCAATCGCTTGATGTCTTGCCAGTGACAGCAGCGCCGTGGTCATGCTGACCCCCGCCGAGGGGCCATCCTTGGGCGTGGCGCCCTCCGGCACGTGCAGGTGCACAAAGGCGGAGTCGAAAAAGTCGCTATCGGCACCGTATTCTTGCAGATGCCCCAGTGTGTAGCTGTAGGCGATATTGGCAGACTCCTGCATGACATCGCCGAGCTTGCCGGTCAGCTTAAAGCCGCGATCCAGAGAATGAACCTTGCCTGCCTCAATGGGCAAGGTAGCACCGCCCATCGCCGTCCAGGCAAGCCCGGTAACAACGCCTTCGCCTTTCAAGACTTTTTCCTTGCGGAAAATGGGCGCGCCAAGGAACTCTTCGAGGTTTTTCACCGACACCTTAACGGTCTCGATGTCGTCTTCCAGCAGCTTGACGGCCGCCTTGCGCACGATTCGATGCAGCTGCTTCTCCAACTGGCGTACCCCCGCTTCCCGGGCGTAGCCTTCAATCACTTGCTTGAGGGCCGCGTCACTGAGCTGAATACGCTTCTTGGGCAGGTTGTCGCGCTTAAGCAGCTTGGGCCAGAGGTGATTTTTGGCAATCGCCAGCTTCTCCTCGGCAATGTAGCCCGATAGGCGAATCTGCTCCATGCGATCCAACAGCGCGCTCGGAATGGAATCCAGGGTGTTGGCCGTGCACACAAACAGCACCTTGGAGAGGTCCATACGGACATCCAGATAGTGGTCGAGGAAATCGACGTTCTGCTCGGGGTCGAGCACCTCAAGCAGCGCCGATGCGGGGTCTCCCTGGAAGGACTGGCCCAGCTTGTCGATTTCATCCAGCATGATCACCGGATTCTCGACTTCGACTTCCTTGAACGCCTGAACCAGCTTGCCCGGCATAGCGCCGACATAGGTGCGGCGGTGCCCTTTGATCTCGGCCTCATCGCGCATGCCACCGACGGAGAAGCGATAAAACTGACGACCCAACGCTTCGGCAATCGAACGTCCGACGGACGTTTTACCTACGCCAGGCGGGCCTACCAGCAGCACGATCGAGCCGCCAACGTCGCCCTTGAAAGACCCTTCGGCGAGGAACTCAACAATCCGTTCCTTTACGTCTTTTAGACCGTCGTGGTCACGGTCGAGGACTTGCCTTGCATGGTTCAGGTCCAGTTGGTCCTGGCTGGTTACGCCCCAAGGCAGCGACGTCAGCCAGTCGAGATAATTGCGTGTCGTGCCGTACTCTGGCGAGCCGGTTTCCAGTACGCTGAGCTTGTCCAGCTCATCGTCAATCCGCGACTGCACCCGCTCGGGAACCACCAGCGACTCCAAGCGGGCACGAAAGGTATCAACATCATTTTCGCGGTCATCCTTGGAAATACCCAGCTCGCGCTGAATGACCTTTAATTGCTCGCGCAGGAAAAACTCCCGCTGGCGCTCCTGCATCTGCGCGTTGACCTGCTCGCTGATTTCGCTTTGCAGCAAGGCAACATCAATTTCCTTGCGCAGCAGAGGCAGCACTTTCTGCATCCGCTCAGCAACATCCAGCGTCGACAGCACATCCTGAAGCTCCGGCCCTTTGGCCGAGGTGATCGCCGCCGCGAAGTCGGTCAGCGGACCGGGTTCGTGCGGACTAAAGCGGTTCAGGTAGTGCTTGAGCTCTTCGCCGTACAGCGGATTAATGGGCAACAATTCCTTGATCCCATTAATGATTGCCATCGCATAGGCGCGGGTTTCTTCGTTTTCTGCATCTACCGGCTCTTTAGGGTAGCTAACCTCCACCAGATAAGGCGGCGTGCTAGAAAGCCAACGCTTGATTTTGAATCGCCGGACACCCCGGGCTATAAATTGGATCTGTTGATCCTCGCCCTTCATCTTATGGACTTTGACAGCTGTCCCGATGGTCGGAAAGCCCTCACTATTCAGGGAGTCGATACCCTGCTCGCCTACATAGGCGACCCCAACGGTCTGGTGCGGGGTATTACCCACCCGGCGCATGGTCTCTTCCCAACGCTCGCGGTTGATAACCAGCGGCTGCACTTGGGCGGGAAAGAAAGGCCGATTATGGATCGGCAGTAGGTAAATACGCTCGGGGAGCATATCACTGGCGGGCACCATTGAATTAACACGCTCACCGTCTGACCGGAATTGGTCGTCCTCACTCTGCGAGGTCGGGTCGTTGTCGTCCTGCACGTTATAGTGGTCGTCTCGGTCAAATTCCTGGTCGTTCATGCACCCTCCAATCAACACCTGCCGGTGGCGATTGCCGCTCGGCTTTGTGTTGAAAATGCGGGCACATCAGACAAACTTCAACCGTTGACGGTCAGGGCCATAGGTTGGGCATAGGACGACCATTGACGCGCCATTGACCTCGCACCACGTCGAACGCCAGCTCTTGGGTTCCCAGTGGCAGTCCCAACCAGAGGGCCGCGACGGTTGGCGCATCGTGCCAAGTAAAATCCCCGTCGATACGTTCACGCCAGCGCGCCAGCTCTTCAGGCTCACTCAGCTTAGCGACGTCCAGTTCATCTAACTGGCGGTTATCAAAGAACAGCGCGCCATCGGCATCCAAACGTATCCCCAGTAGCGGACTTTCGACCGCGATGGTCGAGACATCCAGCCGTGGCGAATCACTTAACAGCTGACGCAAGTCAGGCTGCAAGCGCGTCAGGGTCCCTTCACCCAGGGGCAATCGAGCATCCCCCCAGGCGGCCTCCTGGCGTAGCTTACGAATGGTATCGCGCACCGCATCGGCGTTGATCCTTGAGAGCTCCATCACGGTATGCCCGTTTTGCAGTAACGGGATATCCGGCGCTTCGGAAGGCACCATGACTTCGCCCCCTCCAGCCGCAGCCGGCCACCGCGTACCGCTAATTCCCTGCCATTTTGTTGAATAACGAACGGAGCAAGCGCCAGACCCAGATCACTTTGCCCGCTCAAGGTGTGGTAGGTGCCTCTCCAACGCGGAACGGATGGGGCTGAAACCTCCCCCAACGCTTGCTGGAGGACGGTATCGAGGCGGGGTAGAAGTATGCCTTCCACGTCGGTGCTTAAAATACCATGGCGAGCCGTATAGTTAAGCTCCAGACGCCAGGGACGCCCGAGCAAAGGCGAAAGAATCAACCGTCCTTTCGAACTTAACCACCCCTGGTCGCTTTCGGTACGCGTTACCCGCCACTCACCGCGGGCGGCCAGATCATCCAATGCTTGGCGCAGGCTGCGCTCGAACAACACGCTGGAGAACAACTGTGCCACCACCCATAGCACAGCAATGACCGCAAGAACGGGGACAATCAAACGTTCCTTGCGCATGGCATCTCCCTTGAGCCAAACGCGCCAATGGCAGCGTTATTAAACGGTCAATGCAGCCAAAACCACAGATGCATTATGCTCCAGGCATAGATCCCTGCCATCACATCATCGATCATAATGCCAAACCCCCCCGCTACACGCCGGTCCGCCCAGCGAATAGGCCACGGTTTGAACACATCGAAAATGCGGAACACGACGAAACCCCACAGTGCAGACTCCCATGAAAACGGCACCGCCGCCATGGTAATCCAGTAGCCGACGAATTCATCCCAGACAATCCCGGAATGATCATGCACCCCTAAATCGTGGGACGTTCTATCGCACAGCCATACGCCAACCACAAAGGCGACAAAAACGATACTCGAGTACCAGCCTAACGATAAATCGGCCATTAACCAATAAAAAGGAATCGCCGCCAGTGTGCCAAACGTACCCGGTGCAAAGGGCACGGCACCGCTGCCAAGCCCAAAAGCAAAAAAATGCGTGGGCCGACGCCAAACGCTTGCAGGGGCATGATTCATGGCGCCTCTCCCTTGAAATGCTGCCAGCCGTGGTAGCGCTGAACGGGAAGTCCATGCACGCCTAGAATGTCGCTGCACTCACCAATCACATGGAATGGAACGCCTAACGCAGACAGTTCCTGGCGTGCTTGCTCAACGTGTGCTAATGGCAGCGTCACCAGTAGTTCATAGTCGTCGCCGCCCGTCAATGCGGCCTGGTGCGCTGCGTCTCGACCCAGAGCGTGTTCCAGGCCTTCAGCCAGCGGCAATGCCGCAAGCGACAACGTCGCCCCAACGCCAGACGCCTCGCGCAGATGGCCCAGGTCAGCTAACAGTCCGTCTGAAATATCAATTGCAGCGGTCGCCCACTCTCGAAGCGCTTCGCCTGCGGCCAAGCGTGGCGTCGGCCATAAATAACGCTCAAGCAGCGGATGCGCCGTATCCCGCTCACCCTGTTGCCAAAGCGCCAGACCGCCGGCACCTCCGCCCAGCGCACCGGTTACGGCAATCACGTCACCAGGACGGGCGCCGCCACGTGTCAGCGCCGTGGCATTGGGTACATCACCCATAACGGTCACGGCGATGGACAGCAGGCCTGACGTGACGTCACCCCCTACCAGCGTGGTGGCGTGCCGCTCAGCCAACGCGGCAAATCCCCGCGCATAGTCCGAGAGCCAGGCAGCGGCGGCGTTATCGTCGGTAAATTGCGTCTGGTCAAGTGTCAGCGCCATCACACACCAGCGCGACGTCGCCCCCATCGCGGCCAGGTCGCTTAGCGCCACCGCCAATGCGCGGTGCCCAACGGCCTCTGCCGGCGCGTCACTTGGGAAGTGAACGCCCGACACTGAGGTATCCACACTCACCACCAACTGGCGTCCAGGCTGCGGAGTCAGTAAAGCAGCGTCATCACCGACCCCCAACGCCACACCCTGCTGGTGAGCGTCACGGGTAGATAACGTGAAATAACGTCGAATCAGATCAAATTCGGCAAGCACAAAGGCCCCTTGAACGCAGCGTCAGAACGAGCGCGACATCATCCGGTCCATTGGCCCGGTTAGCGACGACGCGCACTGACCTCGGCACTCCGCAAGCGAATCGCCAGCTTGTCGAGAATGCCGTTTACGTATTTATGGCCGTCAGTGGCACCAAACGACTTGGCCAGCTCAACGCCTTCATTAATCACTACGCGATATGGCACTTCCATCCGCCTTGACAGCTCGTAGGCGCCAAGACGAAGAATGGACAGCTCTACGGCATCCAGGTCTTCCAGGCGACGATCTAGCAGCGGCGCAATATCACGGTCCAGTTCCGCCTTGAAGCGAGCCGTATTAACCAGCAATTCGTGAAATAGCGCCTTATCGGCGATTTCCATCACCTTGGCCCAATTTTCATGATCTTCCATGTCGGCATCGGGCAGATGGCTGCGAAACTCGGCTTCAATGGTCGTGATCGACTTGCCCGTCATATGCCACTGATATAGCCCTTGCACTGCCAGCTCGCGCGCCGCCTTGCGGCCTTCTTGAGCAGCCGAGGGCTTGCGCTCACGACGTTCACTCATGGGCATCACCCGGCGCGATAGCACGCAGCAGCGACACCATTTCCATGGCCGCCATGGCCGCTTCAGTGCCTTTGTTGCCGGCTTTGGTACCGGCACGCTCAATGGCCTGCTCGATGGATTCGACGGTCAGCACGCCGTTGGCAATTGGCGTTTCGAACTCCAGCTGCAGCTGGTTGAGGGCGGTATTGCAGCCGCCTGCTACATATTCAAAATGCGGTGTCCCACCCCGGATCACTGCGCCAAGGGCGATGACCGCATCAGGTTTGACTACCTTGAGCACACGCTTGACGGCCAGCGGCAGCTCCCAAGCACCAGGCACGTGCACGATGTCAATATGTTCCATATCGACGCCGTGGCGTACCAGGCTGTCCACCGCACCTTCCACCAAACTGTCGACGACATGGTGATTGAAACGGCCAACAACGATGACATAGCGGCCATCAACGTCGACAAAAGTACCTTCAACTTGAGAAAGGGATTGCATCAATTTAATCCTGCTAAAGTGTATACCCGCTAAGAGGTTGACTCACCGGACGTATCATTCGGCCCCAGCCGCTCGACGACTTCCAGATCGAAGCCGGAAAGCGCCGAGAACTTCCAGGGCGAACTGAGCAAACGCATTTTACCCACGCCAAGATGGCGCAGTATTTGCGAGCCGGTACCGATGGTTAAGTAATTACCCGCCCCGTCAGAGTCGCTGGTGCGCGGCTGACGCACGCGCTCTAAAAAGACGTCCAACTGATCTTTGAGGTCTTGATGCGGGCGTCCGTCATCAATCAACACCAACACACCCGAAGGGGCCTGGGATATTTCGACAAGCGCCCGCTGGGCATCCCAGCGGCACTGTTCGCCTTTGGTAAGCCCCAGTACATCGCGCAGCGTATCCGCCAGATGGACCCGCACCGTCGTGGGCTGGTCGGGTATCGGCTGGCCTTTAACCAGGGCCAGGTGGTGCGCACCCTGAATCCGGTCACGGAACACATGTAGCGTTAGCTCGCCTTGGGTAGTCATGATCGGCGAGGCTTCCAGATGATCCACCGTCTGCTCGTTGACGATGCGGTAGTGGATCAAATCGGCGATGGTGCCCATCTTAATGCCGTGCTCTTCAGCGAAAGCTTCAAGTTCGGGACGCCGCGCCATGCTGCCGTCATCATTCATGACTTCACAGATCACACCGCTTGGGTCACAGCCCGCCAGAGCCGCCAGATCGCAGGCAGCCTCGGTATGGCCCGCGCGACGCAGCACGCCACCCGGTTCGGCCATCAGTGGAAAGATATGCCCTGGCTGGACGATATCCGTGGGTTTGGCATGCGGTCCGACTGCCGCCTGAACGGTACGCGCCCGGTCAGCAGCGGAAATCCCCGTGGTCACACCTTCGGTCGCTTCAATCGACAGGGTAAACTTGGTGCCAAACCCGGAGCCGTTGTCGCGCACCATCAATGGCAGGTTCAACTGCTCACAGCGCGCCCGTGTCATCGGCAAACAAATCAGACCGCGGGCAAAACGCGCCATGAAGTTGATATGCTCCGCCTGGACTTTCTCAGCGGCCATGATGATATCGCCTTCATTTTCGCGATCCTCATCATCCATGAGAATCACCATTTTGCCCTGACGAATATCGTCAACAAGTTCGGCAATGGGGGCTAATCCCCCAGAGGAAGCGTGCGCCATGGAATCTCCAATAAAGTTGTCGCAATCGGTGCGATTTCGCGCGTCAGGGTACCTTGGTATCGTCGATCTTGCCAGTCACCAACGGCGAGGCGATAATCCGCCAATCCTGCCCCACGGCTCGCATATCGTGAACAGTGAGGCGCTGCTGGTCAGCCATTTGGGTGAGCCCAGGTAGCGCAAACAAAGGCCTGGCGTCGCCGCCCAGAAGCGTCGGCGCGACAAACAGCTGCATTTCATCGATCAACCCCGCCTTGAGCATGGCGCCAGCAAGCGTGGCGCCGGTCTCAACCAGCAGTTCATTGACAGCTTCGTTGACCGCCAGCCACTCAAGCAAAGCAGGCAGATCCACTCGACCTTGTGCGTCGGCGGATAGCACCTTTACCTCGGCCCCTGCGTCAATCAGTCGCTCGCGCTTATCCACTGCATGAGACGTGGTGACCACCAGGGTGCGCCCCGGTGCACGTAAGCAGGCGGCGGCCAGCGGCAATCGCAGCTGGCTATCGACAATCACCCGCAGCGGCTGACGGCTGGCGACTTCATCGGCGTTATCCAGGCCGAGCTGCTCGGCGCGAACCGTCAGGCGTGAATCATCCATGATGACAGACTCCACACCACTCAGCACCGCGCTTGAACGGGCGCGCAGCCGCTGAACCTGAGCGCGCGCCTCGGGGCCGGTAATCCACTGGGATTCTCCCGAGCGCATGGCGGTGCGGCCATCGAGACTCATCGCCATTTTCATACGCACAAAGGGGCGCTTGGTCGCCATGCGGGCGATAAAGCCAGGATTGAGCGCGCGGGCGTCTACCTCGAGCAAGCCGACCGACACCTGGATACCCGCGTCTTCCATCAGGCGGATACCCCGGCCGCTGACCTGCGGATTGGGATCGACCATGGCCACTACCACTCGTCCCACCTGGGCTTCTTGCAGCGCCACGGCACAAGGGCCGGTACGCCCCGTATGCGAACATGGCTCTAGCGTAACGTAGGCGGTCGCACCCCGGGCGTTGTCGCCCGCGGCCGTCAACGCGTTGATTTCCGCATGCGGCTCACCCGCACGGCGATGATAACCTTCACCCACGATCTCACCGTCGCGCACCAACACACAGCCGACCCGAGGGTTGGGGTCGGTGGTATACAAACCGCGCGTCGCCAGCGCCATCGCGCGGGCCATGTAACGATGATCATCGGCACTGAACTGATCATCGACAATCGACAAGGGAACGCTCACGATGAGGGCCTGCCGTCGCCGGGTTCCTGGGACAGACGATCAATTTCAGCCCGGAATTCGTCCAGATCCTGAAATTTGCGATATACCGAGGCAAAGCGGATATAGGCCACCTGGTCTAGCGTTTTCAGCGCCTGCATGACCGACTCGCCAATTTCGCGGGCGTCGATTTCCCGATCGCCCCGCGCGCGCAGCGTCTGGCGTATGCGCTCAACGGCCGCTTCGATGGCTTCTGCACTAACCGGCCGCTTCTCGAGCGCTCGCAGCATCCCGGCACGCAGTTTGATTTCGTTGAAACTTTCGCGCGACCCGTCAGACTTGACTACGCGGGGCATGACCAGCTCGGCGGTTTCATACGTGGTAAAACGCTCCTGGCAGCTTGCACACTGGCGACGGCGACGCACCTGGTCACCGTCGGCCACCAGCCGCGAATCGGTCACACGAGTATCGTTAGCACCACAAAAAGGGCAATGCATGGCGTTCAACCTGTTATCGGCCCGTGCGAAAGCGCTGCACGAGAAAGCAAAATACGACCTGTTAATGCGCTATTAACCGATCATTGTAACGTTTTGGCACACAAGCTGCACCGTTTGTGAAAGTCAGTTTATTGGGACACTCTCATGACCGCCTTCGGCGATACCGTTCACGCTTATCTGGACCACCTTTACGGGCCCCGCGCAGCGGAGGTTCAGCGTCGGCTCAATCAGCGCCTCAAGCACTTTCCTGCAGCTAGCCAGGCGCCTATCGCAACCGGTAAAAACGTCCGGCATGCACCATCGTGGAGCGAAAAAGACCAGTGGCTGATCACCTATGGTGACTCTATCGTCGATAGCCAAACGCCCCCGCTGGCAGTGCTCGACGACTTCTTACAGGCGCGTCTCGGTGAACGTATCAGCGGCGTCCACGTGCTGCCATTTTTCCCGTGGAGCAGCGACGACGGCTTTTCAGTGATCCACTACCGCGAAGTGAATCCCGACCTCGGTGACTGGCAGCACATTCAGACCCTTGCCGGTCATTACGACCTGATGGCGGACCTGGTGCTCAACCATGTGTCCCGGGAGTCGTTATGGTTCGTCGACTATCTTAGCGGCAGCCTGCCGGGGCGCGATTATTTTATCGAAGTCGACCCCGACACCGATGTGTCGGCAGTAGTGCGCCCGCGCAGTAGCCCGCTGCTGGTGCCGATCTCTACCCGCCGAGGCACACGCTATTTGTGGGCGACATTCTCCGAAGATCAGCTCGACCTCAACTTCGAGAACCCCGATGTGCTGCTGGAATTTATCGGCATTCTGATGTTTTACCTCGAGCAAGGCACCCGCATCGTGCGCTTGGATGCCGTTGCTTTTCTGTGGAAACGACTAGGCACCAACTGCATTCACCTGCCTGAAACTCACACCGTCGTGCGGTTGCTGCGTGCTATCGTCGACCACCTTGCTCCAGGCACGCTACTGATCACCGAAACCAACGTGCCGCACCACGAGAACATCAGCTACTTCGGGCTTGACCGGCTGGCCGACGGCCCACCCGACGAAGCGCACATGATCTACCAATTCACCTTGCCACCGCTGCTTCTGCATACCCTCACACGCGGAGAAACAAATACCCTGCAAGCCTGGCTGGCCAGCCTGCCGGCGCTGCCCGACCACTGCACCTACCTCAACTTCACCGCCAGCCACGACGGTATCGGCGTGCGCCCCCTGGAAGGCCTGTTACCCGACCACGAACGCGATGCGCTGCTCGAACTCATGCACCGCTTTGGCGGTTTTGTCAGCATGCGCAGCAATCCCGACGGCAGCGACACCCCCTACGAAATCAACATCACCTGGTTCGAAGCCATGCAAGGCACGCGCAAAGGCCCCGACCCTTGGCAAATTGCACGTTTCCTATGCAGCCAGGCGATCATGCTCAGCCTGCAAGGCATTCCCGCCCTGTATATCCACACCCTGACCGGCACTCTTAACGATGTGGAAGGCGTTGAGCGTAGTGGTCGTTTACGCTCGATCAACCGCCGCCGCTGGCAGCGCCGCGAACTCGATTTGCTCCTCGACAGCACCGCCACACCCACCCACGACGTTTTCAATGCGCTGAGTCGATTGCTGGAACGCCGACGCCAAGAGCCCTGCTTTCATCCCAACGCCGCACAGCGCGTACTGGCCTCGGACCCATCGCTGCTGGCCATCGAGCGTGGTCCGCTGACCGACGGTCGTCGCCTGTTGGCGCTGTATAATGTTACTGAGGTGCCGCTGACCTTCGAACAGCTCGGTGATGAGGTTCATGACGCGTTATCGTCGGTGTCATGGCACAATCTGAACGCCCTATCCTCCGGGCACCCCAACGACCCGTTGCCGCCTTACGCCGTGCGCTGGCTGGTGCATAGTCCCTAATTTTATATAGATATAATTATCCAGAAAAAGATGCTGATTAGGACGCTGCGCGTTAGGCTACCTCCTCGACTCTGCAATGAATGAGGAACGCTATGCGCGCCAGGCTCCCCCTGCACCGCCTACCCCTGCCCCACTCGGCAGCACGACGTATTGCCGGAATGGGCAGCGCAATGCTCGGCATGCTCATGATGCCCATCGCCCAAGCGGATTCACTCCCTGCCCCCGTCCAGGCACTGGCGGATCAAGGTCTCGAAATTCACGGCGAATTTGACGCTCCTGGCGGCATGCGCGGCTTTGGGGCCAGCCGACAGGGACAGGAGCTGACGATTTATCTCACGCCCGACGGCGAACACGCCATCACCGGCTCGCTGACCGACCAGGATGGTGACAACCAGCTTGAGGAAGCGGCGCTGGATAAGCACGTGCGGGCACCGCTTGAAGCCCAAACCTGGCAGCTGCTCGAAGACAGCTATTGGATTCAGGACGGTGAGCGTGACGCGCCACGTGTGGTTTACACCTTTACCGACCCCAACTGCCCCTACTGCCAGGCTTTTTGGGAAGCCGCACGGCCCTGGGTTGAAGCCGGCGAGGTGCAACTGCGCCATATTGTGGTAGGTATACTGGACGCTGACAGCCCCGCCAAAGCCGCCTCGCTACTCGCGGCCGACGACCCCGCCGCCGCCCTGACCCGCCATAAACAAGGCGAGCGCATTAGCGCCAGCGCCCAACCCCGTGAAATCGAAGAGCAGGTATACAGCAACAATCAGCTGTTCGATGGCCTAGGCCTCTACGCTACCCCGACCAGCGCTTTCAAGCGCGAAACCGATGACGGCGTCACCCGCCTGGACCGCGTAGAAGGCATGCCTGACGAGGAACGCTTGGAAGAAATGATGGGCGGCCCGGCGCCACAATAAGTCGCGCCCCCAGGCAGCAATCCATCAGACGACGCGCTTGGCGATCCACCACCCCAACACCATGGTCGCCAACATCGCCAACAGCGGTAATGAAACACCGCCCAGGGACGCAATTGCAGGGCCTGGGCAATAGCCCGATAGCCCCCAGCCGACGCCGAACAGTGCCGCCCCACCGAGCAGTTTTGCATCCAGGTCCTGCTTGCTGGGCAGCTGAAAGCGCCCAGCCAATAGCGGCGCAGGCTGCTTAAGTACCCAGCGATATCCTATGAACGTCGTCACGACCGCACCGCCCAGCACAAACATCAGCGTGGGATCCCAGTTACCAGCAACATCCAGAAACCCAACAACTCTCGCCGGATCTGTCATACCCGACACGGCAAGCCCCAGGCTAAACACCAGCCCCGCCAGATAGCTGGCCGCCATAGTCACATAGCGATTTTTCATGCGCCTCCTCCAAAAACGTGGCGAACGAAATAAACAGTGAATAACGCGGCTACTAAAAAGGTCAGTGTTGCTGCCATGGAACGCGGCGAAAGCCGGGCCAGTCCGCATACCCCATGCCCACTGGTACAGCCGCTGCTGAGCCCGGTTCCCAGCCCGACCAGCAAACCGGCCGCCAGCATCAACGGCACACCGCCAATGGGCTCTCCGATAACCTCGCCGGGTTGATTAGCGACATTGCCGAGTCCGCCGCCCATTAGCATCAGCACTAACGGGCCACTAACCAGCCCGACCAGGAAAGCCAGTCGCCAGGCACTGTCGCCCCGCGGCCGCTGAGTGATCAGCGTACCGACAATCCCGCTGATACCAGCAACACGCCCCAGGCTTGCCATCAGCCAAACCGCCGAGATGCCAATTAAAACGCCGCCTAACAACCCCTGCAGGCTTGATGTTAATTCCACACTACTCTCCCATTCGTCTATGACGGTCAGTTCTTACTATGATTTTAATTAAATTATATGTTTATTCTATTAAAGAATATAAGGCCCGCAAACTTTGACGACAACCCTTTTAATCAGCAGCTTCTGTTAAGATGCATCGCATTAGCAATTTGCAGGAGAAACCCATGCTCGGCTGGTTCCCCGGACATATGAACAAGGCCCGCCGCCAGATCCAGGAGGCGCTGCCGGAAATCGACGTGGTCATCGAGGTGCTCGATGCGCGGCTACCCTACTCCAGCGCCAACCCCATGCTTGCCGAGCTGACCCGCCACAAACCGGTGCTCAAGATCCTCTCTCGCGCGGACCTGGCCGACCCGGAACGCACCGCCGAGTGGGTCGCGTTTTTCGACGCCCAGGACGACATGCGCGCGCTAGCGGTGACTACCACCAACGCCCGCGAGCTGAAAAAAATCCCTCAACTCTGTCACGAACTGGCGGGTGCCGTGCGCGCCGACCGGGATGTCCGCGTGATGGTAATGGGCATTCCCAACGTGGGTAAGTCGACGCTGATCAACGGCCTGGCAAAGCGCAAGATCGCCAAAACCGGTAACGAGCCGGCGGTGACCAAGCGCCAGCAGAAGGTGCGCATCGACGGTCGCGTGGCGCTGGTCGACACCCCCGGGGTGCTATGGCCCAAGATTGAAGACCAGGCCAGCGCCTACCGCCTGGCCGCCAGCGGCGCGATTCGCGATACCGCGATTGAATATACTGACGTGGCGATCATCACCAGTGCGGAACTCGCCAAACGCTACCCGGATGCGCTCACCGCCCGTTACAAGCTCAAGACATTGCCCCACTATGCGCCACCCAGAACCGATGAGGTCGATGCTGACGGCCCGCAAACGCCTGACTTTTTGGCCATTGCAGGCTTTGATGGCCAGGCCATCCTCAAGGAAATAGCGAGCAAGCGCGGCGGGCTGCGCCCCGGTGGCGCGGTTGACCTGCACCGGGGCGCTGAAGTGTTGCTGCACGAACTGCGCGACGGCAAGCTTGGCAGGTTAACGCTGGAAACCCCCGACGATATTCCACCGCCACCGGTGCAAGTCGACGAAGACAGCGCCTCCCATTCCAACGCATAATGACGCATCGACCGGCAATGCCGCGCGGCCACTGGACACTTTTTGGAAATCACGGCTCATGGACACCCCCCAATCTCAAGAATCGCCCACGCTTAAAAAATCGCACAAGCTGAGTAACGTCTGCTACGACATTCGTGGCCCGGTGCTCGACCACGCCAAGCGGCTGGAAGAAGAAGGCCAGCGAATCCTCAAGCTCAATATCGGCAACCCCGCGCCGTTTGGCTTTGAGGCCCCTGAAGAAATTCTTCAGGACGTGATGCGCAACCTGCCTACCGCCCAGGGTTACTGCGACTCCAAGGGGCTCTACTCAGCGCGCAAGGCAATCATGCAGGAATGCCAGCGCAAACAGATTCCCGGCGTCGGCATAGAAGATATCTACATTGGCAATGGCGTTTCTGAGCTGATCGTCATGGCCATGCAGGCACTCCTCAACGACGGCGACGAGCTGTTGATCCCCGCCCCCGATTACCCGCTGTGGACGGCCGCGGCGCACCTTTCCGGCGGTCACGGGGTACATTACCTGTGCGACGAGCAGGCGGACTGGGCACCGGATATGGCTGACATTCGCGCCAAGATCACCAGCCGTACCCGCGCGATTGTGCTGATCAACCCCAATAACCCCACCGGGGCGGTCTACCCGCCCGCCGTGGTCCGCGAAGTGCTGGACATTGCCAAGCAGCACAACCTGGTGGTGTTCTCCGATGAGATCTACGACAAGATTCTCTACGACGGTGTGGAACACACCGCCACCGGCGCCTTGGCGGATGACGATCAGTTGGTCATCACCATGAACGGCCTGTCGAAAAGTTACCGCTGCGCCGGTTTTCGCTCGGGCTGGATGACCATTTCAGGCACCCTGGCCAAGCTCCACGCCCAGGATTTCATTCAAGGGCTGACCATGCTGGCCTCAATGCGCCTATGCGCCAATGTGCCCGCCCAGCACGCCATTCAAACGGCGCTAGGCGGCTACCAGTCAATCAATGATCTGATCCTGCCCGGCGGTCGTTTGCTGGCCCAGCGCGATATCACCGTGGAAAAACTCAATGCCATCCCAGGGGTGTCCTGCGTCACCCCCAAAGGTGCGCTGTATGCGTTTCCACGGCTTGATCCCAAGGTATTTAATATCAAGGATGACCAGCAGATGGTGCTTGATCTGCTGTTGCAAGAGAAAATCCTGCTGGTTCAGGGCAC
>JAIVHM010000090.1 GCA_020201095.1 Halomonas sp. | reverse complement strand
CCGCCACCCACATGCCGGTGATGCCCAGCATGGTGGACACCAAAAACAACGCCTTGAAGCCCAGCGCCAGCGCCACGTTGGTCTTGACGTTGCTCAGCGTCGCACGCGACAGCGCTATCATCTCAGCTATTCCCATGACGTGGTTTCGCAACAATGCTGCGTCGGCGGTTTCCAGTGCCACGTCGGTTCCGCCGCCCATGGCGATCCCCACATCCGCTGCGGCCAGCGCAGGGGCATCATTGATACCGTCGCCGACTTTACCCACTGGCCCAAATCCCTGTGCCTGCCATTCACATACACGCTGTGCTTTAGCCTCGGGCATCAGTTCGCCCTCGGCCTCAATGCCAAGCTGCTCACCCATTGCCGCTACCGTGCGCGCGTTATCGCCGCTGAGCATCACCACGCTGACGCCCAGACGATGAAGCGCTTCAATCGCGGCTGGCGTATCCTCACGCGGTTCGTCGCGCAGCGCCAACACGCCAAGCGCCGTTCCTCCAGCCAGCAAAAGGACCACCGTTTTACCTTCGGCCTCCAGCGCGGCAATACGCGCGGACTGGGTTTCATCACCCTGCCAACGGCGGGGGCTGGTCAGGGTTAATTCGCGCCCCTCGAACCGACCGCTGACGCCCTGCCCGGCCTGAGCTTGGCTATCGGATGACCGGCCCAGCGACAGGCCTAGCTGCTTGGCATGCTGCACAATGGCCTGGGCCACCGGGTGACTGGAATCCTGCTCAAGCGCGGCGGCCAACCTGACCACCTCGGCCTCGCGCGGCTCGGCCCATGCGTCAACATCGGTCACGCTGGGAGCGCCCGCGGTCAGGGTGCCGGTTTTATCCACCGCCACGCGCTTAAGCTTACCCAACTGTTCAAGCACCGCGCCGCCCTTGATCAAAAGCCCGCGCCGCGCCGCGGTTGAAAGCCCCGCGGCAATCGCGGCCGGCGTCGAGATGACCAGCGCGCACGGGCAGGCAATCAATAGCAGTGCCAACGCCCGGTAGATGGAATCCGACCAGGCAAGCCCGGTCAGCCAGGGCGGCACCACCGCGACAAGCACGGCCACCCCCACTACCAACGGCATGTACCAGCGAGCAAACCGGTCGATAAAGCGCGCCACTGGGGCTTTAGCGGCCTGCGCTTCTTCGACCAGGTGTCGGGTAGACCGGGCGATCGCTCGTCCCGGCCCCCCACAGATCCGCCCGTGCGGATTTCCCGCAAGCGGCTCCTCAAGCAATGGTTTCACTACGCGATGCTCCTGGCCGATCGCAACATACGCGGTGCCGGCAAAGAGTGTAGCCGGAGCAGTGAATAGTACTTCTGCCACGGCATGAGACCGTTCTGAGAGCGTCGCCCGAGCCACTTACGCCAACATCGGATGACTCCACGGTAATATGCCATCAAAGCAGCATGATTCCCGGTAATCCCGTAGTAGGCGTAGTGGCCTGTCAACTTCCTTCTCAGCGTCATGACCTGCACGATAATCGGCAAGTGTCGGTTAGCCCGACACCACAGGTTGATCGCCTTCAGAGCACGGCTCAGCCGGTCCTTGGCTGTCTTGCGCTTCACGATCCACTTACCACGGCGCGAAAGGCCCCAGTAGTGGGTAAAGCCAAGCAGGTGGAACGTGCCCACTCCTTCTGGACGGCTGCGCTTCCAAGCTGGCGGTCTCATGAAGGGCACCAGTTGGGTCTTCTCCGGGTGTAACCGCAAGCCGTACTTACCGAACCGTTTGGGCAGAACGTCGAAGACACGACGCGCATCGTCCTCTCGCTTGAAGATCAACACCGCATCGTCAGCGTAGCGGACCAGCTCCGCTGCTCCCCTCAGCCGGGGACGAACGGTCCGTTCGAACCAGTCGTCCAGTACCTCATGGAGGAAGATATTAGCAAGGACGGGAGAAATGACCCCGCCTTGCGGCGTCCCTGCTCGGCTCCTCCGTAACTGCCCTTCTTCCATGACGCCGGCTTTCAACCATTTGTCGATCAGTCGTAGCAGAACACCATCGCGTACCCGTTGGCGGAGGATGTCGCGTAGATGAGCATGATCCAGCTCATCGAAGAACTTCCGGACATCCACTTCCAGGACCCAGCCCCCTCCCATCATCACGAGCCGGTTCTGGATGAAATCCAGCGCTTGGTGCGCCGACCGCCCCGTCCTGAAGCCGTAAGAGCGCTCGTGAAACACCGGCTCGTAGACGGCTTCGAGCACCATGGCCACTGCCCGCTGGAGAACCTTGTCTTCAAACGTCGGTATCCCAAGAGGCCGCCGGGACCGACCATCGCCTTTCGGAATGGTCGTTCGGCGTACTGGCGGTGCCTTATAGGTCCCCGCCTTTGCCCGGTGAAGCAGTGATGTGAGGTTGGCTTCCAGTTGCTCCTGGTAGGCAGCCCCTGTCTGCCCATCGACGCCGACCGCACCGTCCTTGCGCGTGCGATGAAAAGCCTCAAGTAGCCAGGCTTCGTCGATGTGATGGGCAAGCGTGGTCAGGGGCACGTCCGGTCGACGTACCGCCAACTCCGTTATCCGCTGGAGTCGTGTGAAGATGCGGTCAAAGCTCAATGTCTCTGTCATCGGTCCCTCCAGCGAGTCCATTGCCCGGTGCTCCCTTCGCTCCCCAGGGTCGTCCGGGAAGACTTCCCCTGCTTCCTCACTACTATGGAGCACTCCGATTTCCTGCCACTGATCCCGCAGGCTCCGGTTTCCCTCGCCTAGCGGCACCATCCAAGCGTCCGTTGGTTCGCTCCCTGCTGGCGACGACGCCCCGCCAGCGGGCCTGGGCCGTTTTCTAGCTGCCCGCAGCCGATGCCTTGTCGATGGAGGTGGCAGGACCTCCCAGGTTCCTGGGGAGTCTCTATGCCGACATGCCCCGCTCTCAGACCCCGGCAGGCCGAGTGACGCCAGGCCAGTCTCGGCGCCTCGTGTAGCCTTCCGCCTTATTCACGACGTCGGCACCTGCAACATTCCCGCTTTCGGGGCTCAATCACGCGGCCTATCGGCTCGCTATCTACGCTTCGTCCGCACGGTCACCCGTACCGACGCAAGACTCGCTTCCAGATGGTGGCCAGCCTTGACTGGGTGGGATTGGCTACCCACAAGACTCCAAACACAATTTCCTCGGCTGCTCACAGCCGATTTCCAAGTGACCAGGCTTCTCCTGGCGCACGAATAATCCGGGCAATGGTGTTGTCAGCGGCACCCCGGGTGACCTCTAGCTCTAACGCCGCGTCGAGATTGACCGTGCCGGCCCAGATGTCCTCGCCAGTGGCACGCTGCCGAGGCACCGACTCTCCGTTGATGGGCGACTCGTCGAGGTGGGAGGTGCCGGCAACAATACGCCCATCGCAAGGCACACGATCGCCCGGGCGTACCAATACCCGCTGGCCGGGTATCAACGTGTCCGCCGCTATGTCGCGGATGGCCTCCCCTTCAAGCAGACGCGCCGTCGCTGGCGTCAGATTGCCAAGCGCGGCAATACGGCGCCGCGCCTGCCCGGCCGCCACCCCTTCGAGCAGTTCACCTACCGCAAACAAAAACACCACCATCGCCGCTTCAGCGGCGGCCCCAATGGTT
>JAIVHM010000089.1:4455-9095 GCA_020201095.1 Halomonas sp. | reverse complement strand
CTTCAAGGTGGTGCTGCTCGAGCGCTTCGCCCACCACCGCGTAGGGGCAACGCTCGCGGGCACATAGCGCCTCAAACGTCGCCAGGTCGTCTGCGGCCACCACTAGCACATAGCGTTCCTGGGCTTCATTGCACCAGATTTCCAGCGGGCTCATGCCCGGCTCGGCATTGGGTACCGCGCGCAAGTCGAACAGCCCGCCCCGGCCGCCGTCCTTGACTAGCTCTGGCAGGGCATTGGAAAGCCCGCCGGCGCCGACATCGTGAACAAAGCGGATGGGGTTATGGTCACCCAGCGCCCAGCAGCGATCGAGCACTTCCTGAGCACGACGCTCGATTTCGGGGTTTTCCCGCTGCACGGAGGCAAAGTCCAAATCGGCGCTCGACACGCCGGAGGCCATGCTGGAGGCAGCCCCGCCGCCCAGGCCGATCAGCATCGCCGGGCCGCCCATGACGATGAGCTTGCCGCCGACAGGGATGTCACCTTTCTGGACGTGCTGGGCACGAATATTGCCGTAACCACCGGCGATCATGATCGGCTTATGGAAGCCGCGCCGCTCGATGCCGTCTTCGCTGAGCACATCCTGCTCGTAGGTGCGGAAGTAGCCGGTCAGGTTGGGTCGGCCAAATTCGTTGTTGAAGGCCGCACCGCCAATCGGGCCATCCAGCATGATCGAAAGCGCCGACTGCATGCGCTCGGGTTTGCCATAGTCGAAGGCTTCCCAGGGCTGCACAAACTCGGGGATACGCAGGTTGGAAACGGTAAAGCCGGATAGCCCCGCTTTGGGCTTGCCGCCAATACCGGTCGCCCCTTCGTCGCGAATTTCACCGCCCGAGCCGGTCGCCGCCCCGGGAAAAGGCGCAATGGCCGTCGGGTGGTTATGCGTCTCCACTTTCATCAGGATGTGGATAGGCTCCTGATGCGTACCATACAGGGCGCGCTCATCGTCGGCCCCGGTCAAGGGAGTGGCAAAAAAGCGCCCGGCCTGACTGCCTTTGATGACCGCGGCGTTATCGCTATACGCGGACAGCACGTTGTCCGGCGATGTCGCAAAGGTGTTCTTGATCATCTTGAACAGCGAGTGGCTTTGCGGCTCGCCGTCGATCTGCCAGTCGGCATTGAAGATTTTATGACGGCAGTGTTCGGAGTTCGCCTGGGCGAACATCATCAGCTCGACATCGCTTGGGTTACGGCCCAACTCATTGAACGCTTCGACAAGATAGTCAATCTCGTCATCGGCAAGCGCCAGCCCCAGCTCACGGTTGGCGGTGGCCAGGGCTTCACGGCCGCCGGTCATGATATCGACGCTGCCGAGCGGCGCCGGGTCGTGGTGGGCGAACAGCTTGGCGGCATCCGAGGCATCGGTCAGCACGCTTTCGGTCATACGGTCATGCAGAAGAGCGGTCAGCGCGTTAAGTCCCGCTTCATCCGGCATGACGCTAACGCTTATTCGATAATCGACGCCACGCTCTATGCGGCTAATCTGGTGTAAACCACAGTTATGCGCGATATCGGTGGCCTTGGACGACCAAGGAGACTGGGTGCCAATGCGCGGCACCACCAAAAAACGCTGTGCGCCCTTGGGTGGTTCAACCGCTGCTTCATGGCCGTAATCTAACAGCTGTACCAGCTGCTGGTGAGCATCCGCCTCCACCGGCGCGTGATGGTCGATAAAATGAACGTAGTCGGCGGATAACGCCTCGACCTCGGGAACACGTTCACGCAGCACCGCTAATAGTCGAGCATGACGGAAGGCAGAAAGGGCGGGTGCGCCTCGCAGTTCGAGCATATCCAGGAGCCTCTAGAGCAGGAAGAATTCGAGCAGGGAAATCACCGGGCCGCGGTGCGGCCATGCTTTTATGGTGCTGAAAACACCCTATGATACTGGAAAGCGTCGGCCACACGAAATCAACAAGGTGACAGTCTGCTAATGGCTGGGTATCGTGGCAGCTTATCCTGCGCCGACAAGACGCCATGCTGACGTTGATTTGCCGACATTTTATTGCTCGCTCAAGCTATTACTACGCACTAACGGCCACCGCGTTGTTGGTGATGATGCCGACCTTTTCATTTGTGCCGGAAGGCGAACATCTGGAAAAGATACGCCAGCACGACTTCATCACCCTGCATACGCGGAACACGCCGACCACCTACTATGAAGGCCGCCATGGGCCAACCGGTTTCGAGTATGAACTCATGCGCCGTTTTGCCGACCGCTTAGGTGTTAGCCTTAACATTGACGCCAGCCACCACCCAGAAAGCGTGCTACCCGCGGTGCGTGATAAAGGCGACCTAGGAGCAGCGACGTTGCCTCTTTTAAGCGATACACCCGGCATTCATTACACCCGCCCTATCATCAACATGCAGCCCCTAGTGGTCTACCGTCGCGGGCTCAACGGCATCTCAGAACCAAGCGACCTCGTCGGGCTGTCGCTTGCCACGTTAAGCGGCGCAGGCACCGGTAAGGCATTACGTGAGCTGCAGGAAGACTATCCCGAATTAAGCTGGCGCGAGTCCCACGAACTGGAAGTCGCCGAGCTACTTGCCCAAATCGAAGAGGGGCGTTTAGACGCAGCGGTCATCTTCGAACATCAGTTCCGCATTAACCGGCTGTTTTTTACCCATGTTGAGCTTGGCTTCCCGCTGGGCGATCCGGTCTCGATGGCCTGGGCGGTTCCCAGTGGTCGGGGGCTTGGGTTGCTTGAAGCGGCAAACCACTTTCTTGAGGATCTTCAACAGACGGGAGCCCTCGACCGACTCGTTGCCCGTTATTTCGGCCACGACGATTACCTCGAGTATGTCGGCACGCGCACCTTCCTCTCTCATCTGGATGCCCGCCTACCCCGCTTTACCGAGGACTTCAAGCAAGCCGCCGAGAACACCGGCTTTGATTGGAAACTGCTCGCCGCCATCGGCTATCAGGAGTCCCACTGGGATCCCGATGCGGTTTCTCCCACTGGCGTGCGTGGCCTGATGATGCTGACCCGCCCCACTGCCGATGAAATGGGCATCGACAACCGCCGTGATCCGGCACAAAGCATCGACGGCGGTTCGCGCTACCTGCGCAGTCTCATGGATCGCCTCCCCGACGACATCACCGGTGACGACCGCCAATATATGGCGATGGCGGCCTATAACGTCGGTCTGGGACATCTTTACGATGCGCGTAAAATCGTGGAGATGCGCGGCGGGGATCCGGACAGCTGGGCAGATGTCCGAGAAGCGCTACCCTTGCTGCAACAGCGCGAATGGCACAGCGAAACGCGCCATGGTTACGCTCGAGGTGGAGAGCCCGTCATTTATGTGCGCAACATTCGCCGCTACTACGAAATGATTGAGTACGTTGAACGCAGTCGTCAGCAGTTCTTCCAGCTAGAGCAAACGCCTGTCAACGCAGACCCACTGTTAATGTTTGAGTTGATACCGCCGCTTGATTAAGTCGAGACCGTCATGCCTCAAACGCTGCTCAGCCGCTTCACGCTGACGCTTAGCAACAACGCTGCTCCTGGTAACGCCCGGGATGACCGCCATGGCGTTATGGTTTCTGGCACTGGCCCAGTTGGCTGCCATGCGCGCAATTTGGCCATTGGCGTGCTTGTTTGCTTGCGCTGCCCTGATGGCACTCGCTCCAGGCATGCTCAGCTACCTGTTGCCCGAAGACTGGCTGCCCACCGCCACCTGGCAACGACTGGCCGAACACTTGTTACCGAATGCGACGATTGAAACGTTCAGGACACCGTTACTCACGACGATCGCCCTACAGCTGACCGCCCTCAGTCTAATTCTGCAGTTACGCGCGCGACTGGGCGCACCTCTATTGAGCATTGCGGCCGTACTTTTAATTGGCCTGCAAGTCGTTGAACCTGCCCTGCACTCTGACCTCACGCCCGTACTCAACTACGCGACGACTTGGCCTGGCCTCACTCTCCACGCGGCACTATTGACCGCACAAATTGCTCATGCGCTTCCCTATTGGCGAGACAAGCGGCGTTATTTAGCGATGACGCTATACTCGACACTCGCCGTGGTTGGCTTGTCATTGTTGCTTTGGCAACAGCTCCATATGCAAGCGGAGCGCACGCTCTACCAGCGCGCAGAGGCCCGTGTGCAGGTCCTGGCCACACAGCTCAGCCACGAGATTACTGCTCATCTTGACGCCATGCGACGCTTTGCGCGCACCTGGGAACTGCAATCGGCGCCCCCGAATTATGCCCAATGGGTACAGCAAGCAGAAGGCTACCAGCAGGACTTTGGCTATCTAATCAATATGGCCTTCATCACACCCGATAGCGGTATTCGTCAGGTATACCCCGCAACCCCACTTAACCTGAGCACCCTTGGGCTACGCCTTTTTGACGTTCAACCAGCAGGGCGTGGTGCATTGGAACCAGCTTTACTTGGCAAGCGTGAGGGCAGTACCGATATTATCGAGCTACTCCAAGGTGAACGCGGCATGATCCACTATTTGCCCGTCAAAAATGAGCAGCAAATCCCCATTGGCGCGGCGGCTATGGTGGTAAGCTTCCCACAACTGGCTGACACGCTATTCAAGCGGCTACCCGACACCAACGGTATGATTCAATGGCAAAATGGCGAACAGATTCTCGCCGCCCAAGGCGATCCCTCGCAACCAGGCCCATGGG
>JAIVHM010000089.1:0-4449 GCA_020201095.1 Halomonas sp. | reverse complement strand
TGCACCCACTGGGGTTCAGTTCACCCTTTCTGCAGACATCAGAGCCTGCTCCCGGGTGACCAGGCTTCGCCTGGCGCACGCGAACAGATTCTCGCCGCCCAAGGCGATCCCTCGCAACCAGGCCCATGGGTTTATCACCATGACGTAATGCTCGGCGACAACACCTTCACCCTATCGGACCGACCACGACGAGAATACCTACTGAGTCAATTACCCAGACTGCCCACCTTGAGTCTCGTGCTGGGCCTGACATTCGCTTATCTGGTATATCTGGTCATTTATACCTTCAAGCGCCTAGGCCACCAGCATCGCGCCATGCAGCAAAGTAACATCTCTCTGCAGCAGGAAATATATACTCGCAGTCAGTTACAGCGCGAGATTGAATGGCTAGCCAGCCACGACGAGCTAACCGGCATCGCCAACCGGCGCCACTTTCTTGACCACGTAAGTGCACACCAGTCTAAACGGCCACTCAGCCTGGTACTCTTTGATATCGACCACTTCAAGCACATCAACGACCACTTGGGGCATCTGGTGGGTGACGAGTATCTGGCCCGTATTGCGTTACTAGGAGAAGCGCTGATGGAGCAGCATGGCGGGATTTTTGCGCGCTACGGCGGCGAGGAGTTTGTCGCCTGGCTGCCTGGACTGGGCATAGACGACGCACAAAGGCTGGCCGATACGCTGCGCTTACAGCTCATTGATGCCTGCTTGACCCATGCCGATGGCCAGCCAATCACCCTGAGCGCTGGGGCCGTGAGCGTAATCAACCCGCAGCCGATCGACATGACACGCTTGATGCAAATCGCTGACGAAGCGCTATATCGTGCAAAGCGTGAAGGCCGCAACCGGGTCGCCATCGGTGGCGATATTGATGGCTAGCTTATTTGTCCGACCCACCGCGCCGCGCCGCAAAAAAAGCCTTTAAGCACTTGCTTGCTTGTGCCGCCAAGACACCGCCCTGGACGTCGATAGCATGATTGAACCACGGTTGCGCCAGTAGGTTGGCTTTAGACTCCACCATGCCCGTGCGCGGTTCCGCAGCCGCGTACACCAGGCGGCTCAGGCGGGCGTGAATCATCGCCCCAACGCACATCATGCAGGGCTCCAACGTCACGAATAACGTACAACCGGACAAACGATAGTTACCTACCTGCTGAGCCGCCGCGCGTAGGGCGCGAACCTCTGCATGACCACTTGGGTCACAGCTGGACACCGGGGCATTACCAGCTTCACCGATAACCCGGCCGTCGGCGTCAACCACCACAGCCCCTACCGGCACTTCACCCATTTCAGCCGCCAGATGCGCCTGATCCAGCGCCCGGTGCATGTAAAATTCATCGCTGCGAATCACAGCAAACTCCGTTAAGGTACTAGGGCAGGCGCTCGCCGCCGCCAGCCGTACCGTGCCCGCCGAGCGTCGCCCGCATTCGCAGCACGGCTACTTCCTTCGCCCGGGCGACCCCCATCGGCCGGTGGTCTATCAGGTGGATACTATTCGCGACGGCGGCAGCTTTACCACACGCCGCGTCACCGCAATTCAAAAGGGCCGCCCGATCTTTTTCTGCAGCGCCTCGTTTCAAAGTCACGAGGTAAGCTTTAGCCATCAAAGGGCGATGCCCGAAGTGCCCTCACCCGAGGCATTAATAGAAAGCGGTGATGTCAAGCATTCTCGTTTCCCTGGCCACCCGATCGAATTTTTGCACCTCAAAGGGAATCCAGATCAGTCAGAACCTGCCGGTCAGTGCCTGTGGTTTCGCCTGGCTGGCAGTCTACCCGACGACGCAGCGCTCCATCGTCACTTGCTCTCCTACGCGTCCGACTTTAACTTGCTGACCACCAGCCTGACGCCCCACGGTATCGGCTATACCGACCCGCAGTTACGCATTGCAAGCCTGGACCACGCCCTTTGGCTGCATGACGACACCCGCCTGGACGATTGGCTGCTCTACGTTATCGACTCGCCGTGGGCGGGTGGCGCCCGCGGACTTGCGCAGGGGCATATCTACCAGCGTGACGGACGCTTGGTCGCCTCTACCGCCCAGGAAGGCCTGACACGTTATTCAAACGCTGACTGAACGACCAACGCCCGCTGGATAGCGGGCGCTGGTAACGACAATAACGGATAATGGCAGTAGCGGCTATTGCTGACTATCCGCCGTAGACATCATTGATGGTGGCAAGCGGGTAGTGCGCCGGATACGGCTTGCGCGCCACGCCTGAATCCACCGCCGCCTGGGCCACCGCTGAGGAAACCCTCGCCAGCAGTCTTACATCGACGGGTGTGGGAATGATGTACTCGCGGCCAAACTGCATGTCGGTCCGCTCATAGGCATCCAGCACCTCCTGGGGAACCGGCTCACGGGCCAGGTCTTTGAGTGCGTGCACCGCCGCCAGCTTCATGGCTTCATTGATGCGCGTCGCACGCACGTCGAGCGCTCCGCGGAAGATAAACGGGAAGCCCAGGACGTTATTCACCTGATTGGGGAAATCAGAGCGACCGGTCGCCATGATCACATCAGGGCGCGCCTCGCGGGCTACATCAGGGTGAATTTCAGGATCGGGATTAGTGCAGGCAAAAATCACCGGATCCGGCGCCATTTTTTTCACCTGCTCTGCCGATAATAAGCCAGGGCCCGACAGGCCGATAAACACGTCGGCACCGTCGATGGCGTCATCCAGGGTGCGCATGTCCGTATCCCGAGCAAACTCAGCCTTGTATTCATTGATGCCTTCACGATGACTGTGAATAACCCCGCGACGGTCAAGCATGATCAGGTTTTCTTTACTCGCCCCACAGGATACCAGCAGCCGCATACAGGCAATGGCCGCCGCACCGGCGCCCATGCAAACAATTTTGACGTCTTCGATCGCTTTACCCGCGATATCCAGCGCGTTCAGCATGCCTGCGGCGGTAACAATCGCCGTGCCGTGCTGGTCGTCGTGAAACACAGGGATGCTGCAGCGCTCAATCAACGCCTTTTCGATTTCAAAACATTCAGGCGCCTTGATATCTTCCAGATTAATGCCGCCCCATGTGTCGGCAATACGTGCAACGGTGTCCGTAAATGCCTGCGGGTTCTCAGCATCCACCTCAATATCGACCGAGTTGATCCCGGCGAAACACTTGAACAGTACGCCCTTGCCTTCCATCACCGGTTTACTGGCCAACGGCCCCAGGTTGCCCAACCCAAGAATCGCACTGCCGTCGGAAATGACTGCGACCAAATTCCCTTTACCGGTGTAGCGGTAGGCGTTTTCGGCTTCGCGGGCAATCTCTCTGACCGGCTCGGCCACCCCAGGACTATACGCCAGCGCTAAATCCCGTGCCGTCGCGGTGGGTTTTGTCAACTCCACCGACAGCTTGCCGGGGATCGGCTTCGCGTGATAATCCAAAGCGGCCTGCCTGTTTGCATCGGTCATGGTCAAAGATCCAGTTACATGAAAGGGTAATAAGTAACTTCAGAATATAGAAAAACGCCGGCCTGCTCAAGCAAGCGGTAAACCCAGCATAAAAACGGTCGTTTAACCGACTTTCACCTCAATTTCGTAACATTTAAAACATTTTCAATGAAATTAAGATGTAAACACTTCAACGATAACGATTGTTTGTATTGATGCAGAGCAGCATTTATGGAAACTTTTTCCATTTTATCTCGGCATTTAACCTACCATCTTCTGCCAAAACTTTTGTCATTCATAAAAAAACCCACGCCATGGCGTGGGTTTTCGCAAGCCCTGAGGCTTTTGACTTGGCGGGTCCGCGTCAGGATCAGCCGCGCTTGACAGCAGCACCAAAACGCTTGTTAAAGCGCTCTACACGGCCACCGGTGGTCGCTTGTTTCTGCTTACCGGTGTAAAAAGGGTGGCAGTTGGAGCACACGTCCAGGGAGAAACCCTGACCCGACGTGGAACCCACCTGGAAACTAGCACCGCAAGAACAGTTGGCGGTGACCGTGTTGTAATTCGGATGGATACCTTGTTTCATCTTGAGCCTCATCAGCGGTATGCCGCCACCTGATCTCGTGCCAGGCACCGCATACGGGTTTAAAAAACGACTAACCGGTTAATCGCTCCTTCGTTTAAAGTCAGAGCGGCCGCGTATTCTAGCAAAACTAATGCCGGAGGCCAATTGTCCGACGCTGTTTCCGTCCAGGTGCTCAAAATCGCCCTGCCGTCGCCGCTGCGACGCCTGTTCGACTACTTACCCAGCCGCCAGACACCTACCGGCGGCTGGCAGCTGGGTTTGCGCGTGCGCGTCCCATTCGGCCATCGCGATGTCGTCGGCGTGATCGCTGAAATCGCGGACCACAGCGACCTGCCACGCGCCCAACTGCGCAGCGTCAGCGAAATATTAGACGACGCCCCTCTGCCCACCGATTGGCTATGGCTTTGTCAGTTCACGGCCCGCTACTACCAGCATAGCCTGGGCGACACCCTGGCCATGGC
>JAIVHM010000088.1 GCA_020201095.1 Halomonas sp. | reverse complement strand
TACAGCGTTTCTTCCACCACCTGACCCCCTGCCGTCAGATGGTCGGCGCTGGTGGTGTAATCGCTTACTTCGATATCCAGCGCGTCCAGGCATTCTCCCGGCAGTCGCTGAGGCGCCAGGGTGGCAGCGTCGACATCAAACAGCTCAACGCTGACCGGTGCTTTCGCGGAAGCCGTTAAATCCTGGGTTAACGTCGCGATGACAGCGTCACGATCATCAAAGCGGGTCTGATTGAAGCTATTGAGGTACAGCTTCCAGGATTTCGACTCAATCAGATTGGGTGAATCCGCGGGCAGTCGAAAGCGCGCGACAGCTACCACCGGCTTACCGCGCCCGTTCAGCCAGGAAACCTCAAACGCATGCCATTCGTCCTCCCCTACAAACGGCAGCTCGCCCTCGACAATGCCCAACGGGGCTCGGTTGGCCGCGCGGGGAATCGGATACAAAAGGTCTGGGTCGTAGGCTTCTGGATAGGCGGATTCGCGCCCCAGCGGCGCCTCCATCAGCGTTTCGGGTCGATGCGACATGGTTTAACTCCGGATTCCTTTACCGCGCTCGAGCATGCGAAGCGCTATTGTAAACAGCACGACAATAAAGCCCAGCACGGCCGCCAAGGCCCAGCCAACCGGGATATCCGACACACCCAGGAAGCCATAGCGGAAGACATTCACCATGTACAGAATCGGGTTGAGCATCGACACGCCCTGCCAGAAATCAGGCAGCATGGAAATCGAGTAAAACACCCCTCCCAGGTAGGTCAGCGGCGTAAGAATAAACGTTGGCACGATGGAAATGTCGTCAAATTTATTGGCCAGCAGCGCGTTGATAAAGCCACCGATGGAAAACAGCGCCGACGTCAGCACCACTACCAGCACGGTCAGCAACGGATGCTCGACGGTCAGGCGAGTGAAAAACAGCGAAACGATGGTCACGATCAACCCGACGCCAAGACCACGGGCCATACCGCCAAAAATGAAACCGGATAAGATGACCCAGTTAGGCATCGGCGAGACCATCATTTCTTCAATCGAACGCTGGAACTTATTCGAGAAAAAACTAGAGGCCACGTTGGAATAGCTGTTGGTAATCACCGACATCATGATCAGGGCGTGAAGCGTTTGATCTCTTTGAGCACCAGCGTCCATAAGGCGATGAGCGTTTGACTGGCATTCATACCCGCGCCTCCTGTGCCTGAGGCTGCTCTGCCCGTTGATCGATCGCGGTCTGACTGCTTTCCACCATCGACACGAACATCTCTTCCAGGCGATTAGCGCGGTTACGCATCGAGACAACCTGCAAACCCTGCTCGGTTAACGCACTGAACACATCGTTGAGCCGCTGACCACGATGGATCACCAGCGATAGCTGAGAGGCTTCCACACGTTGGATATCAAACCCCTCCACCACAGGGGTATCACTGACAGGGGCTGCCAGATCCAGTAAAAAGGTCTCCCGGCTAAGCTCGCTAAGCAACTCACGCACGCTGGTATTGCGAACAATTTCGCCATGGTTAATGATCGCGATATTGCGGCACAGGCTCTCGGCCTCTTCCAGGTAATGCGTCGTCAGAATGATCGTGGTGCCTTCGTCGCGATTAATGCGCCGCATGTATTCCCACATGCTACGGCGGAGTTCGATATCCACGCCCGCGGTCGGCTCGTCGAGGATCAACAATCTAGGCCGGTGCATCAAGGCACGCGCAATCATCAAGCGGCGTTTCATGCCGCCGGAAAGCATTCTTGCGCTGCCGTTGCGCTTGTCCCACAACCCCAGATCGGTCAGTAACTGCTCGGCGCGGGGCAGTGCCTCTCTGCGGGTCATACCGTAATAGCCCGCCTGCGCCAGCACGATATCGAGCACTTTTTCGAACTGGTTAAAATTAAACTCTTGGGGCACCACGCCGATCTGATATTTCGCTTTAGAGAAGTCTTTATCGATATCGATACCAAAGACCGACACCTTTCCCTGGGTTTTCTGTACCAGCGAACAGACCACGCCCAAGGTAGTCGACTTGCCAGCGCCATTGGGACCCAAGAGCGCAAAAAAATCGCCCTGCTGGACGTCGAGATCAATACCTTTTAACGCTTGGAAGCCGTTACCGTACTCTTTGGTAAGGCCACGTATCGACAATGCCGGTTCGGCCATAGAAATGTCCTGTCAGCAAAAACAAAGAAGTCATAACATGCGTAAACACTAGATATTAGGGCGCAAACTATTTTTTCAAACAGTTATGCCGCGAAAGGCTATAAACAACGGGCTCTACCACTGAGCTATTCCCGCAACGCAAAATACAAGTACGAGTGGCGTCCCATAGGGGGTTCGAACCCCTGTTACCGCCGTGAAAGGGCGGTGTCCTAGACCACTAGACGAATGGGACACAGATTTGAGCGAAAGATTGATTGGAGCGGGAAAGGAGATTCGAACTCCCGACCCTCGCCTTGGCAAGGCGATGCTCTACCACTGAGCTATTCCCGCTCTATAACACAACGCTTAACGCATTCTCGCTATCGGATTGGCGTCCCATAGGGGGTTCGAACCCCTGTTACCGCCGTGAAAGGGCGGTGTCCTGGACCACTAGACGAATGGGACGTGCTGGAGCGGGAAAGGAGATTCGAACTCCCGACCCTCGCCTTGGCAAGGCGATGCTCTACCACTGAGCTATTCCCGCACTCCGATACCTTAACGATTTGGTTGGCGTCCCATAGGGGGTTCGAACCCCTGTTACCGCCGTGAAAGGGCGGTGTCCTAGACCACTAGACGAATGGGACGTCGCAATGCCTCGTTGAGGTGGCGCGTATGTTACTCAGCCCTTATTGAGCTGTCAAGCATTCCCGGCCTAACCGCCCTTCTCGGCCCAGCAACGTCAGGCCCATCAACGCCCATACATTAACGCCTCAACGTGGTGCAATAAGCGTGATGCGTTGCATCAGCGCAGTGCATCAATCGCTATCCTGCTTGCAAGCGACAGCCGATGAACACCGTAAAATCTTTTATTTAAAATAAAATCGATTTTATGGCATGACGATTGTTAACACATTATTGGGACATGATTGATTCATCTGACCGCCACGAGGTGCCCTATGAGCTTCACACGTCGTAAGTTCCTTACTACCGCTGCTGTATCTTCCACTGCCGGGCTGGTCTTGGGAGCCCCTAGTATTGCAAGAGCGCAATCGTCTGAAACCTTCAACTGGCGCATGACCAATGCCTACGGGCCTGGCTCGCCTTTTTACGTGGAGGGCCCTGGCAGCCCCACCGACGTCATTGAGAAAATCAACACCATGTCGGGTGGTCGCCTCAATATCCAGCACTTTGCAGCGGGCGAGCTGATCCCTGCGCTTGAGGGGTTTGAAGCGGTACAGAGTGGCACCATCGAGATGAACGCGGCCAACAGCTATTTCTGGTCTGGCACGACGTTCGCTGCGCAGCATTTTACCACCGTACCGTTTGGCATGAGCTTCATGGGTCATATGGCTTGGCTGTATCACGGCGGCGGTCTTGAGCTGTGGCACGAACTTTACGAACCGTATGGCATGGTCGCCTTCCCGCTGAACAACACCGGTGTGCAAATGACCGGCTGGTTCCGCGACCCGATTGAAGACATCGGCCAACTCGACTGCCTGCGCATGCGCGTTCCCGGCCTGGCTGGAAAGGTCTACTCGTCGCTTGGCGTGGATGCCCGCGTTCTGCCGGGCGGGGAGATTTTCCCGGCACTGGAACGCGGCGTAATTGATGCCGCCGAGTTCGTCGGCCCGTATCAAGACCGCCGTATGGGCCTCCAAGACGCCGCCAAATACTATTACACCACCGGCTGGCACGAGCCCTCCACCACAGGCGAGCTGCTGATTTCCAAGTCGCACTGGGACAGCCTACCGGCCGACTTGCAAATGATTGTTCGTTCGGCGTGTCTGACCTGGTGGATAACCACGGCGTAACCGCGAGCCAGCTACCGGAACCTATTGTGAAGGCGCTGCGCGAAGCCACGCTGGATACACTCGAAACCGAAGCCAACGGCGACCCGGAAGTTCGCAAGATTCACGATAGCTACATGGCCTTTAAAGCCAAGCATGACCGTTGGGCAGGCGCCAGCGAACGCGCATGGCTGAGCGATATCATCGGAGTGTGATATGCGAGCGCTAGAAAATGTAGTTAATGGCATCGACGCGCTGGTCCGGCTATTTGGCCGGATCGCCGCCTGGACCTGTGTGCTACTAGTGGCTCTGGTGTCAGGCGACGTCATCCTGCGTTACCTGTTCGATATCGGCGCCCTGTGGTTGCAAGAGCTACAGTGGCACTTGATATCGCCCATTGCCCTGTTCGGCATGGCGTATTTGCTACTTAATGATGAACAGGTTCGGGTAGACGTGTTTTACGAGCACTTTCCGGTGCTCGTAAAACGCATCATCGAGGTGTTTGGCGGGCTCGCACTGCTGGCCATGGGGTTATACATCGCCTGGCTGACGCTTCCCTGGGTCGCACAATCGTTTGGCCGCGGCGAGGGATCGCCCAATCCAGGTGGCCTGCCCTACCGCTGGGCTTTGAAAGCATTTATTCCTTTTGGCTTCACCCTGCTTGCGCTGCAAGGACTGGCTCATGCGCTGCGCAATGCGTTTGCACTCCCCGCACAAGGTGACTGACCCATGTCTTTAAATGAATGGCTGGCGATCGGCATGATCGGGGCCTTTTTCGTCATGCTGCTGATTGGTATTCCAGTGGCAATAAGCATTGCAACGACCGCCTTTATCTTTGGTTTTATCGGCTTTGGACCGATGCTCTTCAATCTGTTGCCATCGCGAATCTACGGTGTGGTGACCAACTACACCTTCATGGCCATCCCGCTGTTCGTCTTTATGGGCGTGATGCTTGAAAAATCGAAACTGGCCGCCGAGCTGATCGACGTGGTGGGCCACTTGTTCGGTAATCTATCGGGTGGAATGGGCGTGGCGATTATCTTTGTCGGCGTGCTGCTCGGCGCGGCCACGGGCATCGTCGGAGCCACCATCGTGACGCTTGGCTTGCTCACTTTGCCGACACTGCTGCGGCGCGGCTACCCCAAAGCCCTTGCCTGCGGCATGATTTGCGCCTCCGGCACGCTAGGGCAGATCATTCCGCCAAGTCTGGTTCTCATTCTGCTGGCGGAGATCCTGGGTGAATCGGTAGGCACCATGTTCGCTGCCGCCATGATGCCGGGGTTGACCCTGGCGGCGGTCTATATTGTGGCGATTCTCGCACTTGCCGCCTGGAAACCGCACTTAATGCCGCCCATCCCTGCCAACGAACGAGCGCAAATGGGCAAGGCGCAATTATTACGCAAGGTGATACTGGTTGTTGGCCCTCCGGTGGGTTTGGTGATTGCGGTTCTTGGTTCAATCATCGGCGGCATTGCCGCGCCAACCGAAGCCGCCGCCATGGGCGCCCTGGGTGCGCTGATGTTTGTCGCCTGTTCCGGGCGCCTTAGCCTTAACTTACTCCACGAGGTCGCCAAGGCGACGCTTATTATTTCAGCGATGGTGTTTTTCATCCTGATCAGTGCACAGGTATTTGGTCTGGCGTTTCGCGGCCTGGGCGGCGAACATCTTGTAGCGCGCATGTTCGAGTGGGTACCCGGCGGAGAGACAGGCGCATTGCTGTTCATGCTACTGCTGATGTTTGTACTCGGCTTTTTTCTCGAGTGGATCGAAATCAGCTATATCGCTCTACCCTTGTTTTTACCCTTTTTCGTCCAGATGGGCGTCGACATGGTATGGCTTGGCATTCTGGTTGGTCTGGTGCTGCAAACCTCGTTCTTGACCCCGCCCTTTGGCTGGTCACTGTTTTTCCTCAAAGGCGTCGCCCCCAAGGGCGTCACAACGCTGGATATCTACCTTGGCGTCTTGCCGTTTATCGCCCTGCAGTTTCTCGCCATTGCCTTGGTGATACTATTTCCCGGTATTGCCACGTGGCTGCCAAACGCCATTGGCTGGTAACGCCCCAGCTCAATAATAAAAGGACAACTTATGCTCCATACACAACGTAGCTTCAGCGGCAGCTGTGTCGCTCCACACCACCTCGCCGCAAGCGCCGGGCGGGATATACTCAAACAGGGTGGCAACGCTGTGGAAGCCATGGTCGCTGCCGCTGCCACTATTGCCGTGGTCTATCCGCACATGAATGCGCTTGGCGGTGATGGCTTCTGGTTAATCCATGAGCCCGGCAAAGCACCGGTGGCCATTGATGCCTGCGGCCCGGCGGCGGGTTTGGCCAACGCGGATTTCTATGACGGTGAATCGCAGATTCCCGAACGCGGCCCCAAAGCAGCCCTCACCATGGGTGGGACGGTTAGCGGCTGGCAGGAAGCACTGACGGTTGCCGCCGACTGGGGAAGCTCTCTACCGATGACAACATTGCTGGCCGACGCCATCGGTCACGCCCACAAAGGTGTCGCGGTTTCCAAGAGCCAGGAAACACTCACCGCCAAGCACCTCGAGCGGTTATCGCAAAGCCCCGGATTCAGCGAAGCACTTCTCATCAATGGCCAAGCGCCACTTGAAGGCGAGCGGCTGTGCCAGCCGCGATTAGCCGCGACGCTTGAGCGACTGGCCAGCGCTGGGCTTGATGATTTTTATCGCGGCGAGTTAGCGAAGAGTATGGCAAACGATCTGGAGGCACTCGGCAGCCCGCTGCGTTTGCAAGACTTCCACAGCTATCGCGCCCAGCGCGTAACCCCTTTGGAAGCAAGTCTCGCGGATGCCACCCTTTATAACTTACCTGCCCCAACCCAAGGGGTGGCGTCGCTGATGATTCTGGCTATTTACGAGCGCATTAAAGCCGCCGAACCCAATGGCTTTGATCACCTACATGGCCTGATTGAAGCCACCAAACGCGCCTTTATGCTGCGCGACCAAACCGTCACCGACCCGGCGCGAGTACCCGACTCGCTTCAAGCGTTACTCAGCGACGAACGCATAGCGGCTGAAACGGCCCACATCGACCCATCCAAAGCACTGCCCTGGCCCCACGAACCGGCACAAGGCGACACCATCTGGATGGGCACGGTGGATAACGAAGGCCGCGCGGTCAGTTTCATACAGAGCATCTATTGGGAGTTTGGCAGCGGCGTGGTACTGCCGAAAAGCGGCGTGCTGTGGCAAAACCGCGGTATCAGCTTCTCGCTTGACCCCGAAGCGCTGCGTGGACTGGCACCTGGACGCAAGCCTTTTCATACGCTTAATCCGGCGCTCGCCCGGTTTAACGACGGCCGCACCATGGTCTACGGCACCATGGGCGGTGAGGGTCAGCCACAATCACAAGCCGCGGTCTTCTCGCGCTACGCATTTCACCACATGCCGTTGCAGCAGGCGGTTACCGCACCACGCTGGCTTCTAGGCCGTACCTGGGGAGAATCCAGCATGAATTTAAAACTTGAGGATCGCTTCGACGCCAACGTGGTGTCAGCACTCAAGGCAGCTGGGCACGATGTCGAAGTGCTCAACGAGTCGTTTAGCGACAC
>JAIVHM010000254.1 GCA_020201095.1 Halomonas sp. | reverse complement strand
ATGCCATGGAGGGCAGCATCTTTGTTGCCGGTGCGACGGTACAGTGGCTGCGCGATGGGCTGAATTTATTCGCGGATGCGGCGGAAACCGAAGCCTTGGCCCGCAATACTCGCCGCGGGCACAGCGTTTACCTCGTCCCGGCATTTACCGGGCTTGGAGCACCACACTGGGATCCCAAAGCCCGCGGGGCAATTTTTGGCCTGACCCGCGATACTGGGATTTCAGAAATCGTTGCAGCCGGCTTACAGGCCGTGTGTTACCAGACCCGCGACTTACAACATTGCATGAACGACGATATGGAAGCGCCTCCTGGCAACCTGCGCGTTGATGGCGGCATGGTCAAGAATAACTGGGTCATGCAGTTTCTAGCCGATATGCTGAATGTGCAGGTGGATCGCCCTACAATTCTGGAAACCACTGCCCTGGGAGCCGCCTACCTGGCCGGTCTGCGGTTAGGTTGGTATCAGACGCTTGAAGAAATCGAGCAACTCTGGCGCTGCGAGCGCAGTTTCATACCGAGTATGGATGAGGCTAATCGCGAGCATCTGTATCAAGGGTGGTTGGACGCGGTTTCCCGCGTGCGTTCAACCCATTAACACTTATCCGCTACAAGCCACTATCGCGATTCTGCGATAGTGGCATGCGTTTATTAGTCCTTGGTCGACTGGCACTGTTGGATTGATGATGTATACTGCTCCCGCCAATGCGAACCATTTCAGGCAAGATTCCCATCTTTATCAACGCGTTCACCGCGTCATGCCCGTATACCGTGAAATTCTACGACACCCTTTGGGTCCATTCGGTGCGTTTGTAGTCGAGCTACAACGCTGCCTGCGGCCAATGATGCATTGTGAGCTTTACGGCAGTGCACCATAGTGAAGTCATGGATCAGGGCGGTGTTTCGTTATCCCGATTGACCCTCCTGACCACTGCTACATTTGATGCGCTTTTGAATTATCCGGGCGCTTGAAGCGAAGGTCTTGTAACGCTTGTGACCCTATCGCAGTCACCGAACTGGACACTTATCCGGTCCAGCATGAGTAGCAACGTCACCATTCGTCATTAAAGATGGCTGCTTAACCATTAACGACAATAGTAAGCAGCGGATGACCATACCATGAGGGTTTTACCATGAACTGCATCGAATTAAGCCAACAAGCCGACCGAATCGCGAATACGTTCAGCAAGCAGGAACTGGCCAAGCTGGTATTAGCCTTAAAGGGCCAGCGAGAGTCGCTTCAGCACGCGGTTGAAGTCATCGATACTATTGATAACCGTATGGGTTACACAATTGAAGAGGCGTGGGACGAGGTGCTGGCAGGGGATTCCCAACTGCTGGTTGAAAATGAGGAGTAGTTAATAAGCGCAGCTTTTGACACTCATCACTTTCCATTATCCCCCTGGCGGTCACCGTAAGGGGGATTTTTATTTGCCGCCGCGCTCGCGTTGCCTTCTCTCTATGAGGGAACTTCCTGTTTCGGCGCATAGGGTTGAGAGGTATCTCGGTTCTGAACGAAATACGCTTCAAAACGTTCTTCGGCTTGCTCGCCGAACAAAACGCGGCAGGCTTCTTTCAATCCCTTGGAGTTGCGCAGTTGCTCGTGGTGTACCACGAGCGACACTTTGGCTCGACGACGCAGGAAATCCTCAAGCTGAGTGATCATTTCATGATCGCGGGCATGTTCAAGCTCGCAGCGAATATATTCCGTTCCCTCAATCAGAATGTCGGCTTCCGACGGGTCCTGACGGATTTTTTCCAACATGGGCATTGCCTGCTCAGCGTAACGCCGCCAAAGGCGAGATGAGAGAGGCTCAGAGGACGTCGTGGCCGTCATCGCGTCAAGGTTCATGTGCTTGGCGTGATCCATGAACTGTTGCTTAACGGCCTTGGGTGGCTCGCCATACCAGCGGAAGCCCTGGTCGGGGAGCGCGACCCCAAGCTTCGCCACGGCTTCAGCGATCTCATCACCCACGTTTAAGCAGTCTGTCAACTTGCCGCCAAAGATGCTGATATGCGCGCTATCGTGATTGGTATCGATCACGTGCTTCCGGGATAGCTGGAGAAAGTCGCGGTCGTTCCCTTGATCGGATTTGATCGCAAGCGGGCGAACGCCGCAACGGGTCGAGATAATATCGGCTTGACCGAGCGGTTTGTCGAGCGTCAAGTGAGTGTTGATGTTTTCCAGAACGAAATCAATATCGTCCGCGGTAACCTCTACCTCGGGGTGCTCCATATGTGTGTCGGTTGTGCCGATGCAGGTTCGGTTGCCCATGGGAATCACAAAGAATAGCCGTCCGTCGTTGGCGAAGAAGGCCAATACACGCTGGGAATCCGTCAACTGGGGCACAATCAGATGGATGCCCTTGGAATACAGATGTTGGTGGGTGGTCTTCTGCCCGGTCAAGGTATTGTGCTGATCCACCCAGGGGCCTGCCGCATTAATCAGCACCTTGGCACGGATATCAAACGTTTGGCCATCCATGACGTTACGCGCTTTGGTGACCCATCCGTTACCCTCGCGCTCCGCCCCCAGTGATTCGACATAGTTGGCGGCAATCGCACCATGATTAAGCGCGTGCCGGACAAAATTGAAGACAAACCGGGCGTCGTTGTCGTGCAGATAGGCATCCGAATATTCAAAGCCGCCCGCAGAGTCATCGACATTGATAATCGGTTCTTCCTGCTTGATATCCTTGGGTGACAGCAAGCGGGGGCGCTTGGTAAATCCATTGCCCATCAGCCAGTAGAGCCAGGTGCCGATCCATAAGTAGCGCGGTGAATGGCGAAACCCACGGGTGATGTTGGTCAGGAAACGAATTTCCTGAACGGTAGATGGGTAACTTTTGATTAAATGATTGCGGCTTTTGCAAAGTTTTCTGACCAATGCAAAGTCGTTGCTTTCCATATATTTAATGCCTCCCCAAACGAGATTGGAGGAGTGCATGCTGGTGCTGCCAGCGAAGTCGCCACGATCGATCAGGGCAACCTTGGCGCCTTTGCCTGACAGCGCAGCAGCAGTGGCGGCACCGTTAATGCCACCACCAATAATCAGTACATCGAATTCATCGGAATGTAGTTTCTCAATATTACGGTTACGCAGTTTCATAGCGGATCCAAATTAACAAAGAAAGCCCCGTTCACGGTGCTAAATGGGCGACCGCGGTGTTGGTAAGTGTCGATAGAGGGTGCCGCCGATGAAGCCGGAAAGGGCGAGCCCGAAGGCCCGCCCAACCGGTATTAACGCGAACCGGCTGACATCCATTCTTCCATCATTTCGTCGTAAGGCATGGTGGTGCCTTGCGGCATTTCGTCATCAAGCTTGGCTTTCGGCGCGCCATCCTGATCCAGCCAGTATTGCGGGTCACGTTCTTCGTTCAGCACGGGCGCGTAGCTGTCGAAGACATTGGCGCGGGCAAGACGGCTCATGGTGCTATCCATATCCGCTGCTAGCGCATCGAGACCTTCTTGTGGCGACACTTCGCCGCTCATGACCGGTGCAAGGTTCTGCCACCACAGAGGCGCCATGCGCGGGTAGTCAGGTACGTTGGTGCCCGTTGGCGTCCAGTTGGACTCGTTGGGGCTGCGGTAGAA
>JAIVHM010000253.1:1580-5180 GCA_020201095.1 Halomonas sp. | reverse complement strand
CTATTGGACTCTTCAAAACATGGAACGTGGACACTTACTGAAGAAGGCCGGAAAGCCCATGTTACTGAAGCTGAAGCAGGTGACATATTCAAGAAATGGGCAGCGATACATGCTGAAAAACGCAAAAAGAAGGCCGCTGGTGAGCCCGCAAAAACAGTTGATACCTTATTTTCAGAATCTGAAGATAGCACTGCCGTGGTGGAAGATGACTCTCCTGCTCCCGATTCCCCTCTAGCAAAAGAAAATCTCAACCTAATCGACGTATTGCGTTCTCTTAGTCCTCTAGGGTTTGAGAAGGTAAGCCGTGAATTACTTAGAGAATCAGGATTCGTAAATGTGGAAATCACTGGCGGATCGGCTGACGGGGGTATTGATGGATTTGGGGTGTTAGAAATAAACCCCTTTGTAAGCTTCAAGGTGCTTTTTCAATGCAAGCGCTACGGAGAAGGTAATTTGGTAGGCCGTTCGCAGGTTGGTGACTTTCGGAATGCTATGCTTGGACGTGCAGAAAAAGGCATCATTATTACCACTTCATCTTTCACGAATGCAGCAATTTTAGAAGCGAATAGAGAAGGGGCTCCCCATGTCGAGCTTGTCGATGGTGTGAAGCTGGTAGAGATGTTCCAGCGAGTTGAGCTTGGTGTCAAAAAACGCCTTGTATTCGATGTAGACCCAGGCTACTTCCAAAAATTTATGGGCTAACGATTACTAGCATCCTGTTCGGTGGCACATCTTGCCGCAGCTATTCTTCATCGCTGCTGTATAGCGCTTTAGCAAGAGCGCGCAATCCGTGGGGGTCATCGTCTGCCTTTGGCGCTTTCGTCGTTTCTACGGCCTCTTTGGTGGTTTCTGGGGGTGGTAATGCGCGGAGCTGGGCCACTTCTTCGCGTAGCGCTACCAATTCTCTTCGCATGGCCTGCAACTCGTGGAGCATTGCTTGTTGCGTGTCTGGTTCATTAGGTGTTGCGTTCTGTTGATTTTGGGTTGGTGCGTTGGGTGGTTCACCCCATACCCTTATCAATTCTGCGAGATCAATCACACGCACCCCATCGCCTCTGATGCTGCATGATAAACGGCCTGCGTCGATTGCGCGGTGAATAGTGGAGCGCGCCTTACTGTATAGCTTAGCGGCCTGGGATATGGTCTGTTGCACGTTGCCGCCTTTTGTTGCGTTGCGCGTGTTGCGCCAGGATAGCGCAATCATTTTGCCAGGGCATAAACCAGTGACAACTATATCCTTCGTAGGGTATGAAACCGAAGCTCACGATAAGACGGGTAATCGTGAAAAACGACCTTTTGTTGGACGCTACCAAAGTACCTACCAAAAAACCTAAATCTTCTTGTTTTAGCGATCAGAAAGCCGTACAACTATCTATGAACAGATTAGGTACCTTTTCTTATGATCATAGGTTACGCACGGGTCAGCACCCAGGATCAGCATCCTGAACTTCAGCTTGATGCGCTGACGAATGCTGGGTGCGAACAGATATTCCAAGAAAAAATGACCGGCGCACTCAGGGAGCGACCTGAATTGTCGCTATGCCTGCGTACACTCCGGAAGGGCGATATTCTGGTTGTCTGGCGGCTGGATCGACTTGCCCGTTCACTAAAGGATCTCGTCGAAATTATCGAAGAGCTTCATGAGAGTGAGATTGGCTTTCAGTCGCTGATGGAATCCATCGATACCACCAATGCCAGCGGGAAGCTGATCTTCCATATTTTTGGCGCGCTGGCCGAGTTCGAGCACAGCTTGATTACTGAACGCACAAAGGCAGGGCTTACCGCCGCACGCGCGCGTGGTCGTAAAGGTGGCCGTCCGCCTGCCATGTCAGCGTCGGATATCAATAAAGCCGCCGCTATGCTGGCCGACCCTATGATTACCAAAGCCGACGTGGCCAAGCATTTCAAGGTAAGCCGGACGACTCTGAACGCCTCTCTCAAGCGTCAAGGCTCTTCGTTGTAACTTTTGCGCTTAGTAACGACAGATAACTCATTGAAATTGTAATAGGACAGAACATGACTGCTCTTCAAGGAATTTTGGCTCAGTTCAGGGAAATGACCCTGAGTGAGCGCGATAAGGGAACCAGCTTCGAGAACCTGATGGTTCAATACTTCAAAACGGAGCCCTTCTACAAAGAGCAGTATGCGGACGTGTTGTCCTACTTTGAGTGGGTTGATCGATACGGTGCCGATCTTGGGATCAGCACGAAGAAAGACGCCGGTATTGATTTAGTGGCGATCACCTCTGATGGTGAGTTTCATGCCATCCAGTGCAAAAACTATTCGCCGGATCATGCGATTACCAAAAGTGATATAGACAGTTTCTTTACGGCGTCCGGAAAGAGGTATTTCAGTCACCGAATCATTGTTGCTACGACGGATAAATGGACAGGTAACGCCCAAGACTCTTTGGAGAACCAGCATCCACCCGTTTCTCGGATCGATCTGCACAATCTGGAAAATAGTGTCATTGATTGGTCGCAGTACCATGAAAACACCAAACCTGTTCTGAAAGCGCAGAAGCAGCTACGTGAACATCAGGTTACTGCCCTTAATAGCACGATCAAGGGGTTGAGTGTCGCAGATCGTGGCAAGCTGATTATGGCCTGTGGTACAGGCAAGACGTTCACTTCGTTGAAAATTGCTGAAGCCCTCGCTGGTAAGGGAAAACGGGTGTTGTTCCTTGTTCCCAGCCTTTCCCTGTTGGGCCAGTCATTGACCGAATGGACACAGGAATCAGCGGTTCCCCTGAAAAGCTTTGCGGTCTGCTCAGACAGTGACGTTGGCAAGCGCCAAGGTAAGAATGATGATCGCGTGATTGCCGGCATCAGTGATCTGCAATATCCAGCTACAACCAACGCGGCATCTCTGCAAAAGCACATGGGGGATCATCACAGCGATGAGGCGATGACGGTGGTGTTCTCCACCTATCACTCCATCGGGGTGCTGAATGAAGCTCAGACCACGGGTACGAAGCCGATACCCGCCTTTGACCTGATAATCTGCGATGAGGCACACCGTACAACAGGTGCCACCTTTGAAGGTGAAGAGGAATCTGCATTCGTCCGCATCCATGATAACCGTTATATCGAGGGCACCAAGCGCCTCTATATGACGGCTACACCAAGAATTTACGGTGATGATGCCAAGCAAACAGAGAAAGTCACTCTTTGCTCGATGGACGACAAGTCGCTGTACGGTGAAGAGCTGTATGTCATTTCCTTCTCGGAAGCGGTCTCAAGAAAGCTGCTAGTGGACTACAAAGTTATTGTGTTGGCGGTGGAAGAGGCACACGTTAACCGACGTTTACAAAGCTTACTGAAAGACGCTGATAACTCGCTGAAGGTGGATGACGCAGCCAAGATCGTGGGGTGTTGGAAGGCATTGTCCAAGCAGGGACTGGTAGAGACGATGGGAGAGGAACCCAACCCGATGAAACGGGCAGTGGCGTTCTGCCAAGTCATTGATAAAGAGTATAAAGGTAAGAACCACAAGGTTAGCTCCAAGCTGATCTCGGAGATGTTTGGCGCCGTAGTGGCTCAGTACCAGGAAGCAGAAATCGAGTCACTGCGAGAAAAAGACCCTGATGCTCTGCTGGAT
>JAIVHM010000253.1:0-1547 GCA_020201095.1 Halomonas sp. | reverse complement strand
CCCCTCGCTCTTCTCAGGTGGATGTCGTGCAGTCTGTGGGGCGTGTTATGCGTTTAGCCCCAGGGAAAGAGCTAGGTTATGTCATCCTTCCAGTGGTCATCCCTGCCGGTGTTGAGCCGGAAGAAGCGCTGAACAGCAACGAGACCTATAAGGTGGTCTGGCAGGTGCTAAACGCACTACGGTCTCACGATGACCGTTTTGATGCCATGATCAACAAGCTGGAGTTCAATGGCAGTATGCACTCTAGGATGGAAGTGGTGGCCGTTGCGGATACGGTGGCACCTAAAGCGACTCGGAAATCTAAAAAAGAGCGTACGGCCGGTAAAGCCCGTGGTGGAAAATCGATTGGTTCCAAAGATCCTAATCCGTCTCCTGAACAGGCCGAGATGGTCTATGAGATCGGTGATATAGAGCGTGCTTTATACGCCAAGATCGTCAAAAAGTGCGGAAACCGGCACCATTGGGAAGACTGGGCCAATGACATTGCCAAGATAGCCAACACCCATATCGACCGTATCAAGGCGATTCTGGAAGATGATAGTAATACCGAAGAAATAGCGGTGTTCAATGCCTGTGCTCATGAGCTGCGTGACGATCTGAATAACAGCATCCCTGATGCTGAAATTATTGAAATGCTCGCCCAGCATCTGATCACCAAGCCGGTGTTTGACGCCCTGTTTGAAGAATACAGCTTTGCCAAGCACAACCCCATGTCTCTGGCGATGCAGCAGGTGCTGGATAAACTGCAAGAGCACAGCCTAGATAAAGAGCGCAGCACACTGGAGTCGTTTTACGAGTCGGTGAAGATGCGAGCGGAAGGCATAAACAGTGCTGAAGGCAAACAGCGAATCATCGTGGAGCTATACGACAAGTTCTTTGCCAATGCCTTCCCACGCATGACGGATCGACTGGGGATCGTCTACACCCCGATTGAAGTAGTGGACTTCATTCTTCATTCGGTTGAAAACATTTTGAAAACCGAGTTCAACAGCAGCATGGCGGATAAGAACGTCCATATATTGGACCCGTTCACCGGTACCGGCACCTTTATTACGCGGTTGTTGCAAAGCGGCATCATCCCGGCGGATCGACTGCCCCACAAATACAAAAACGAAATCCACGCCAACGAGCTGGTTCTGCTTGCTTATTACATTGCAGCGATCAATATTGAGGCCACCTATCACGGCATCCTGACTGGCAATATCAGCGGCGAGCAGGATGACCTGATTTTTGAGCCAGAGTATGAGCCGTTCACTGGTATCTGCCTGACCGACACCTTCCAGATGGGCGAGAAGGCCGATATGGTCGATGAGCTACTGGAAGAAAACAGCGCCCGCCGCAAGCGGCAGCAAGCGCTGGATATCCGGGTAATTATCGGTAATCCTCCCTATTCAGCGGGTCAGGAGTCAGCCAACGACAATAACGCCAACGTGCAGTATTCCCTGCTAAATGAGCGAATTCGCAGTACCTATGCGGCTAAGTCGGTTGCGATTAATAGGAACGCGCTATATGACTCATATATCCGGGCCATTCGCTGGTCATCAGAC
>JAIVHM010000252.1 GCA_020201095.1 Halomonas sp. | reverse complement strand
ACGCCATCAAGGACGCGCAGATGAATCCTGCCGAGGTGGACTATATTAATGCCCACGGGACCTCAACGGCATCAGGCGATCTGGCTGAAAGTCGAGCTGTCGAAAAAGTCATGGGGCAGTCGGCCCAGCAAGTGGCCGTCAGTTCAACCAAGTCGATGATTGGTCACCTGCTGGGCGCTGCTGGCGCTGTGGAAGCGGTGTTTAGCGTACTGGCTATTCGTGATCAGGTCGCACCACCCACGATTAACCTGGACAATCCGCAGGAAGGTTGCCGGCTCGATTACGTACCGCATACCGCTCGTGACATGCGTATCGATACGGTGCTTTCGAACTCCTTCGGCTTTGGCGGGACCAACGGGTCATTGCTGTTCAAAAAGGTATAAGCCTTTATGAGTCAGCCATGGGTGCCTTTTGACGACCGCGGGCTGGCCTACGGCGACGGCGTATTTGAAACCGTTCTGCTACGCGACGGCCAGCCGGTGCTTTGGCAACAGCACGTGGAGCGGCTGCAGGCGGGCTGTCAGCGCTTGAAAATCGACCCGCCGTCGCAAGCTTCTTTGACGGCCACCTGGCAAGCAACACCCGCTGTCGGGTGGGAAGTGCTCAAGATTATCGTCACTCGGGGCAGCGGCGGTCGGGGCTACGCGACGCCTGAGATGGTTTCACCGCGTCTTCTCAGTCGTCGTGTGCCTTTTCAGCCGGATCCGTCGGCCTGGTCGCAGGGGGTCAGCGTGCGTATTTGCTCGCTGCGTCTGGCCCGACAACCCCGTTTGGCCGGTATTAAGCATCTCAATCGTCTCGAAAATGTGCTGGCTCGCCAGGAGTGGCAAACAACCGCTTATCGTGAAGGTCTTTTGGCGGATAGTCACGGTCTGGCTGTGGAAGCCACCAGCATGAACCTGTTTTGGGAACAGGGCGGACGTATCATGACGCCAGCGCTTGACCAGTGCGGCGTTGAAGGTACGTTGCGTGCCGCGCTGATCGATGCTCAGCTTGTGACTCCCGGCCATCTGATGATCAATGAGGTCGCGGCGGTAGATCGGCTTTGGCTGGCAAATTCGGTGCAGGGCGTATGGCCGGTCAATGCGTTGTGGACGGCCCAAGGCGTCCTTCTTCGTCACTGGGGGCCGCCTGGACATGATCCCTTGCAAGCCGTGGCGCACCCGCTACTCGGTTACCCAGCAACGCCTTAACGTATTGAATATTGAGGTCTTATAGTGAAACGCTTGGTGGTGGCACTGGCCATAGTGGTGATTGTTGGCGTTGCCGGTGTCACCGGTGGTTACGTGTATTGGCAGCAGCGCCTTGAAGCGCCGCTGACAATTGATGAACCCACGTTGTATCAAGTGCCTTCCGGCGCTGGCTTCAACCGTGTGGTCCGAGATCTGGAAGCGCAAGGCGTTATAGGAGATGCCTGGGCTTTTCAGGTACTGGGCAAGCTTGAGCCCGAAAAATTGCCGGACCTACGCACGGGTGAATACCTTCTCGAACCCGGCACTACTGGTATGGAACTCCTGGCGTTGCTCGACAGTCGTGACGTCGTGATGTATCCGTTGACCATTCCCGAAGGTTGGACCTTTTCTCAGATGCGTCAGCAGCTGGCCAAGGCTCCCAAGCTTGAGCAAAGCACCGCCGACATGAGCGATGAAGAGGTTATGGCGCTGCTTGATCGCGACGGAACCTATCCCGAGGGTTGGTTCTTCCCCGATACCTATCGCTATCACCTGGGGATGAGCGATGTTGATATTCTGCGCCAGTCGCTTGGTCGTATGGAGCGCATACTTGAAGAGGTATGGGACGAACGCGACGATGATCTGACCATCGATTCGCCCTACGAAGCGCTGATAATGGCCTCATTGATCGAACGCGAAACCGGGGCGCCTGAAGAACGGCGTGAAATCGCGGGCGTTTTCAAACGTCGGATGGAGAGTGGCATGCGGCTGCAAACCGACCCGACAGTGATTTATGGCATGGGAGAGCGCTATGAGGGGCGGATTACTCATGCCGATCTACGCGAGGCCACGGCCTACAATACCTATGTGATCGATGGGTTGCCGCCGACGCCTATCGCGATGCCGGGGCGGGCTTCGCTGGAAGCGGCCGTGAACCCTTTGCCGGGCGATACGCTGTACTTTGTCTCGCGGGGGGATGGTACGCATAAGTTCTCTAGCTCGCTGCGTGAGCATAACAACGCCGTGAATCGGTATATCCGTAACCGTGACTAACCCAGAGGCCATAATGACGAAGCGCGGTCGCTTTATCACACTAGAAGGCGGTGAAGGAGTAGGGAAGTCTACCAACATGCAGTTCGTGGTGGCCTGGCTGGAAGCTCAGGGAATCGAAGTGGTGGCCACGCGAGAGCCGGGGGGAACGCCTCGGGCAGAAGCGATCCGCCAACTGCTGTTGGACCCTGCCCCCGAGGAGTGGCTGCACACCGATGCCGAGCTGCTGCTCATGTTTGCCGCCCGCGCCCAGCACCTGGCCGAAAAGATCTTGCCAGCGCTTGAGCGAGGCGCTTGGGTAGTGTGCGATCGTTTTACCGACGCGACATACGCGTATCAGGGCGGTGGCAGGGGGATTCCGGTCGAACGTATTGAAGCGCTTGAAGCGTTTGTGCAGAAGGGGCTCACGCCTGATCTGACGCTATTGCTGGATATGCCGCAAAGTGCCGCCAAACAGCGCCTCGAATCACGCCTGCGCGACCAGCATGCCCAGCGAGACCGGTTTGAAAAGGAGCAGGCAGATTTCTTCCAGGCCGTTCGTAATGCCTATCTGACGCGGGCCGAGCAAGCGCCTGAGCGGTTTGCCCTGATTAATGCCCACCAACCCTTGGTGGAGGTTCAGTCTGAGATCAGTGACACCCTGGTCAGGCGAGTCGCGCTATGGGACTGAGTAGCGTGCTGCCTTGGCATGCGTCGACCTGGCGGCAGTTAGGGCAACTGGCTGACGCTGGACGAATGCCGCATGCGCTGCTGTTTAGCGGTGAGCACGGTGTCGGCAAACAGCGCCTAGCAGAGGCACTGATTGAGCAAACGATGTGTGCCGCTCCCGGCGAGCAGGCCTGTGGCGAATGCCGCAGTTGCCAGCTGTTGGCCTCAGGTAATCACCCTGATCTACTGCGCATTTCTCCGGAAGAGGGCAAGCGCCAGATTCGCATTGATACCATTCGTGACGTCAATCGCTTTGTCTCGCAAACCGCCCAGCAGGGTGGCTATAGGGTGATCGTTATCTCGCCCGCTGAAGCCATGAACGTGGCGGCTTCAAACGCGCTGTTGAAAAGCCTGGAAGAGCCGGGCGATCAAACATTATTTATTCTGTTGGCGGACGTACCGTCAAGAGTGCTGCCCACTATTCGCTCGCGCTGCCAGCAATGGCCGCTACCCAGCGTTGCGTTAGCCGATTGCCTGGGCTGGCTGACCGATCAGTTGGCAAGCGAGGACGAAGCGCGCTTCTGGTGGCAGGTGTCGGGAGGGTTACCGTTAAGCGCGGTCGAGCTGGCCGCCCCCGAGGCACGCGCCTTGCGACAGCAGCTGCATGACTGTTTCGAGCAGCTGGTGCGGGGCGGGGAGCCGGTATCTGAAGCCGCGCGCCTAGACCGTCAGGCGATAGATACGATTTTATGGTACGGTATTGCTTGGCTTGAAGACCTGATTAGGCTGGGTTTGTCC
>JAIVHM010000012.1 GCA_020201095.1 Halomonas sp. | reverse complement strand
GCTGTGGCCAGCGTAATCACCGGTGTGGTCTGGTCGGCCCGAGCACGCTCGGCGGCGCGATAGCCGATGGCCGTATGCGGGTCGAGTATTTCCCCGGTACGGTGGTGGGCTTCACGAATCACTTCCAGAATCGTGGCGTCGTCAACGCTGTAGCTTGAGAACTTTTCACGCAGCTTGGCAAGCGGCGCATCGGCAAGCGCCGTGGGTTCCTGCTGAAAACGCTCTAGCAACGCCGCCACCGCGCCGCCGTCTTGGTCGTAGGCATCAAACAGCAGGCGTTCAAAGTTCGACGACACCACGATATCCATGGACGGGGCGAGGGTTGCGGCCAGCTCTTTCTTGGAGAAATCATTGGCGGCCAGCGTGCGGTGCAGAATGTCGTTGGCGTTAGTGGCGATGATGAACTGCTTCACCGGCAGGCCCATTTTATAAGCCATATAGCCGGCAAAGACGTTACCGAAGTTAGCCGACGGTACGCAGAAACTCACTTCGCGCTTGGGCGCACCCAGCGCCACGCCAGCGGCAACGTAATAGACGATCTGGGCCATGATGCGCGCCCAGTTGATCGAGTTGACGGCCACTAGGCGCGTGCCGTTCAGGAAGTTCTGATTGGCAAAACTGGCCTTGACCATTGCCTGGGCGTCATCAAAATTGCCTTCGATGGCAACGTTGAAAACGTTGTCGGCCAGCACCGTCGTCATCTGACGACGCTGGACTTCCGAGACCCGGTTGTGAGGGTGCAGGATAAAGATATCCAGGTTGTCACAGTGGCGGCAGCCTTCAATGGCCGCCGAACCGGTATCACCGGAAGTAGCGCCCATGATGACCGCACGCTCATCGCGCTTTTGCAGGAAGTGGTCGAGCAGGCGGCCCAATAGCTGCAGCGCGATGTCCTTGAACGCCAAGGTGGGGCCGTGGAACTGCTCGAGCAGAAAATGGCTGGCGTCCAGCTGCTTGAGCGGCAGCACCGCGTCGTGGTTAAAGGTCGCGTAGGCATCGGTGACGATTTGGCGGAAGGTCTCGTCGTCGATCTCGCCGTTCACAAACGGCTTCATGACGCGAAACGCAATCTCCGCGTAGGACAATCCGGCCATCGCTTCCAGATCTTCTGGCGAGAACGACGGCAGCGTTTCCGGCACGTAAAGCCCGCCGTCGCTGGCCATGCCGGTCAAAACGACCTCTTCAAAGGAGAGCGCGGGTGCTTGCCCGCGCGTGCTGATATAACGCATCTGGTGGGTTACTCCCCTTCTTCCAGGCTTTCCACGCGGATACGCGTTACCGGGCCAGCGATATCCGCCATGGCTTCGATTTCACGGATCGCTTCGTTCATCTGCTTTTCTTTGGTGCGGTGAGTCAGCAGAATAATCGGCACCAGTTCGCCTTCTGTGGCTTCTTTCTGGATCAGTGCCTCAATAGACATGCCCTGTTCGGCAAGGATTGTCGCCACTCGGGCCAATACGCCGGGGCGGTCGACGGCCAGCAGACGTAGGTAATACGCCGTGGTAATGTCTTCCATCGGCATGATCGGCAGCTGGCTGACGTCTTCGTCAATGCCGCTGAAGGCCAGGTAAGGCACTCGGTAGTGGTGGTCGGTGGTAATATCCCGAGCGACGTCCAGCACGTCAGCAACGACGGCAGAGGCGGTTGGCTCGGCACCGGCGCCAGCGCCGTAGTAAAGGGTCGGACCTACGGCGTCGCCCATCACCGCGATGGCATTCTTGACGCCGTGAACGTTGGCGAGCAGGCGCTCTTTGGGGATCAGCGTGGGGTGTACCCGCAGCTCAAGCCCATGCTCGGTGCGCTTGGAGATGCCCAGGTGCTTGATGACATAGCCAAGGTTATCGGCCTGCTCAACGTCTTCCGCGGTAATCCGCGAAATCCCTTCAGTAAATGCTTTCTCGAACTGCAGCGGCACGCCATAGGCGATTGAAGCGAGAATAGTCAGCTTGTGCGCCGCATCGATACCTTCAACGTCAAAGGTCGGGTCGGATTCGGCGTAGCCGAGCGCCTGGGCTTCGGCGAGCACGTCTTCGAAGGCACGGCCTTCATCGCGCATGTGGGTCAGAATATAGTTGCCAGTGCCGTTGATGATACCCGCCACCCACTCGATGCGGTTGGCCCCCAGGCCTTCGCGCAGCGATTTGATCACCGGAATACCACCGGCAACGGCCGCCTCAAACGCCACGATCACACCCTTTTCGTGGGCCGCCTTGAAGATTTCGTTGCCGTGGACAGCGATCAGCGCTTTATTGGCCGTGACCACGTGCTTACCGTTTTCAATCGCGGTGAGTACCAGTTCACGAGCAACGTCGTAGCCGCCAATCAGCTCAACCAGAACATCCACATTTGGGTTGGTGGCCACTTCAAAGACATCGGTGGTGGCATTGATACCGGTAATGTCGCAATCGGGGTGAATACTACGGTGAGCCACCTGCTCAATCACAATCGGACGTCCTGCACGGCGTGCAATATCATCAGCGTTGCGCGTCAGCACGTTAAAAGTACCGCCACCGACGGTGCCCAGCCCACAAATGCCTACTCTTACCGGTTTCAAAATACGTCCCCTTTCATGTTGTGCACTCAGAGGTGCAGTGTCTCAGCGTGATAATGTTTGATCAATTGGTTCTCAGGCGTCATCCAGTTCCAGCATTTCCATCATGCGGTCCGGCGGCACAAACCCTGGCACCATCTGCCCGTCAGGCAGGATAATCGCTGGTGTCCCCTGAACCCCTAGCGCGCGGCCCATCTCGTACTGCTCGGCCACCGGGTTGTCGCAGCTGGCTGAGCTGGACAGCGTTTCACCTTGCTTGGAACGCGACATGGCTTCGCTGGGGTTATCGGCACACCAGACCTGCTGAAGCGTTCTACCCGCGTCGGCGCTCACGCCACTGCGCGGAAAGGCCAGATAGTGTACCGCAATACCACGCTCGTTGAGCTCCGGCACAGTTTCGTGAAGTTTTACGCAATACGGACAGCTTGGGTCGGTAAACACCACGACCGTTGCTTTGGGGGTCTCATCACCACGAAACACCACCCGATCACTTTCCGGTATCGCCGCAATGGCGTCTGCACGCTCCTGGTTGCGCGCCTGCTCGGTCAGATTCACAAGCCCACTGTCGGCGTTCTCGTAGAGATCGCCGACCAGAAAATGACTGCCGTCGGCATTGGAGTAAAACGTTTCCCCGTTTTCCAGCCGAACATGATAAATCCCTTCCATGGGCGTTTCACTGACCTGTTCGACAGGCATTTCCTGGCCGTTGACGCGCAGCGCGTCCTTTAACTCATCGGGTGCGCTATTCGCCTGTGCTGTCATGGGTAACAACGCTCCGACTATCAGCCAGCCTATCAGCCTATGCGGCTTGCTTTGAGACGTCGTTGGTTCTGTGCTTCGGCGCATCATGCAATTCAACCTCTTGGGTGATGTTCAGCATGCAGGCTTTCCAGGCGTGCCTGAGCCACATGCGTGTAAATCTGCGTGGTGGATAGGTCGCTATGACCTAGCAACAGCTGTACGACCCGTAAATTTGCCCCATGATTCAATAAATGGGTCGCAAACGCGTGGCGAAGCGTATGCGGCGACAGGGGGCGCGTTATCCCCGCCGTAATGGCATGCACCTTGAGGCGATGCCAGAAGGTCTGTCGCGTCATCGCTTTATCACCACGGCCTGGAAACAGGGCCGGGCGCGTAGGGTCCTGCATCAGCATGGGGCGCGTCGTTTTCATGTACTGGGCCAGCCAATCGGCGGCTTCCTCACCCATCGGTATCAGCCGGTCCTTGTCGCCTTTGCCGCGCACCCGGACAACCCCTTGGCGCAAATTGACCGCGTCGCTGGTTAGCCCCACCAACTCCGAGACACGCAGTCCGCAGGCATAGAGCAGCTCCAGCATCGTGCGATCGCGCACGCCCAAGGGCGTCTCTAGCACCGGGGCCTGCAGCAAACGCTCTACTTCATCTTCTTCCAGCGTGTTGGGCAGGCCTGGCTGTACACGCGGCAGCCGCACCTCAGCCAGCGGATCGCTTGAAACGTGACCATGGACGCGTGCCCAACGGTAAAAGCTGCGCAGACTCGACAACACTCGCGCATTGCTGCGCACCTGATAGCCCGCTTCACGGCGACGGGTGAACCACGCATCCAGCCGATCGGACGAGGGCGACAATAATGACTCGCTGTGCTCTTCCAGATGCGCCTGCGGAAACGACTCGCCTTAGGCCAGCTTTTCCTTAATACGCGCCGATTTACCGCTGCGCTCACGCAGGTAGTAAAGCTTGGCTTGACGCACATCACCGCGGCGCTTGACTTCAAGAGAGTCAACCAGCGGGCTGTAGGTCTGGAAGGTACGCTCAACGCCAACGCCGTGAGAAATCTTGCGCACGGTGAACGCGGAGTTCAGGCCACGGTTACGCTTACCGATGACCACACCTTCAAACGCCTGCAGACGCTCACGGTTGCCTTCTTTGACTTTCACCTGAACGACGATGGTGTCGCCCGGTGCAAAGTTCGGCACCTCTTTGGACATTTGCTCGTTTTCGAGCGCCTGGATCACCTTGTTTTTACTGCTCATCATCATGCTCCTAAATAACGTGGTGGCGAAACCGCTCAGTCATGGAAGGCGGTCGCCGTGATCCCGGCGCTCAATAACGAGCGACGCGGGAGTCGTTATGGGTGACACAGGTGCGTTGGCTGTCGCCATTGTCGCCCTGCACCGCCGCTCATGCCGGCTCAGTCTTGACGACCTAGTCAGTCTTGACTGACGAACCGGAAAGAGCGTATTCCTCGATAAACTCGTTCAACAGCTTGCGCTGTTCAGTATCTAACGGCCGCCCTTCCAATAGATCAGGGCGGCGCTGCCAAGTGCGGCCCAAGGACTGCTTCAACCGCCAGCGCTTGATAGCGGCGTGGTTACCGCTCAGCAGCACGTCTGGCACCTGTCGCCCGTCAATAATCTCAGGACGGGTGTAGTGCGGGCAGTCTAACAAACCGTCGTTAAACGAGTCTTCGATGGCGGAGTCCTGATGCCCCAATACACCGGGAATCAACCTTGCCGCCGCGTCAATCAGCACCATGGCTGGCAGCTCGCCGCCGCTTAGCACATAGTCGCCAATTGACCATTCTTCATCAATGTCACTTTCCACTACCCGCTCGTCAATGCCCTCATAGCGCCCGGCTACAACGACCAGCGGACCTTTAGACGCCAGCGACGTCACGCCCTGCTGATCCAGCTTGCGTCCCTGCGGTGACAGGTAAATCACCGTTGGCGTTTGGCCGGTCGCGTCATGCGACTGCTGTCTGGCGTCATGAATAGCAGCGCGTAAGGTGTCGACTTTCATCAACATCCCGGGGCCGCCGCCATAGGGGCGATCATCGACGCTACGATGGCGGTCAGTGGCGTAATCGCGCGGATTCCAGAACGCGAGCTCTATGTGCCGTTTTTCGATCGCTCTACCGACCACGCCCTGCTGGGTGAGCGCATCGAACATCTCAGGAAACAGCGATACCACACCGATCCACATCGCGGGGGGTGCAACGTCGTTTCCACTACCTGGCTGTTGTTCACTGTTCAAAACTCAGGATCCCAATCAACGACCATCCGGCCGTCTTCAAGACTGACTTCAACAATGACGTCGCCCGGCAAAAACGGCAGCAGCCGCTCGCGCTTGTCGATCGCATCGACATCGCCGCGAACTACCATGACATCGTTGGCACCGGTTTCGAACAGGTAATTTACCCGCCCTAACCGTTCGCCGGCTTGAGTGAAAACCGCAAGGCCTTCAAGCTCATGCCAATAATACTCATCGTCGGAAAGCTCAGGGAGGGCCGCTTTGGGCATCAATATGTCCGCTTGGGCCAAGGCGTCGGCCGCGTCACGATCATCAATCCCTTTAAGCTGAACCACAAGGCCTTTACCCTGCCGACGACCCTGAACAATGGTCATTTGCGTCAGGCTGTCGCCTTGGCGCACCCACCATTCGGGGTAATCCAAAATGCTGTCCATGGGGCTGGTATAGGAATATACCTTCAGCCAGCCTTTCACTCCGTGAGAGCTTGTCAGCTTGCCGAGCACCACATGCGTGTCGTCAGTATGGCTTGTTTCAAAACGCGTCATTGACGACCTCAACGTACAACAGCACTTGCCACATCGCGAACAGGTTTAGGCCTGTTTACGCGCTTCTTTTACCAGCTCAGCCACACGGCCTGACAGCTGGGCACCGTGGTTCTGCCAGTGCACAACACGATCCAGGTCAACGCGCAGACGCTCTTCCTGACCACGTGCGACAGGGTTGAAGAAACCGATACGCTCAATGAAACGGCCATCACGGGCGTTACGTGAGTCAGTAACAGTCAGGTGGTAAAAGGGACGCTTTTTGGCGCCACCACGTGCCAAACGAATGGTAACCATACGATAACTATCCTTCGGTTGAGGTTACGAGAGTGCGCCCTAGCGGTGTCCGCTAGCGGAAACACTCTTCATGCTATAAAAGTCTTCAGTGTAAGGGTGAGTCACTATGTGACCGACGCCCACGCACGAAGACGCCGCATTCTACGCAAATGCGCTCGGCTTGGAAAGCCTGACAGCCAGAAAACTCTCAGCCCGTCAAGCATGCCTCCCGGCGGCAACGCTTAGCGGCGAGGAAATCCACCCGGGCCACCCATGCCGCCAGGGCCACCCATTCCGCCAGGGCCACCCATTCCGCCGGGACCGCCCGGGCCGCCACCGCCGCCCATCATGCCGGACATGCCACGCATCATTTTTTCCATACCGCCTTTTTTACCGGCTTTCTTCATCATTTTCTGCATCTGCTTGTGTTGCTTGAGCAGACGGTTCAAGTCCGGCACCTGAAGGCCAGCACCCGCCGCAATACGACGCTTGCGTGAGCCGTTGATGATCTCAGGCTTATGGCGCTCTTTGGGGGTCATGGAGTTGATCAACGCTTCAAGCTTGCCAAGCTCCTTTTCCGGGCCAGGCCCCTGGGCCATATCCGCCATCTGCCCCATACCCGGTAACTTGCCGAGCAAACCACCCATGCCACCCATTTTCTTGAGCTGCTGGAGCTGCTCGCGAAAGTCTTCCAAATCAAAGCCATCGCCTTTCTTGACCTTTTTGGCCAGTTGGTCGGCTTTGGACTTGTCGACCGTGCGCTCGGCTTCCTCGATCAACGAGAGCATGTCGCCCATGCCCAGAATCCGCGAGGCGACCCGGTCAGGGTGGAAAGGCTCCAGGGCGTCAACCTTTTCCCCCACGCCCATGAACTTGATCGGTTTGCCAGTGACATGGCGCACGGAAAGCGCAGCACCGCCTCGCGCGTCACCCCAGCTTGGCAACGGAGGTCGTCTTACCCGCGCCCTGCAAACCCGCCATGAGCACCACGGCCGGAGAGCTTTTTAACGCCAGCCCCTCGTTCGCTTCACCCATGGTGGCTTCCAGCTCTTGCTGGACGATTTTGACGAACTGCTGCCCAGGCGAAAGACTTTTGGAAACCTCTTGCCCTACGGCACGCTCGCGCACCCGCTCGACGAAGTCCTTGACGACCGGCAGCGCCACGTCTGCTTCAAGCAGCGCACGGCGGACTTCCCGCAGGGTATCTTTAACGTTGTCTTCGGTCAGGCGCGCCTGACCTTTGATCGATTTTAGCGTCTGGGAAAGACGCTCACTAAGAGTCGAAAACATGGGGCCTCTCTGCCTCCGTCGCTGTCGCCGGACGTGACCGGCCCTAGGCTAATGTAAAAAAGATTATACGCGCTCGTCGCGTGAGTCTCCATGGGCACTGGGTATAGATGGCTGTGCGTCACTGTAAGGATTCGTTATAGTAGTGGCTTATTAGTTCGATTTATTTCATTGCGACGCGCTGCAAGGCGCACGGATAGCATCATGCAGGCGCTCCCTTTCGCCACTATCGCCTTTATTGTTTATGTAGCCGCCGCCCTCTGGCAGGGCATGGCGCTGTTTCGGCGCGTTCCTCCTCGCCAGGTCATCGTGCGGCTTTTAGCCGCCCTGGGCCTGTTGCTGCATATTCCGGTGGTGGTTCAACTGGTCGGGCAAACGCCGGGCTTGCTGCCAGGCTTTACCACCAGTGCTACGCTGCTGATGGCGGTTGCCGTCAACGTAGTGCTTGTCGCCAGCCTGTTCAAACCCGTGCTGAACGCTGGCATTGTGCTTTTCCCGCTAGCGGGCATCGCACTCATAGCCGCTACCTGGCTACCCAGCCAAAGTGGACAGGGAGGGCTTACGCCGGGCATTTTGATGCACGCCATCAGTTCCGCGCTGGCCTTTGCGGTGCTGGCGATTGCCGCCGTGCAAGCGGTACTGGTAGGCTTGCAGAATCAGGCGTTACGCCACCATCACATTCGCGGCATCGTGCAATCGCTCCCCCCACTGACGACTATGGAGCGGGTGCTCTTCGAGCTTGTGTGGGTCGGCATCATACTGCTGACACTATCAATAATCAGCGGCTTGCTGTTCTTGGATAACTTCTTTGCCCAGCACCTTGCCCACAAAACGGTATTGTCATTATTTGCATGGGTGATTTTCACCGCGCTCTTGGTTGGCCGTTACCGGTTTGGGTGGCGCGGCATGCGCGCGGTGCGCTGGACGCTTGGCGGCTGTGCGATCCTGATACTGGCCTATTTTGGCAGCAAGTTCGTGCTTGAAGTGTTACTGAACCGCTAATCTTGCAGACGAGGCGTGTATTGACACCTCTGTTGCAACCTCTTACAAATCGAGCTGAACACGGCATAAAGGAAATTCTGACTTGAGTGATGACTTCCCGCTGGGATTACTCTTTGGCTTGCTAGCCCTTCTCATTGCGCTTTCCGCTTTTTTCTCAAGCTCTGAAACCGGCATGATGTCGATTAACCGCTACCGGCTCAGCCACAACGCCAACAGCGGCGACCGTCGCGCAAAGCGCGTCATGCGCTTACTGGCGCGCCCCGACCGGCTGATCGGCGTTATTTTGATTGGCAATAACTTCGTCAATAATCTGGCCGCCTCAATTGCCACCATTATTGCCATCCATTATTTCGGCGATGTGTCGGGCCCTGCCATTTCTACGGCACTGCTGACCATCACCATTCTGATTCTTTCCGAGGTGACACCCAAGACCTACGCGGCCATCAAGCCCGAGCGCATTGCCTATCCAAGCTCTTACGCGCTTGAACCGTTGCTTAAACTTCTTTACCCACTGGTATGGCTGGTCAACGCGTTCTCCAACGGACTACTGCGCCTGATCGGTGTCAAGAGCGTCGAAAACGGCGGCGACAGCCTCACCCGGGACGAACTACGCACCGTGGTTCACGAAGCCGGGACGCTGATTCCCTATCGCCACCGCGCCATGTTGCTGTCGATCCTCGATCTGGAAAACGTCACCGTTAACGACATCATGGTGCCCCGCCATGAAGTGCTAGGCATCGACCTGGATGACTCACTGGAAGACATCCTGGCGCAAATCCGCACCAGCCAGCACACCCGCCTGCCGGTCTATAAAGGCGATATAAATAACATTATCGGCATGCTGCACTTACGCAATGCAGCGCGCTTTCTGTCACGCAGCGAAGTCACTAAGGCAGCGATCGTACAGGAAGCTCGCGAGCCCTACTTTATTCCGGAATCCACGCCGCTTCACACCCAACTGCTCAATTTCCAGAAACAAAAGCGCCGTATTGGCATCGTGGTCGACGAATACGGGGACGTTGATGGGCTTGTCACTCTGGAAGATATTCTTGAAGAGATTGTCGGTGAATTTACCACCGATGTATCCGAAGACGATGATATTCACCAGCAGGATGACGGCAGTCACGTGATCGAAGGCACCGCGACCATTCGAGATATCAACAAAATGCTTGGCTGGCAGCTGCCGACCGACGGCCCCAAAACCCTAAACGGGTTAATCCTGGAGCACCTGGAAGGCTTTCCAGAAGGCCCATCTTGCCTGCAGATAGGGGCGACGCGGATGGAAATTCTGGCAATTCGAGATAATCTGATCACCTCAGCGCGCTGCTGGAAGGCGACGCGAAGCGGGCTGGGCCAATAGACTGACACCATGTCACTGACTTGGCGCGATATCTTGATCCGCTTCAACTTTAAGCTGCCTCACCTGCTGCTCAAGGTAACGGCGTAACGCCACATCACCCGTGTTGCTTGGGTCAATGGGGTTTCCAAAGTGAAGGCTCACCGGCGCCCGGAAACGCCTGGGCCATTTCTTCAATGCCTTGCCGTCGTAGTGGGACGTCCAAGACCCCCAAAGCCCCGCGAGCGCAGCGGGCACCACCGGCACACGATCCCGCATTACAATCGCCTCGAGCCCACGACGGAAGGGGTGGATATCGCCATCGGGCGTTAGTCGCCCTTCAGGAAACACCATCACCACCTCACCTTGGCGCAGCGCTTCGCTGACCTCCTCCAAGGCGCGGCGTAGAGCGCCTGGACTGCGCCGTTCAGACTCAATAGGGATCGCACCAACCAGCTGAAACCACCATCTGAGCCAGGGGGAATCAAAGATCGGCTGGTCCATGACAAAACGCAACGGACGAGGGCTGCCCCCGCCCAGCACCAACGCATCCATAAAGCTGACGTGATTGCACACCACCAGCGCCGGCCCTTGCTTGGGAATATGGCAACGCCCGCGAACGCGCAAGCGATAGCAAAGCCGCATAGTGAGAAAGATACCGCCGCGCAACAGGTGGCGCACTGGCTTGACCCACCCCATTATTCGGGCTGCCCTCGGTTGCTCAGGCCGGCAAGCACGGTGCTCAACAGCTGGTCCAGCAGTTCTTCCACCTTGAGCTGATGCCCCTGCCAGTAGCCGAGGCGCTCATTCAGACCCAGTTGGACCAGCCCATGTACACTGCCCCAGAGAGTGCGCCCCAAACGGCGTGCTTCGGCATCATCCAGCAGCGGCTGATACTGCTTGAGTGACGTTTCAACCTGGGTAAACAGTGCCTCGATCAACTGGCTCTGACGCTGATCCAGCTCTCCTTCCTGGGCCAGCGGGTGGTCAAACAGCAGCTGCCATCGGTAGCAGTCTTGCTCGGCAAACCGCCAATAGGCGTTGGCCAACGAACGCAGCCAGGGTTCTGGCTTATCCGAGACAAGGCTTGTAATCGTATACTGCAAGCGCGATAGGGTTTCGACGTTGACGTACTGCAACAGGACATTAAAGCTGCCATACAGTTTAAGCAATGTGCTGGGGGCGCAGCCGACTTCTCTGGCCAAGGCACGCAGTGACAGGCCATGGATAGACTGTTGAGCCAACCATTTATCGCAGGCGTGCATAACCTGCGCGTGTAGTGCATCGGGCGCGTGCTGTCTGGGGCGAGCCATGGCGATCTCTTAAGGTGTACGGCAAACAGGTAGAATGCCTCATCGCGCTTTAGCGTGAACAAGGGATGCTATAGGATACCCCACATCGAACACTGTTTTCGACTCAATACCTCGACATTTCATGCTTTGCGACCCTGAAACGGGTAAAGACAACGCCTTAGCGTTAAGGAGACTTGCATGGCCGGGCGTTTACATGTGCAGCAACTGCCTCTTGCCCGCCTACTCCCAGACCTGAAAATGGTTGAACCCTTGATTGAGTCACCCAATGTGGCACCGCGACAGCCAATATCGGCCATCCGCAGCCTTGAGGGCCAACGCTGTCTACAGTCATTATTTTGGGGGCTAACACCGCCCTGGCTGAAAGTTCTGGATAACGCGCCACACTGCGCTCGGGCGGAAACCTTGAACCAACGAAGCATGTTTCAGGAAGCCTATCGCTCGCGTCGTTGCCTGGTGCCGGTTAGCGGCTTTTATATCTGGAAGCGGTTGCCGCGTGCCAAGCAGCCCTATCTGGTTACACAGGTCAATCGCGGGCCGCTGCTGTTGGCGGGCCTGTGGTGTCGTTACCACACCACACTGACTACCTATAACGACTCCACTGCCCTGATAACCGTCCCCGCAAACGCCTGTTTATCGCACTTGACGGACCGGCTGCCAGCGGTGGTCGACCCGCAGGATGCGGATGAATGGTTAAATCCCGACACGGATCACACTTGCCTTGATCGTTTATTGGCGCCCGCCCCGCTGGAACTGTTGGGCGCTTTTCCGGTATCAAAACAGATTAACTTTCCTACCTACCAGTCGCCGGCCTGCGCTCATCCCACTGGGCCGATGACACGCTGGACAACGCCATAGGAGCTTGCATGCGGCAACTTATTGGTTCACATCGCGATTCACGATGGAAAATGACATTGCCTGGAGGCACCCTGCTGGGCATTGCCATGGGCAGCCTGTGGCTTGCGCCCGCGGCGCTTGCTGCTAACGAAGACGACATCAAGGATGTCATCACGCCCCACGTCAGCCCGTATGACGAGCGCGAATACCGCGTACTCGAGCTGGAAAACGGCTTGAATGTGCTACTCGTCAGCGACCCTGAAGCGGATAAAGCGGCGGCATCAATGAACGTGCGGGTCGGCAGCGCCCAGGACCCTGATGATTTACAGGGACTCGCCCACTTCCTCGAACACATGCTGTTTTTGGGCACCGAGGCCTACCCTGAGGCCGACGCCTACCAGCGCTATCTATCGCGCAATGCAGGCTCGCACAACGCCTTCACGGCGTCTCAAGATACCAACTACTTTTTCAATATTGAGCCTTCGGCCTTTGAGGGCGCCCTGGATAGGTTCAGCGCTTTTTTTGTTTCACCGCTGTTTAATGCTGACAAGCTTGAAAGCGAGCGCAACGTGGTGCATTCGGAGTACGTATCGCGTCGACGGGATGAAGGGCGGCGTGAAAATGCGGTGCTAAACCAACTACTGAACCCGGATAACCCGACCACGCAGTTTGCCGTGGGTAACCGAGAGACGCTGGCCAACCCGCCGGAAGGCGAAGCCACCCTTCGCGAGCGGGTGATGGCGTTTTACCAACACCACTACGATGCTAATGTGATGAATCTGGCCGTCGTAGCGCCCCAGTCGTTGGATGAACTGGAGGATTGGGTGGTCGAGCGCTTTGCCGAGATCCCCGATAACGACCGGGAAGCTCCTACCATCGACGCACCGCTCGTAGATAGCAACACGCTTCCCCGTTATGTGGAACGCCAGTCGATTGAAGATCGCCGCCAGCTGCGTTTCTACTTTCCCATTTCCGACCCTACCGAGGCTTATCGCCAGAAACCCACCCAACTGATTGCCCATTTACTGGGTGATGAAGGCGATGGCAGCCTGCTCGCCGTTCTCAAGGACGCCGGGCTTGCCGACGCGCTGTCAACGGGAGTCAGCCGCGCCGATGGCCAGAATGCGCTTCTCACCGTTTCGATCAGCCTTACCGACGACGGCGCACAGCGTCTGGACGACATTGAAGCCACGCTGTTTGCCGCGATCGAGCGTGCACGTCAGGGCGGGCTTGAAGAATGGCGCTACAGCGAGCAAGCCGACCTCAACGAACAGGCTTTCCGCTTTCAGCAGCATGGCGAACCCCAGCAGGAAGCCACGCGACTCTCGATGAGCCTGTCGCGCTACCCGGTGGAAGATGTTCAGTATGCCGCGTACCGGATGGATGAATTCGACGCTGAGCAACATCAGCGCTACCTCGATGCGTTGACCCAGGACAACATGCTACGCATCTACTCAGCCCCCGACATCGAAAGCGATCAGGTAACGCCCTGGTTTGATACCGCCTGGCGCGAACAGCCGCAAAGCGAAAGCGGACAAGCCTTGAGTGGGCTGGCGTTACCGGCGCCCAACCCGTTTATTGCCAGTGACCTGAGTCTGCTGGATGGTCAGGACGATCGCCCCAGCACGCTGATCGACACACCCTCGTTCACTGCCTGGCACATGCAGGACGCCCAGTTCAACACGCCCAAGGTGGAGTGGCGGCTAAGCTTGCAGCACCCCAGTGTCAGCTATTCTGCCGAAGAAGCGGTGCTCACCCGGCTGCTAGCCAACTGGCTGAACGACAGCCTTAACGAAGCGCTTTATCCTGCCTGGCTGGCCGGCCAGTCGTTCAGCGCCTATGCCCACTCGCGCGGCATGACGCTATCGTTTTCCGGCTGGCGGGACGGCCAGACCCCGCTGATCGAGCAAGCGCTCGACCAGCTCAGCGACGCCAACATTGGTCAGCGAGACTTCGACCGGGTGCTCAATCGATTACAGCGTGAGTGGCGCAATGCCCCTCAAGCCTCCCTGAATGCCCAGGCCAGCGGAACCCTGGGCGAGGCCCTGCTAACACCGCAATGGTCGACCCAAGCGCTGCTTGAAGCCAGTCAGCGTCTGGATCGCGGACACCTGATCGACTTCCGCCGGCGCTTCCTTGCCGACCTTTACGCGGATGCCATGGCGGTCGGCAACCTGGGGCCCGAACTCGCCCGAGAGCAGGCGAACCTGATGCGCGGCAAACTTACCCCAAGGCTGACGCGTGACGATATACGCAATCTCACGCCGCTTGCCGTCAACGACGACGACACGGTCCTGCACCCTAATAGCGAACGCGAAGAATCCATCGTGCTGCGATACCTGCAAGGTCGTGATCAAACGCTGCGCGAACAAGCCGCAACCCAAGTACTCGCCCAGTGGCTGGAAACGCCTTTTTACCAGCGCCTGCGCACCGAGGAGCAGCTCGGCTATGTGGTAAATGCCGGTTACTCACCGCTACTGGATGCCCCCGGCATTGCCATGATCGTGCAGTCACCCGACGCCGATAGCGACACGATTGCTGAGCGTATGAACGCGTTTTTGGAGGATGCCGACGAGCGGCTTGATAAACTGGACGATGATGAGCTGAACGCCTACCGCCAGGCAGTGAACAGCCGTTTGCGTCAGCGAGACACGCGCTTGGAGCAGATGGCCAACCGCTACTGGCAGGCAACCGCGCGGGAAGAGGTGCGTTTTGACCGCCGCGAACAGCTCGCCGAACTGGCCCTTGAGGTAACGCTAGACGACCTACAAACCCTGTGGCCAGCGCTGCGTGAACGCCAACTGGACGTGCGTTTCAATCCAGGCGATGAACCTAGTGACGTGGCGGCGATCCGCCAGCCGTTTACGCCTTTACCCGAAAAAGCCAGCGACTAACTGACAGAGCAAAGGCGCTAAGCCCTACCTTGCTCAGGCGTCAAACGCCTGAGCTGGTAGCATGGCCTCAACGTAAAGCACAAGCTCTTCAAGCACCTGGCGCTGATGATCAGTCAGCGTCTGCTGGTTGTAGTTTTCGATCTCCCGAGCAAAGCCTTTCAAGGTGAAGCCTGACAGCGTGGCATCGTTCAGGCGCATCCAGCGAAAGGCTTCCCACTGTTCCAGTTCATCCCCCTCGAGTGTTTCCGGATAGCTTCGCGCGCGGAAGCGAAACAGCATTTCTTCAAGGCGCGGATCCTGGAAAGCAAACCGCTCCCCCACCAGATCCCAAGGGTCCATGGCCCTGACCCGCTCCATCTGCTTGCGGTCGGCCGCCGAGAAAAAGGCCCCGGCATAGAGCATCAGGTCGGGATCCTGTGGCGCATCGTCGTAGCCTGCGCTGAAGACCTCGGCGACTTTCTGAGATACCCCAGATGCCTCGCGGAGCATTTTCCAGTGGCCGCGACAGGCATTCATATCCAACCCCAAACGGGCCACGATATCGCCATACTCGCCTTTCTGCGGACCCTCCACATCTTTCAACGCAGTGGTGGGAAAGACGACCGGGCAGCGATTGATGTGGATGACCTTGAGGGGGATACGGGTTTCGCCCTCCGCCAGATCCTGCTGACTGACGAAGACTCGCTCACGAATTTGCCCCGCCGACATGGCCAGTAACTCGCTGGGATCAATGCTCAAGTCATAGACGATCACCCCGTTGGGGTTGCTCGGATGTTCGGCCAACGGCACCACCAGCGCGCTGCAAGCACGACTTGCCGGGTAGCGACGCGAAATATGCAAAATCGGTTTGGCGCTGGGCAGGTCAAGCTGCTTAGCCACCGCCCGCTTACCGCGCAGGCCGAGCAAATAATCAAACAGCTTGGCATTGCGCGACTTCAGCAGGCGTGCCAGTGCAATCGTCGCACGCACGTCGGCAACCGCGTCGTGGGCCCCTTCGTGGGCAATACCATTAGCCGCCGTCAGGTCTTCAAGCTTGAAACTCGGTGCGCCATCGTCGCGCAGTGGCCACTCGATGCCCTCGGGTCTCAAGGCATAAAACGCTCTGACCACGTCGATAAGATCCCAGCGCGAGTTGCCGTTTTGCCACTCACGGGCGTAGGGATCGAGAAGATTCCGGTAGAACAGGTGGCGCGACACTTCATCATCGAAGCGCAAACTGTTATAGCCCACCACACAGGTGCCCGACTCACTCATGTGGCGCTGCACTTCAGCGGCAAACTGAGCTTCAGGCAGGCCGTGGCGCTGTGCCTTTTGCGGGGTAATACCGGTAATCAAACAAGCGGCGGGATGGGGAAGATAATCGTCAGCGGGGCGACAGAATAGCTCGATGGGTTCACCGATTTCGTTTAACGCTTCGTCGGTGCGCAGAGCGGCGAACTGAGCGGGCCGATCACGACGTGGATCAGCCCCAAAGGTTTCATAGTCATGCCATAAAAAGCTGGCGGGGGCAGCATTGGATGACGCCATGGGTAAGCACTCCGCTGGGCAATGAAAAGCCCAAGCCTAGCATATCCACGCTGGGTTTCAGAAAAGCGACGATCAGCTTTTGGGTAGCGTCACGTTAAGCTCCAATACCGAGCAGTTATCCTCGCTATCCAGTGAAATCTGAATCGCGTCGTCGTCCACGTGAACGTAGCGACGAATGACCTCCAGCAACTCACGTTCCAGCATCGGCATGTAGTCGGGTTGCCCCCGTTGGCTTCGTTGATGCGCCACGATAATTTGCAGGCGTTCTTTGGCCACCGAGGCAGACTTCTTGCGCTCACGCTTCAAGAACTCCAGCAGTTTCATCGCCGACCTCCACCAAACATGCGGCTGAGCAGGCCTTTGCGCTGCATTTCATGAAAGCGCAGTGGCATGTCTTCACCGAGCAGACGCGAGACGGTATCGCTGTAAGCTTGGCCGGCATCGCTTGAAATATCGTGGGTAACCGGCACGCCCTGGTTCGAGGCCCGCAGTACTGCTTCGGACTCGGGAATCAAACCGAGCAGATTGATCGCCAATATTTCGCGAATATCATCCAGCGTCAGCATGTCGCCCGACGTGACGCGCTCAGGGTTATAACGGGTTACCAAGAGATGTTCTTTAATTGGGTCACTGCTCTCCTCGGCACGGCGCGTCTTGGAGGCCAGCAGGCCCAGAATCCGATCAGAGTCACGCACCGAGGATACTTCTGGGTTCGTCACCACGATGGCTTCATCGGCAAAGTACATGGCTAACTGAGCGCCACGCTCGATACCGGCGGGCGAATCACACAGGATAAAATCGAAGTCCTCTTTCAACTTGTCGAGCACTTCAGCAACGCCTTCCTGGGTCAAGGCGTCTTTATCGCGGGTTTGCGAGGCGGGGAGAATAAACAGGTTCTCAACCCGCTTGTCACGGATCAGCGCCTGATTCAGCCCTGCCTCACCTTGAATCACGTTAACCAGGTCGTACACAACGCGACGCTCGCAGCCCATGATCAGGTCAAGATTACGCAAGCCTACGTCGAAATCGATCACCACCGTTTTCTTGCCGCGTAACGCTAAGCCTGTCGAAATAGCGGCAGCGCTAGTGGTTTTGCCGACCCCCCCTTTACCCGAGGTCACTACAATAATTTTAGCCAAGAGTTACTTCCTTCTTGAAGTCGTTCATCGCGGGTGCGCCGCTGGCGCACTACGTAAAACGGGAACGTCTATGTCATCAGTGAACCACGCGGTGACTCCGTGTGGCTGGCATTCTCAACGATTTATGCATTTAGCGCTAATTAAGCGGCTTAATTTCCAACTGTTGTTGAGCAAAGTGCACCTCAGCAGGTGCCCCCAATAGTTGAGAGTCAATATCTTCCAGACGCTTGTAATTACCCGCCACCGACAGTAATTCAGCGGCCAATTCACGGCAATAGATACCCGCCTGGGTATTGCCATGAATACCCGCTAATGCTCGCCCGCGCAATGCGCCATAAACATGAATACTACCGGCTGCCAGAACTTCCGCTCCCGCATTGACGGCACCGATGACAACCAGATCGCCCCCCGAAGCACTCACCTGCTGCCCAGAACGAACCGTGCCACGGTAAAGGCGCGTGGTTTCCGCACCGCTGTTATCAGCTTCCGAGGCAGTGTCAACCGCGGCGCTTTCATTCACTGGCGCGACGGTCGCTACTTTGTCAGCGGGCTTCACCGGCTCACTACTCACACTCTTAAGCATTTGAGCGCGACTTTCATCGACCGGTGCGAACCAGCCAAGACCGAGCGCCCACGCCGATTGTCGCACAGGCTCAGTGCCACCCCTTACTGCCACGGGGAGCAATTTGTGATCTCGGCAGACGGCACAAATGCGCTCCAGCGAAAGATGAGGCTCATCGAGCTTTTCCACGCTGAGCACAACCGGTGTATGCTGAAAGAACGCGGGCGACTGAGACAGTTTGCTCGCCAGCTGACGTCGGATATGCTCTGGGTCAGCGCTGCTTAGCTCCATGACGGTCATCGGCAGCATGCCGCCTTTAAAGGTAAAGGCCACGTCGGCACTATCCACATTGAGGCTCATGGCCGAACTCCATGTCATGTTCAGGTAAGATATTAAGGTAGCGCATTTAAGCGCTTTTGGGCGGTGAGAATTAACCCTCACCAAACCCACATCATAAGTCAACGCTAAGCGACAGCGCCGACAACTGCAACCTTCTTACGGTCGACGTCTGATTTTTTTCACGCAAAGCGCCTCACAGCAGGATGATCCATGCACGGACTGTTAAGACGCCTGTTCGCACCTCGCTGGCAACACCCCAATGCCGAGGTACGCCGCCAGGCTCTCCACCGCCTTGACCCTGACCATAGCGAACACCGCCAGGCGCTCGCGTCGCTTGCGCAGGACCCCGATAGCAACATAAAGCTTGCCGCCTTACTTGCCCTTGATGACCTTGAAGGACTTATGGCCGCTTACCCGGCAAACAAAGACGATAAGGACTGGCAAGAGGCATTATGCCAGCGGCTTAGCGGCCAACAAGGGCAAACCGGGCTTGGCCAGCGTGAGGCGCTTGTTGGACGTATCGATGACACCACGATTCTCAACGCCCTTGTGCATAAGGGTGACAACCTCAATCTCCGGCTTACCGCCCTCGACCGCTTAACCGATGAACACGACTTAATCGAACACGCCTGCCACAACGGCGTCGCGGCCGTTCGTCATCAGGCAGCTGATCGTGTGATCAGCGAAGAAGGCTTAAAGCAGCTGCTGAAGGAAGCCCGTCGGGATCGGCAAGTCGTTCGCCTAGCAAAAGACCGGCTGCAAGAACGGCGTGCCGACGCCGAGTGGAAAGAAACCCAACAGCAAAAGCGCGAGACACTTTTGCAACAGCTGGAACGGCATGCCCAAGCCACCTGGGAGCCCCTATACGGCGGTCGGTTGCGTCATCTTCAGCGTGAATGGGAACAGCTCAGC
>JAIVHM010000251.1 GCA_020201095.1 Halomonas sp. | reverse complement strand
CGGTAATCTGGGCGGCAGGCCTACCTCGCTTGGCCATGATACCTCCAGCAATGGTGCGAAATTCAGGTATTAGTATAGACTATATTTATGGTGTCAACTTGTGAAACGCCACACTAGTTCGGCAAATAAGCGGCCCATTAAGTAACCTGGATGGGTGGAGCTTTTATCAAGACTCACGGAAACCTCCTGTTTGTTCGAGTTTGAATGCGTGGCTAAGCGAGCCTCTCTGGCTAACACCGCTTTGCAAAGCGCGACGCGCAAGCCGTTGATGTTGCCATCACTGCGAAAACGCATAACAACATGGGTAAGTAGTGGTTGGGGATAGCGTTGTCCTGTGATGATGGCGCGCATCATTTCGCCGGCAAGCTGGGGCAGTACGTCTTCTGATTTCGGGCGCGCGCCATGAATAGGCGCTGTTTGCAGGGTTAGCCACCAAACGCTAGGGGCAATGCCTTTCCAGGGCGCAGGCTGAATCGCTAGATCCCGGTAGTGCTGGGCGTAATGCTTGGTTAAGTGCTCCAAACTATCGACCATCCAAAAGCGAACGGATAGACGAGCAGCATTAGGAGCAAGCCCAAGCACGTAAAATTGCGTTTCGGGTTCTAGTTCTGGAGCGACCTCCTTTAGCGGGCGGCCATCAGCTACTTGTGCAAGTAGAGAGCCTAGCTTGCTAGCTTCCTGTTCATCGCTGGGTGGTTGGTTGAGTACCGCAAAAAAACTTTCCGCTGCCTGTGCGGCCTGTGATGTCTGCGCAGTTGCCCAAAACACCAGTGTGGTATCACCTATTTGCAGGCGTTGTTGGTTGTCTGCATCGCCACGCAGTAGATAGTTAAGCGCCGTTGTATAGCCAAAAATCGCTGATGTTGAGATAGCCGCATTTTGATTTTTACGAAAGCCGTAAGACTCATACGCATCACTATTAAACGAGACTAGCGAAGCACCCGATGATTGAGCGTCTCTAACGCCTTTAATGGCTGGGTGGTCAGTGCCTAGGGTAGCGTCTTCGCCAGTGATTAAGCATTGCCCATAAATGCCGGTATTTTCTTCGAGTGCAGCACTCCAGATTCGGTGAGCATCATCATTTTCATGTAGATATTGTCGTTTCCCATCTAGCCGAAAAATAATATTGCTATCTAGTACCTCCTCGCTGTAACCGGGCAGCGAGGATAGCTTTTCAGGTTGCCATTGATCTAAGAACTTCAAAAATGCCTGGAGTGTTTTATCATCACTGTTACGGAAGAGATCGAACTGGCGAGCTTTGAAGGCTGCATGTTCATCGCTTAAACGTTTGCCTTCTCCGGCTGTTACCCCTAATGAGTAAGCGGTTTTATCCCAAAGTGGGTAAGCATGAATGCCTGATGTGCGCCGTTTATCAACGGGCACCTTATAGATTCGGGCGCGGGGCTTTTTCCCTGAGGTGTCACGTAGATCATCGACCTGCTGCGGCACACCATTTTGATCGAATGCCAGGGCGAAACTGATTTTTTCTGAACTAAAGCCGGGCTGCGGTACTTTGTTTTCCTTGGATAGCCGCTGATAGTAGTCATTGAGGGCGGTCAATATCATGCGAGGGTCTCCTGGAAGGGAGGCACTTCAATCACGCTATCTTGCATCTTGGCGCGGAAAAATCGCGATGTCTTGCCGTTAGCAAAGTCAATATCGTGCAGCATATAGCCAAGGTCTTTCTCACCGGCTAATGCGGGGTCAAAAGCTGGAAGAGACTGCTCTGGCTCAATGAGCGCAAAATTCGCCGGGAATTCGCGGGTGCCCATGCAGGGGGTGTGGAAGCATTGGCCTTGGCGGGCGCGGCGATTGAAAATATCGAGATGCTTGCCGGGCGTGTCGCTATCATCCGCACGTGGAGTAAATTCAAAGTGTGCCTCAATAACGTAAGCAACATTGCGTAAAACAGTGGTGGCCCGCTGTTGGCGGTTCTGGTCAACAAAATAAGCCACATCATCAACGCGCCCCGCCTTCATGGCCTTGGTGACGGAGGCAGCTGAGAGCTTGCCGCCGACTTCATTACGCCGTAGCGACTCAAATTGAATTGGCTTGAGTACATGAATACGGTCTACGCACCAGCGAATGGCGGGTTTCCAGTGGATGGCTTCCAGTATGCCGCGTGCTGCCGAGGGTGTGATCACATCATAGGATACACGCTCTACTTTCATCTCTGGCCGCGTAAAGCAGGCCCTGTTACCCCAGATATGCAGTCGAACTCCGTATGACATAACGGGCTCCCTATTAATGTTGTCTGTTTACCACTGTAAGCTTTCGGCTCGCATAAAGGTTGGGTCGCTCCAGTTCAAGCCTAGCGCATCATCGTAGAGGTCTTCATTGACCAGCAGCATGAATTGGTCATTAAATTTATCCGGCCCGATGGGGGCAATGGCGCCGACTTTTTCCAGGGCTCTAAAGCCGTTATGGGGCGCTTGCACTGTATAGAGCTGCAGTTTTCGGGCAATACCGCCAGGGCTTGTGGCAAATGCGAGCTCTTTAATCGCTTTGCGTGCGTCACCGTCCCTGGGAATAATGACACTTCGTTGATTGTTGTCGATGAGGCGAAATTTCTTTTCGAGGGTTTCAAACGGCAGGCCTTCAAGCCGACCATTCTCAATCAGTGAGAGTAGTTGGTGCTTATCGAGTTGGTCAGCCCCCTGCTGCCAGTAAAGTAGCGTGAAATATGCCTCTATGGCTTCCAGCGAGAGTGGGTCGTGACCGTGCTGGCGTAGTACCTCACGGGTGGCTTGGGCGAACTGTTTTAGCTCGGGCGGCGGTGCCCACTCCTCATTGGCAGTGGCAAAAATACGCACTTCGCTCTCTTCGGCGGTTCGTTTACCTTCCCGGTTACAGCGTCCCGCTGCTTGGGCAATAGAGTCTAGTCCAGCCTCGGCGCGCAACACCCTTGGAAAATCCACATCAACGCCCGCTTCTATTAGTGAAGTAGATACGACCCGGCATGGTTTACCTTCTTTAAGTGTTTCACGAATTTGGTGCAATACCTGCCGTCGATGAACAGCGCACATGGCGGTGGTCAGATGAAAAGCGCCTGGCTGACCGGCGATGGATTCGTACAAGGCTCTGGCGTGGCGGCGGTTATTGACGATGCACAGCACCTGATCGACGTCTAGGAGTTCGTCGCGTAACTGGTCATCTTCTAAGCAACCAATATGCTTTACCGTCACCCGTTTTAACTCTTGATATAGGTTTTTTGGATCAGGGGCTAGCTCCTCAACGTCTTTGAAGCCACCTGCGAAGCTGCGGGCTTCGTCATTAGTTTCAAGCAGGGCGGGTTGGGTAGCGGTACAGAGCACAATGCTGGCGCGATAATTCAGTGCGAGTTCATCCAGTGCGGCAACACTTGGCCGTAGCAAGGGCAGGGGCATTGTCTGTGCTTCATCAAGAATCACGACGCTACGGGCAATATTATTTAATTTGCGGCAGCGTGATGTTTTAGCGGCAAATAGGCTTTCCAGGAACTGCACAGATGTTGTCACGATAATCGGTGCATCCCAGTTCTCACTGTCGCGTCTGAGTTTATCAAGACTACCTTTGTCGCCTTTGGACGCTTTTTCAGCATCAAAGGTGCTGTGGTGTTCGAGCACTGCTTCAGCACCGTATTTGCCCAACGCCTTCCGAAACACCGCAGCGTTCTGTTCGACGATGCTGGTAAAGGG
>JAIVHM010000250.1 GCA_020201095.1 Halomonas sp. | reverse complement strand
TAGTGGAAGCGGTGAAAACAGAGGGCCCGCTCCAGTACAGGTTTTATTAAACGAACTTGCCCAGCTAGAGGCGTGTGTTAGTGCTGATGGGACTGTTGATGAGTTCATGGCCACAGAAGTTTTACGGCGCTACGGCCGTCTTGATGACATGCCTATGGATGTGGCTGAGCGAGTATGCCGTGCCGACAAAATGCTTCAAGCTATTGAGGTTTTTGCTGCAGCCTGTGCAAACCCGGTTTCGACTGTGGCGGATGTGCTTGAACCGATCTTGAGAACAAGGCTGTTTGAGGTTGATGATCGTCTCTTGTCTGCATATATGGACGACTCACCCCCACCATCAGCGCCTAGTAGACGCGAGGATGAGTCTAAGAAAGATCGGATGCGACGAGGCTGGTGCGCACTGTTCGCTTCCCCTTGGAGTCAGTTGAAAAAATATCGCGCCTACCTTTCCGGAAATTCAGCGCTGGCCACCCACCAAGTCGTTAAAGGCTCTGAATTTCTTCATGTCATGGTCGTTATGGACGACAATTTAGCTGGAGGCAATCAAATTGCCTACGATAAGATTTTTGGTGGTACTGGGCTCAGCCAAACGGACACAAATAATGTAGATAAAGGAAAAGAAACAGCCATCGACAGGACGTTGCGTCTTTTGTATGTGACTTGCAGCCGTGCTCAGGAGTCACTTGCTCTTGTACTCTGGTCATCAGACCCAGCAGCAGCATTAAAACGGATCAAGGAAAGCGACTGGTTTGCTGACGGCGAATTCGAAGCGATTCCTGAGAAAATTAACTGACGCAATAATCGTTTTACAAGCGCTCTTCTCATGGTGGCGCCAGATACTGGTGGAAGACTGCTTTTGTCAGATAGAAGAGATTTAACCTATGCTAAAGTAAGCGCTTCGGCAGAATACGACCCTTAGCAGACTTTTAGCACTTACGCATGTACATGGCAGCTCCAAACCCTCGGAAACACTAGGTGCCTGAGAATCTTGCTGAGTGGTCGTATAATGACTAGTCGGGGATATTAACCATGCGCATCCAGCGTCCTGGTACACGTAATTGGTTGACGACATTGAGTGGCTAAGATCCATCGCACACTTGCATCACAGCCAGGGTCTTGCTCTGAGTGGGGTGCATCGGGGTCTGCCAATAGCGTCGCGTCGATGGAACGCAACTGCGAAGGATTAATATCGGGTAGATCTGCTGGTATTTTGATGTCGCTAATGGCGCGATTCCTGGATAACGAACGACTTCACGATCTTTCTTACTATGCCAAAGGAAACAGCAGGTTGGCGAGTGCAGCCTGGAACGTGCTAAATAGTTACAACATGGAATTATTGTGAGCGCGTCGAGCTCCTCCCTCGAGGTAGAGCCGTTGAAAGTCCCTGCTGCACAAACATCTACTCCCGTATATGTATAAAAAATCGTATCAATAAGGCCTAGCTGATGAGACAGCGACGTGTTTTGTTCCTGTGCAATGCCAACTCTGCCAGGTCCCTAATTGGAGAAGCCCTGTTACGCCATTTGGCTGGCGACCGCTTTGAAGCGGTCAGCGCTGGCTCTGAACCCGATCAACCCCATGAGCTAACCTTGGCGATCTTGAGCAAGCAAAGCATCGACACTCAAGGGCTCGCCAGTAAGTCCCTGGACGACTTTGCCGGCGAACATTTCGACACGGTGATCGTGCTCTGCGACAAGGCCCATCAGGCGTGCCGCGACTGGCAGGGCAACAGTGATGAGTTTCTCTATTGGGATATCCGCGATCCACGCCTGATCGAGCGGTGGGATGCTTACGAGCAGGCGCTGGCTGAAATCCGTCAACGGCTGATGCTGTGGCTGGAGATCCAGGGGCGCGATGACATGGAGCGCTGAAACTCGGCTTATGAGACCTACAAGTAAATTCATAGCGAGGTAACCATGATTCTGCGTATTGGTATCAACGGATTCTGACGCATCGATCAACGTTTCCATCTGCTCCAGCGTTTACGCATCACAAACGATCTAGCCGTTGATAAAAATGTAGGGTTACCAGGCACGCCGAATTCCGGTGCACCCTGCCGTCGGCTTTTTACGACTGTAGTCTCACAGGCGGGAATATAGTCACGGCTTCCCTCTGGACTATCTCACTCGGCTACGCCGCCAGTGCTATCTCTTCAGGACCGCTATCCGCGGCTGGGTTAGCCGGCACTCATCCTCAAGAACCTTTTGGGCCTGGTTCCTTTGCTTGCGGGCATGGTGATACGGGTGCACTCGAGGCAGGTCTTTCTAACGATTCTCATCGCGACGACGCTTCTCCATTTCCCGTCGCTGTAAATTCCGGGCAGTACGGATATTGACATTATGTCAGACTCGGTTAAGGGTGTGGATATTGTTATATACGGATAAACAGATATGATAACGCCTGAGAAGTTCTTCCAAGCACTTTCAGACACAACCCGGCTTGATAGCCTGTTGCTTATGGAGCAGGAGGGGCGGCTCTGTGTCTGCGAGCTAGTGCAGGCGCTGGATCTGTCCCAACCCAAGATCTCGCGTCACCTTGGCCAATTGCGAAGCCAAGGCATAGTGGAAAATGAGCGCCTGGGCCAGTGGGTGCATTACCGGTTGAGCGAGGATTTGCCGGACTGGGCCCGGGAGACGCTCCGAACCGTGCTGGCTACCCGGGATCTGGGCGGGCTTACCGACCGGTTGAATCTTTAATTAGCGATGAAATGGATGGAGGTCAAGCGTGAGCACAACTGATGATACCCCCAATATCAAAGAAGGTATGGGGCTGTTTGAGCGTTACCTGTCGGTCTGGGTGGCGCTTGCGATTGTGATTGGTATTGCCGTGGGTCAGTTCGCGCCCGTGGTGCCCGATGTGCTGTCGCGTTTTGAATACGCCCAGGTGTCGATCCCGATTGCGATCCTGATCTGGGCGATGATCTTCCCGATGATGGTGCAGGTGGATTTTGATTCCATCGCGGGTGTACGCCGCCAACCCAAGGGGTTGGTCATTACCACGACGGTTAACTGGTTGATCAAGCCTTTCACCACTGGTAGTCTTCGAGCCTTTGATCGAGGCAGGCCTGGCGCGTGAGTATCTGGCCGGCGCTATTCTGCTGGGGGCAGCGCCCTGTACCGCCATGGTGTTTGTTTGGAGCTATCTTACGCGTGGCGACGCCGCCTACACCCTGGTGCAGGTATCGGTCAATAACCTCATCATGCTGTTCGCGTTTGCGCCCATTGTCATGTTTCTACTGGGCCTGTCGGATATGACCGTTCCCTGGGCGACGATCGCGCTGTCGGTCTTTCTCTATATCGTGATTCCTCTGGTGGGTGGGTATGCCACGCGCCGCTACGTGATTGCTAATAAGGGCATCGACTATTTCGACAACGTCTTCATGAAGCGTCTAGGCCCGGTAACGCCCATTGGCTTGATCCTGACGCTCGTGCTGCTGTTCGCGTTCCAGGGCGAGGTGATCCTTCAGAATCCGCTGCACATCGCGCTGATTGCTGTGCCGCTTATTCTCCAGACTTTTCTTATCTTCGCGATTGCCTACGGCTGGGCCAAGGCCTGGAAGGTGCCCCATAGCGTGGCAGCCCCGGGGGGCATGATCGGCGCCAGTAACTTCTTTGAGTTGTCCGTGGCGGCGGCTATTTCGCTGTTCGGGATCCATTCCGGTGCGGCATTGGCCACCGTGGTCGGCGTGCTGGTCGAGGTACCATTGATGCTGGGGCTGGTCTGGATTGCCAACCAGACCCGCCAGTATTTCCCGGAAGAGCAGGTAAGTAGTTGATGACCGGGCTCGACATCGAGATAACACCGCAGGCCAGGGACTGGGTTGCCCGGCAGGGTGGCGTCATGATGATTCGCGCGTCCACCCGTAATGGCTGCTGCGGGGGTTCTACCTCCGTACCGGTAGCAGACCTGGGCGAACCGGAGGACCTCGCGGGATATCTTTCAGAGATGAAAGAGGGCATCCGCGTTTATGTGGCGGAGGATCTACGGGTTGAGCATCCGCTGAAGGTGCGGCTGGAAAGCTTCCTGGAATTCCGGCGGCTTTTTGTTGACGGTGTTGAACTGGCATCGGGAAAAGAACGGAAAAGGGGTGAGTGATGTTTAAGCATGCGTTGATTGGAATTGATTTTTCACCCGCCTGGCCCTGTGTGCGCAGGCGAGTTGAAGCATTGCGGAATTGGGGGCTGGAAAGTGCGACGTTGGTGTACGTGCTCAGCAGCCGGTATCCGGCAGTACCCGAGGAAAGCCATAGGGCCTATTACGAGCAGCGCCTGACCGAGGAGGCCGACCAACTCGCGTCATTGGGGCTCAGTGTGGATTGGCAAATCCGAACTGGAGAACCTGGAGCCGAGCTGGTTGCGGCCGTTGGCGATACCAGCGCTGATCTGTTGCTGATGGGCAGTCAAGGCCACAGTCGTTTCCATGAGTTTTTCCTGGGCAGTACCGCGTTGGATGTCGCGCGACTGGCCCAGTTGCCGTTGTGGCTGGAGCCCGTGGGAGAGCAGTGTTTAGCAGCAGATAAAACCATTCTTCTGGCCACGGATGGCTCCACGGCGGTGAAGGCGGCGGAAACGCTTTTCGCCGACCTGGCCAAGCAGGCGCAGAGAGCGCTGGCAGTAACGGTGCTTGAAGACCCCGAGAGTGAGGACAAAGCCGTTACAGAGGCCAGGGCGCATCTGGCGGCGCTTTCTGACGGGATGCCATCGCTTGAGACCCGGATCGTGGCGGGCGACCCACGTCACGCGCTGCTTGAGACGGCCAATGCGGAAGATGTGGACCTCCTGGTGCTTGGCAAGCGGGGGCGCAATCCCCTGCAGCAGCTGCTGATGGGCAGTGTCGCCGAGGCGGCCTGCCGTGGGCTGGATGTGCCTGTGTTGCTGGTGCCGGGAGAGGGCAGTTGAAACCACAAACGCTGATGGTCTCTGAAACGATAGATGAACAATGTTGTATTAGTGGCGTGACGACAACGATTTTATCGTAGAAAAAACAGAGACCTTTATTGATACCGATGCCATTAAAAAGGAGACAGAAATGACCACAGTCACCGTTTATGACCCACCCATGTGCTGCTCAACCGGCGTTTGCGGCACCGATGTCGAGCAACAGCTGGTAACGTTTGCCGCCGATCTGGACTGGCTGAAGAACCAGGGCGTCACTGTGCGGCGAGTTAACCTGAGCCAGGAACCCACCGAGTTCACGATGAACGAGGAAGTGAATGCATTGATGCAGGCCTCCGGAGGCGATGATTTACCGGCTATCCTGGTAGACGGCAAGATGGTTTCCAAAGCGCGCTACCCCGCACGCAAGGAGTTGGCTGCCTGGAACAATCTGCCCTTTGAGGACCAGGATACCGCCGCACCAGCCTCGCCCTGCGGCTCATCAAACACGAAAAGCTCTTGCTGCTAAGGATAACCTGAATGTTTGAAAACCTGCCGAAATTCGTATTTTTTACCGGCAAAGGCGGCGTGGGTAAAACGTCTCTGGCTTGCGCCACCTCCGTTAATCTTGCGGATGCGGGGCAGAAAGTGTTGCTGGTAAGCACCGATCCGGCGTCCAACGTGGGCCAGGTATTCGACACCCGCATTGGCAATCACATTAAACCAATTGCCAATGTGCCCGGGCTCGAAGCGCTGGAAATCGACCCCGAAGCGGCCGCGGAAGACTATCGTGAGAAAATCCTTGGCCCGATACGGGCCAGTCTGCCGGAGAAAGCCGTAGCGAGCATCTAGGAACAGTTGTCGGGTGCCTGCACCACCGAGATTGCCGCCTTTGATGAGTTCACTGCGCTGCTCACGGATGAGGCACTGACCGGGCGCTACGACCATATTGTTTTCGACACCGCGCCCACCGGCCACACCATCCGGTTGCTCAAGTTACCGGGTGCCTGGAGCGGATTTCTGGAAACCGGCGGCGATGCCTCCTGCCTCGGCCCACTGGCCGGGCTGGACAAGCAGCGTGAGCGCTACGCCGCCGCCGTCCAAAGCCTTTCTGACGAGACTCTGACCCGTCTGGTTCTGGTGGCCCGGCCCCGGACAAGCTCAATGGTGGAAGCCGCGCGAACCCACCGGGAGCTGGCCGATATCGGCATACGCAATCAGCATCTCGCCATTAACGGCATGATGCCGGCTGAAGCTTCGGACGATGCCCTGGCCGCCAGCATGATCGAGCGTGAACGCACCGCCGTGGAAGAAGCCGATTCAGAGCTCGCGGGTTTACCGCAAAGTCACTTCTATCTACGCCCTGAAAATCTGGTGGGGCTGGATGCCCTGCGGCGGATGAATCAGCCGGTTGAAACCATGCGCTCCGGCACACCCCGGCGTGCTCTGGACAACCTGCCACCCCTGTCCCGCCTGGTTGACTACATTGAGACCGACGGTAAAGGCCTGGTGATGACCATGGGCAAGGGCGGCGTGGGCAAAACCACCATTGCCGCAGCTGTTGCCGTGGAGCTGGCCGCCCGTGGCCACGAGGTATTGCTGACCACCACCGACCCGGCGGCCCACCTGACCGAAACACTCGCGGGTGATGTCGCCAACCTGACCGTCAGCCGCATTGACCCCGAGGTGGAAACCCAAGTCTACCGCGACCATATCATGGCAACCCGCGGTGCCAGCCTGGATGCCGAGGGCCGCAAGATGCTGGAGGAAGATCTGCGCTCACCCTGCACTGAGGAAATCGCGGTGTTCCAGGCCTTCTCCAAAATCATACGGGAAGCCAGGCGTAAATTTGTGAT
>JAIVHM010000249.1 GCA_020201095.1 Halomonas sp. | reverse complement strand
TCTCATTTGTGTGACGATAGCGTTAGCCAATCGAACTGTCAATGCAGCGGCTATAAGGGATGGCTGTCAGGCTGAATTTGCCGCCTTGTAAAGCTGCCAGTCGTTAGTGGTCAGTGGCTTGGCGCCCTGCTCGGTGACGACCACCGTATCGCTGAGCCCGACGCCCCATTGCCCCGGCACTCGCAGGCAAAGCGGCAGGTGAAAGACCATGTTGGCCTCAAACTGACGCCTTTGCCCCTGGGCGATATAGCCCGTGCCCTCCACCCAACTTGGCGGAAACTGCGCGCCCACCGCGTAACCAAACACGCCGGAGAAAAACAGCTGGTCGCGCTGGGGCGCCAGCAGCGCATCGGCAGCCCGGGCGGCATCGTCAAAGGTGTTGCCAGGGCGCATGGCGGTGCATAGCGCCTCAAATATCGAGCGGCACAGGTCGCGGGTCGCGGAAAGTGCGGAATTTGGGGTGCCGGTGACCGCCGTGCGCATCATGGGCGCGGTATAGCGCTGATAGGCGGCGCCGAATTCCAGAAAGACGGGTTCATCAGGCTGAATCACGTGGCGTTTGTGATTGACGTGAATGACGCCGATACGGTGCCCACTGGTCACAATTGGCTGCAGGCTCATAAACTCGCTGCCGTTTTCCAGCAGCGCTTTGGCGCCAACGGCGGCGATGTCATTGTCGGTCATGCCGGGGCGAATGACCTGCACGGCGGCCTCCAATCCGGCGGCGGTGATGCGAGCGCTCTCCTGCAGCATGTCGAGCTCGGCGGCGCTTTTCACAATCCGAATTGCATCCAGCAGGTCGCCCGCCTCGCAGAAACGTTCCTTCCCCACGGCCTCGGCGAGGGCGTGCATGATGCCGACGCGCAGCCCGCTGCTCCAGCCATCGATACCGATGCGCTGACAGTCGGCAAGCAAGTCGGCAAGCGGTGTGAGAATTTCATCCGCGTTTTCCCAGCGATAGCCAATGATCTCGTCCACGCGCGCGGTGACAACCGCTGCTCCTGTTTCAATCGAGGCGACTTGAAGCACCAAGCGCTCTGGCGTGCACACCAGGCACGCATGCACCGAGACCTCAAAGGTGTGGTAGCCGGTGAGGTAATTGATATCGGCGGGATCGGTAAGCAGCAGCGCATCGACCCCGCGGCTCGCCATCGCACGGCGCACCTTGTCCAGGCGCGCCTGATATTCGCCGTGCGGAAAGGGCAGTTCGCTCTGGGCGAGTGTCTTGGCAAGGGCTTCGCGGTAGTGATGATAATCCATGGCGACCTCCAATATTAGGTAGGGTCAGTATAGGCGCCAACAACCTGAATGCACCCGCTAACCTGCGCGGCAGAACGGCCACACCTGATAAAACTTGCGGCACTGGAATTCTGCCTCGCAGCTGTTGAGTTGTGACTGGTAGCGGTTGGCACGCGTGGCCACCTGGCTAGCGGCTCGCTGAACAGCGGGTTTACCTTGGTAACTACCGCGTTGGTAGCCGCCCGCACCTTCGTGATAGGCCAGATAAAGATGTTCGGGATTACTCAGTGAAACGCCGGTTTGTTCCTGAGTGCGCTGGTTGTACCAGCCGATAAAGTCGGTGGCGTGCTTCATGTGCGTGCGGCGGGAAAACAGGCTGCCGGCCTGATCCTCGTATTCGCCCCACACCGGGTCTTGCGCCTGGGCGTAACCTTTGGCGGAGGACGGTCGCGGGCCGGGGATAAAGCCCAGGTAATACTTTCGGTCCGGACGAACATGGCTACGAAACGACGACTCCTGCTGGATAAAAGACATTTGCGTGGCAATTGGCGTCCCCCAGCGCTCCTGGGACTCTTGGGCATAGTCGTACCAGGTTGGCTGCTCGCGGAAAATTTCGCAGATATTGCTTTGATCCTGGGGCGGGTTGGGTGCGAAGGTGGCGCAGCCCGAGAGCACCAGCACGAAGGCGAGTGCTACCCAAAGGCGTAGCGTCGTTAGCGCTGCAGACGTATTTATGTGAAAACGATCAACAGGGCGATGCATGAAAGCGTCCTTGTGAATAAATTATTGTCAATAATGAGTTGTGGATAAGTTTTGGAAAGTCTGTGGGTAAATCATCAGGGGCATGGTTCAGCCGTCAGCGCAGCAAAGTCTCTAAACAGCGGCGCAATCGTTGGGCTTCACGCACCAGCGTTTCCCCAGAAAGCATTCCCACGCCCATCACCAGGCCAACCCTTTGATCCTGCTTGTCGCATACCGGGCTTAGTGGGCGCACAATTAAATGTTCTTTTAATAAAGCTTGGGCGATCTGCACATCATTAACGCCTGGCTCAAACTCGACGCACAGGCTGATAGCGCTACTCGGTAGCGAGACGCTGCGAACCTGTGGCAGCGCTACCAAGTAGCCCAGGCGCAAACCAGGGAACATCATCTTGGAAAACGAACCGACCAGCAAGTGGTGCTCGGAGCGCGGGTCGAAGAGCAGGTTAGCGTGATCGTCGCGGTTAAACTCGTAGTCGTCCTCAATCACGTAGGCGGGCGATAAGGCATCACAAAGCCGCCGTTTATGCTCGGGGTTAGTGGGTACGCTGAGCGGGTAATGATGTGAGCCGGTCAGATAGACCAGGGTGCTCGCACTTATTGCGTTGGGCAGCTGATGGCCTTCGTCAGGCCGCCACGGCAGCATGTCAATAGTAAGCCCTGCGGCGCTGAACACATTGCGCGCTCCCCAGTAACAGGGTGATTCAATGGCGACGCTATCCCCCACGTCTGCAAGCGCCATGGCGCACAGCTCAATGCCATTATGGGTACCGTCAGTAATGATGATCTGTTCGGTATCACAGTGAATGTTGCGCCAGCGCGCCAGAAAATCGCGAATCGCTCGCTTAAGCGGGCCATAGCCGCCGGTGGAGTAAGACAGCAGAAGAGCGTTCTGCGGCACCGTCACGCTTGCATAAAGCTGACGCCACTTGCGCATCGGAAATTGGGCGATGTCGGGAATGCCTGGGACGAAGGCACCACTCTGAATCGTGCTGGCGCCTGGGCCATCCAGCACGCGCTGGGCGCGCTTGGAAAGCTGAATCCGGGCTGGCACTCCAGCCGTTACTGCCACGGGCTTGTGGGTCCAGGTGCCCTGGCCATGGGCCGTTTTCAGCAGTTGCTCATCCAGCAGGGTCTTGATGGCCTGGGCTAGGGTTTGGCGGGCCACGCCCGCAGTGCTTGCCAGGGCACGGTGAGAGGGTAGGCGAAGCCCGGTGGGCCATTGTTGGGTAATTGCCTGGCGCAGCGCCACTTCAATGCGCACCTGCTTGCTAAGCTGCTCGGGCTGGTGGGCATACAGATGTGCAAAGTGGTGCAACGCCTCCTTATGGTCCATGTTAAACCTCTCCTGTTGTGCGTTAAGGCGGCTATTCCCGGACGGTGCGACGAATGTCGTCGATGTAGTTTGCACTTATTCGGTGCACTAGAATAGTGGTCTAGTTGAAAACTGAAGTGGTCCACTCGTGTTCTTCCTGCTGCCTGCTAGCGTGCGGCTATACTGTTTTCGTTAAAATTCAGATACTGCGCCTCAGAGCGCCGATGACAACCTCCAATAACCTGCAGGACTCTGTGCTATGACAACGTCTTCTTCAGAAAAAGCCGAACTCGTCCGGGTGCTGGCCCGCGGCGACGTACTCGCCTTGGCATTTGGTGCTATGATCGGCTGGGGCTGGATTGTCCTCACCGGTACCGCGATTCAGTCCGCTGGCAGTGTAGGTGCCATTCTCGCCTTTATTGTCGGTGGCTTAGCGATTGTACTCGTCGGCCTGACTTATGCGGAGCTAGCCTCGGCCATGCCTAAAGTCGGCGGCGAGCATGTCTACAGCTACCGCGCGCTGGGTCATTGGCCCTCTTTCTTCTGTACCTGGGCCATCATATTGGGCTATTTGAGTGTGGTCGCATTCGAGGCGGTGGCCTTACCGACCGTCGTAGAACACTTGGCGCCGAACAGTCGGGGTGATGTTCGTCACCGGCTCGCTGTTTGAGGGCAGCACCGCCAATATGATGCCGCTGTTTTCGCAGTCTGAAGGCAGCGTCATGGCGGGTGTTATCGCAGTCATTGTGATGGTGCCGTTTCTGTTTGTCGGCTTTGACGTCATCCCCCAGGCCGCCGAAGAGATCAACTTGCCTTACAAGGCGATCGGCAAAGTGCTGATGGTGTCGGTGATTCTTGCCGTCGTGTGGTACTCGCTGATTATTCTGGCCACCAGCCTGGCCTTGGATAGCGACGCAATCGCCGCCAGTACGCTCAGCGTTCCCGATGCCATGGAAAGTCTATTTAATGCGCCGTGGGCCGGTAACCTGATGGTAGTGGCCGGTATTGCAGGTATCATTACCAGCTGGAACGCTTTCTACATTGGCGGATCGCGGGCGATTTATGCGCTTGCCAATGCGGGTATGCTACCTGCCATGTTCGCTAAGCTGCACCCGCGCTACAGAACCCCCACCAACGCTATTTTTCTGATGGGCTTTCTATCCTGCCTGGCGCCTCTTTTCGGACGCCCTGCGCTGGTGTGGATCGTCAATGCCGGCGGTCTGGGGATCGTTCTGGCGTACCTGTTTGTGGCGATTTCTTTCATGGTTTTGCGCGTGCGTGAACCGGATATGCCCCGTCCGTTCAAAGTGAGCAACGGCAAGCTGTGCGGCACGCTGGCGATCATTCTGTCCTTCGGCATGGCGTGTCTCTATCTGCCGGGTAGCCCGGCAGCGTTGGGTGCTGCGGAATGGACGATCCTTGCCGTTTGGGTAGTGCTCGGCATCGGCTTTTATACCCACGCGCTGCGTACCTATGGGCGTGATTACAGCGATCGGCATATGCAAGCGGAGCTATAAATCTTCGCCATGTCGTCGAGATATTTTTTAAGACCAAGGCTTCTCAGGAGCACTATATGAGCTTTATCGAACAGTGGTTGCACGATGGCGTACCTGCCTTGGTTGGCGGCGAATGGCGCAAGGGCAAGCAGACTTTCGTGGTGGATAACCCCGCCACAGGCGAGACGATTGCCCAAGTGGCCGATTTAGACGCTGACGATACCCGTGATGCTGTCGCGGCCGCCTTCGACGCCGGGCCTGCCTGGCGCGCGACGCCGGTGAAGCAGCGCTCGGCACTGCTGCGCCGCTGGTTTGAGCTGATCCATGAGCACGCCGATGATCTGGCCCGCTTGATGACCCTTGAACAGGGCAAGCCGCTGGCGGAAGCCAAGGGCGAAGTGGCCTACGGCGCCTCGTTTATTGAGTTCTTCGCCGAAGAAGCCAAACGCATGGCCGGGGAAACCTTGCCCAGTCACGGTGCCGACAAGCGCCTGCTTGTGCTGCGCGAGCCGGTCGGTGTGGTCGCCGCCATTACCCCGTGGAACTTCCCGCTGGCGATGATTACCCGTAAATGCGCCCCGGCCCTGGCCGCTGGCTGCACCGTGGTCATCAAGCCCGCCGAAGCCACGCCGCTCACCGCCCTTGCGGCGGCGTACCTGGCGCTGGAAGCGGGCCTGCCGGCGGGCACTATCAATGTGGTGACGGCCTCAAAACCGGCAGCGGTAGGTGAAGTGCTGACGACCGATTCACGGGTGCGCAAAGTCTCGTTTACCGGCTCTACCCCAGTGGGCAAACTTCTGCTCGCCCAGTGTGCCAGCACGGTGAAGAAAACCGCCATGGAGCTTGGCGGTAACGCGCCGTTTATCGTCTTTGATGACGCCGATATCGATGCCGCGGTGGATGGCGCGATAGCGTCTAAATTCCGTAATACCGGGCAGACCTGCGTGTGCACCAACCGCTTTCTGGTGCAGGACGGTATTTATGAGGCGTTCGTCTCCAAGCTCACCGAGCGTGTTAATGGCCTGAAAGTTGGCGATGGCCTGACCGAGGGCAGCGTTATTGGCCCGCTGATCAACCAGGCGGCGGTCGACAAAGTGCAGAGCCATGTAGACGACGCCTTGAGCCAAGGCGCGCGGCTGTTGTGCGGTGGTAAGCCGCACGCCGCTGGCGAGCGCTTTTTTACGCCCACAGTGCTTGCGGACATGACTACCCAAATGGCCGTGGCCGAGGAAGAGACCTTTGGTCCGGTCGCGCCGGTGTTCCGCTTCCAGCGCGATGAAGAGGCCATCCAGATGGCCAACGACACGCCCTTTGGCCTGGCAGCCTACTTCTACGCCACCGACTACCGCCGCATCTGGCACACCATGGAACAACTGGAGTACGGCATGGTGGGCGTCAACGAAGGGCTGATCTCCACCGAGCTTGCGCCGTTTGGCGGCGTGAAAGAGTCCGGGCTGGGGCGTGAAGGTTCGCACCATGGGTTGGATGAGTTTACTGAGCTGAAGTATGTCTGCGTGGGTGGCCTTTAGGTAGCATTCTATTGTTCTGTCCAGTCAATCAATGCCAATGACTGCTACTAGGCGACTGCTGACTTCACCCAGTGATATTTTTTCCTGAACCATTGCGCGTAATGGTTCAGGCTATTCTCTCTTTCATCAAACTGCTCAACCCAGTAGCGAGCAGACTCCTTATCGTTGCTGAGTTTCAAAGCAAACTCAGCCACACCGATCATGGCATCTTCAAGACCATGGGTAATCTCCTGTTTGCCTAGCAAGTGCTCGGCTTCTCTCAATCCACAAATAGCAGTCTTTTCGTGTTGTCGTTTGAGCTCTTTGGCCCATTGGCAACGGTAGCAAAAGAACTGTTCCATATAAGCAACGTATTCGTCGCAGATAACGATCCAGGCATGAATGGCTGCGTGAGCTAACCCTCTATCCAGATGAAGTTCTGCGCTTTCCTTCAGAGACTTGAATAAGTTCTCTAGCGCGCGGTCGGGAAAGTTAGATGCGTCCCGGATACGGATTTTTTCAAGATAGTGCTGCAAGCCAAGCCAATGTTGTCGTTGGTTGACCAGAGAGGGCGGTAAGGTCTCGAGCTGCGCATTAACCAAGTGGGCCCGCTCCAATGCCATTTTGTCGTTTCGGGCCAGCGAACTTTCGATTTTTTGCATTAACAATGGGCTGTGCTGATTGATATAGGCGACTTGTTCGATGTTGTGTCCGATCTCTTTCAATGCACTTAATTGATCTGAAGGAGCGAGCTGGTCGATATCGTCAAGTAGTGCATTGATCTTCTCCAGGAATTTTGGAAAATCGCCAGCCAACCCATCGTTAAAATCCATCCGCAATCGGGTGATTTTGAGTGTAAGGCACTGGGCTGCTGTATGATTCAGTGATAGGGAAAGTTCGTCGAACTTACTGTGTGCTACCTCGAGTTGTCGTAGGTCGCCTGCTTGTCTTGCCACCTCCACAGAGAGGTTATGCCACATTAGCACCTGGTCCGGTTGTGAACGGTCGATGCGGTGGAGGGCATCTTGAACAATGCCATTTGCTTTCTGTAAATCGCCGTCTCGGACCGTCTCAATTGCCAGGTTATGAATGAGGTATTTTAGGGCGGCCGGCTCAGGAGACTTCTTCCATTCGTGCCACGCTCGCCGCAAATGGGTCAGTTTTTGTTTTCTGTACCCACTCATCTCGTCACATCGTGCCAGGTTGTTGTAAAGCTTGAACAAATCGGATGGCTTTGGGGTGGTGTTTATTCTTGCCTCGAGACATTCCCGTGCCGCCACGACCTGTTCATCAAGCAGCAAGGCTTCAGCTTTTAGCAGAGCACACTCGGCGT
>JAIVHM010000087.1:3257-8038 GCA_020201095.1 Halomonas sp. | reverse complement strand
CGTAAATACCGCCGCCGGTACCGGCGAGGAAAACGACGTCGCTATCAAGCCAGTGGATATCGAAGTTGTCGCGGTCGAAGCGTTTACCGGCCCAGATGGAGGCGTTTTCAAACGCGCCGGTAAAGCTTGGTAGATCACTGAACTCGGCAAACACCTGGCGCACGTTGATATCTGAATCGCCGCCGGTCCAGTCGTTGCTAGAGGTGGTGCCATCAGCAATCATGGTGCGATAAAGCGCCTTAGCACCGTTATCAAAGCGCATACGGTAGTTGAGGATAGCTTCAGCGTAGGTATCATTTTCGTTACCCAAGCGCCCAACAGCACCGCCTTCCGGGCCTACAGGAGTAACATAAGGCCCACCTTCAGCGCTCTTACCATCTTCGCCAATCAGCAAGCCCGATCGTGCGTAGGCGTTAAATGAGAAGCCTTCTTCGCCATCGGCGTAGCGCTCAACCCGGGCGAGGCGCTCTTCGATTTCGCCATCGCTTTCAACCTCGGCACCAGTACTTCCTTGGCTTTCGGCACGCTCAGCACGTTGCTCGGCAACATCCGCGCGCTGCTCTGCCGCGGCAATTCGAGCTTCCAGTTCAGCAAGTCGTTCTTCCATGGTGGTATCGGCCATGGCTGTGCCGCTAATGCCCAGGCTGGCAGCGGCAATGGCAATCGCCAGCGGTGTCTTGAAAGTCATTTTATGCATTGTTTTAAACCCTGTTGTTGTTCGACGCTCCGCCCATCGCTGCTTCTCAAGCCTCTATGCATAAAAAGCGGGCGCGTTTGAATCGATTGTTGTAAATCGTATTTATTCCAATAGTTAGTAATGCAACCAACACAACTAACCAAAACATTGGAATAGACTTAACTTAATCGATTAAGACTGCGTAAACCAACCAGTAATCACTAATTAACGACCAATGTCTAAGCGTTAGACAAAAGTAGCTATTGAACTTGCTGGCAAGAGTCGGCTAACTGAGCACACAAACTTAATCGTTTAAGTAGGTTGCCAACGGGCTTCGACGATGCACTACCCGACAACAACAAACGCCGAGGAACCATCATGAAAAAGACGCTTTTAACGACTGACCATTTCTTGCGGTGCCGTGGGTGCTGAACTGACCCTTTGCGAAGAAGGCATCGAAGCCTGGGAAGAAAAAACCGGCCATGAGGTCGATGTGGTTTCTACGCCCAATTCATCTACCGAACGGCTATCGCTCTACCAGCAGATATTGTCGGCTAACTCGAGCGATATCGATGTCATGCAAATTGACGTTGTATGGCCGGGCCTGCTGGCTAACCACCTGTTGGATTTAAGCGAGGTACTGGGCGATGACGCCGCTGAGGGCCATTTCGAGACGATAGTCACCAACAACACTATCGATGACCGCTTGGTCGCCATGCCGTGGTTTACTGATGCAGGCGTGCTCTACTACCGCGAAGACCTGCTTGAAAAACACGGCCATGAAGTCCCCACCACCTGGCAAGAACTTACCGAGACCGCCCGCGAGATTAAAGACGCCGAACGCGCTGAAGGCAATGACCGCATGCGAGGATATGTCTTCCAGGGCCGGGCCTACGAAGGCTTGACGGTGAACGCACTGGAATGGGTCGCTAGCCATGGTGGCGGCAATATTGTCGAGGCAGACGGCGAAATCAGCATCAATAATGAAAAGGCGGCCGAGGCGCTTGACCTGGCTGCTTCGTGGATTGGCGATATCTCGCCTGAAGGAGCATTGAACTACACCGAAGAAGAAGCTCGTGGCGTATTCCAGGGCGGCAATGCGGTATTCATGCGTAACTGGCCTTATGCCTGGTCGCTGGCGCAGAGCGACGATAGCGATGTCCGCGATAAGGTTGGCGTTACTCAGCTACCAGCGGGCGGCGAAGACGGTGAGAGCGCCGCTGGCCTGGGTGGCTGGAACTTGGCGGTATCACGCTACACCGAAAACCCTGAGCTGGCCGCCGAGCTAGTCGCTTTTCTGACCGGCGAAGAAGAGCAGAAGCGGCGCGCGATTGAGGCCTCCTACAACCCGACCATCGACGCGCTCTATCAGGATCAGGAAGTGTTAGACGCGGTTCCCTTCTTTGGCACCCTCTACGAGACCTTCACCAACGCAGTAGCGCGCCCCTCAGCACCCACTGGCGATGCCTACGGCCGTGTGAGCAACGCTTTCTTCAGCGCCTCGCATGACGTGCTATCTGGCACGAAAGATGGCGCCCAAGCCGTTGAGGATCTCGAAAACGAGCTTCTACGTTTGAAGCGTCGTAACTGGTAACGCTGGAGAGCTTCATGACGACTTCTCAATCAAGCGCGCCCGAAGGGGCGCGTTCAGCCGCATTAATTGCTCGACGCTCTCGCGGCACTAAGGTGCGGCGCCAGCGTGTCAAAGCAGCTTGGTTGTTCCTGACACCCATGCTGATCGCGCTAACACTGGTGGCTGGCTGGCCTTTATTTCGCACTTTCTTTTTAAGTTTTACCGACGCCTCACTGTCTGATCTGGGTACGGCCAATTTTATCGGCTTCGAAAACTACCTGGTTAACGAGAACGGCCGCTGGTTTGGTATTTTGGCTGACCCCGTATGGTGGCACTCAGTATGGAATACCGTTTACTTCTCGGTGGTATCGGTATCGCTTGAAGTTGTTTTTGGCGTGATCGTCGCGCTAATTCTCAATGCTGAGTTTAAAGGACGCACTATTGTGCGCGCCGCTGTGTTGATTCCCTGGGCCATCCCCACCATTGTCTCGGCCCAGATGTGGGCATGGATGCTCAACGACCAGTTCGGCATCATCAATCACATGCTGATGGGCATTGGGGTGATTGACGACCCCATCGCCTGGACGGCCAGCGCCACCTACTCAATGTTGGCGGTCATCATGGTCGACGTGTGGAAAACCATCCCGTTTGTTGCCCTGCTGGTGCTTGCCGCCCTGCAGATGCTGCCCAAGGATTGCTATGAAGCCGCCGAGGTTGATGGCATCCATCCGGTGCGGGTGTTCTTCAAAGTAACGCTGCCATTGGTAACGCCCGCCTTGATGGTGGCGGTGATTTTCCGCCTGCTCGACGCACTGCGCGTGTTCGATGTGATCTACGTACTGACGTCAAATTCTACCAGCACCATGTCAATGTCGGTCTACGCACGCCAACAACTGGTGGAATTCCAGGACGTTGGCTATGGCAGTGCTGCCTCTACCCTGCTGTTCCTGATTATCGCCTTGGCGACCGTTGCCTATATTTATGCTGGCCGCAAGCAACTGCAACTGGGAGGTGACGCATGACCGCACGTCAGTTGAGCAAAATAGCCAAGCGGGTTGGTTTCTGGGCGCTGATTGTGCTGATCATGGTCTACGCCGTGTTCCCGTTCTATTACGCCGTGATCACCTCGTTCAAGCCATCAAGCGAGCTGTTCCGGGTCGAACTATGGCCCTCCTCCTGGCATCTGGATAATTATATTCAGATATTGACCGAAGCCAGCTTTTTACGCGCCATCTTGAACTCCATTGTGGTCGCAATCAGCGTGGTATTTATCGCTCTGCTGCTGGGTATCACGGCCTCCTACGCGCTGGTCAGGGTGCGCTTTCGCGGGCGCTCGACGGTTCTGCTGGTCATCCTTGGCGTCTCGATGTTTCCGCAAGTAGCGGTGCTCTCTGGGCTGTTTGAAGTCATACGCGGGCTTGGGCTCTACAACAATCCGGCCGGGCTGATCTTGAGCTACATCATCTTCACGCTGCCCTTCACGGTGTGGGTACTGACCACCTTCATGAAGCAGCTGCCGATGGAGCTCGAGGAAGCGGCCATCATGGACGGCGCTACGCCGTGGATCACCATTACCAAGGTGTTCTTACCGCTGATGTGGCCCGCCATGGCGACCACCGGGCTGCTGGCCTTCATCGCCGCATGGAATGAATTTCTGTTCGCGCTCACTTTCACTCTGACCGACACCCAACGCACGGTGCCCGTAGCGATCGCGCTGCTGTCAGGCGGCAGTGCCCACGAGTTGCCCTGGGGGCCGATCATGGCGGCCTCGGTAGTGGTGACGGTCCCACTGGTGGTGCTGGTCATCATCTTCCAACGGCGCATCGTCTCAGGTCTCACCGCTGGCGCCGTTAAAGGCTAGGGATTTTTAATGTTATCAATGGACTCGCACATGCAAGATATTCACGACACAAACAGCTGGTGGCGCGGCGGGGTTATCTATCAGATCTACCCGCGCAGCTTTATGGACAGCCGCGGTGACGGTATCGGTGATTTACCCGGCGTTACCGAGAAGCTTGACTATGTGGCCTCGCTTAACGTCGACGGTATTTGGCTATCGCCTTTCTTCACCTCGCCAATGCTCGATTTCGGCTACGACATCAGCAACTACCGCGACGTTGACCCGATGTTCGGCACGCTGGAGGATTTCAAGGCGCTGCTCGCCAAAGCTCATCGCCTTGGCTTGAAGGTGATGATCGATCAGGTAATCAGCCATACCTCGGACCAACATGCCTGGTTTCAGGAAAGCCGCAAGGATCGCACTAATCCCAAGGCTGACTGGTTCGTATGGGCCGACCCCAAGCCCGACGGCACACCACCCAACAACTGGCTATCGATTTTTGGCGGGCCGGCATGGACCTTTGAGCCACGCCGCCAGCAGTATTACATGCATAACTTTCTCAACAGCCAGCCAGACGTCAACTTCCATCAACCGGAAGCACGTCAGGCCCAATTGGATAATATGCGCTTCTGGCTGGAGCTGGGTGTCGATGGCTTCCGTTTGGATACGGTCAACTTTTTCTTCCATGATGA
>JAIVHM010000087.1:0-3235 GCA_020201095.1 Halomonas sp. | reverse complement strand
GACCTCAGTCGCCCGGAAAATCTCGATTTCCTGAAAGATTTACGCGCCCTGATGGATGAATACCCCGGCACCACGACCGTGGGCGAAATTGGCGATGACAATCCTCTGGAGCGCATGGCCGAGTACACCGCCGGTGGCGACAAGCTGCACATGGCCTATACCTTCGACCTGCTCAACAAGCCGCATTCCGCTGCGTATTTGCGCGAAGTGATCGAGCGCTTTCAGCGGCTGGCGGGCGATGCTTGGCCCTGTTGGGCTACGTCTAACCACGATGTCGTACGCAGTGCCTCACGCTGGGGCGCCGACGAAGACCCAACGGCTTATCCTAAAGTCGCCCTGGCGATGCTTTTTTCACTACGCGGCAGCGTCTGTCTTTATCAGGGGGAAGAGCTTGGACTGCCCGAAGCCGACGTGCCCTTTGAACGCATTCAGGACCCCTATGGCAAGGTACTATGGCCTGAATTCAAGGGCCGCGACGGCTGTCGCACGCCGATGCCGTGGGATGCTTCACCGCAGGCGGGCTTTTCAAGTGCTGAGCCATGGCTGCCAATCTCGTCACAACATCGTGAGCTTGCGGTTAGCCAACAACAGGGCGACCCGGCGTCAACGCTCAATGCCACACGTCAGATGTTGGCGTTTCGTCGCCAGCACGCAGCGCTGTTTGACGGTGATTTGACGCTGGTTGACGTGGGCGATGACCTGCTGGGCTTTACCCGCCAACACGGCGACGAGGCCCTGCTGTGCATTTTTAACCTGACGGGCCAAGCGCGAGAGATCACCCTCCCCGTTGTGGTGGCCGCCGATCTGGATGGTCACGGTTTTAACTATCAGCGCGACGGCAACCAGCTGACGCTCCCCGCTTATCAGGCAGCCTTTATGCGCGCCGCCTAGGCGCCACCACTGCCTTTTACACAACAAAAGGCCAACCCAGGGCACGAGCCTTGAGGTTGGCAAGGAGTCATCCATGGCAAGTGTTAAGCTTGAAAAAATTAATAAAGTCTTTGGTCGCGACCACATCATTGATGATGTCGACCTGCAAATTGGCGACGGCGAATTTGTCGTTTTCGTCGGCCCATCGGGCTGCGGTAAATCCACCCTGCTACGCTTGATTGCTGGCCTGGAGTCGATCACCGATGGCGATTTGCGTATCGACGACACCGTGGTCAACGATTTACCGCCTCGTGAACGCGGTGTCGGTATGGTGTTTCAGTCCTATGCGCTCTATCCGCATATGTCGGTCTACGAGAACATGGCCTTCGGCCTAAAACTGGCCAAAAAGACCAAAGAAACCATCGACGACCGCGTCATGTCCACGGCCCGAATCCTGCAGCTCGAAGAGTTGCTGCATCGCAAACCTAAAGAGCTTTCCGGTGGCCAGCGCCAGCGGGTGGCCATGGGGCGTGCCATGGCCCGGGAGCCGCGCATTCTGCTGTTTGATGAGCCGCTTTCCAACCTTGATGCCTCACTGCGCGTGCAAATGCGTAACGAGATCGCGCGCCTGCATTATCGCCTGGGTTCCACCATGATCTACGTTACCCACGATCAGGTAGAAGCCATGACGCTCGCGGACAAGATCGTGGTGCTCAACGGCGGCCGGGTCGAACAGGTTGGTAGCCCTCAAGAGCTTTACCAGCGCCCCGCCACCAAGTTCGTTGCCGGGTTTATCGGCTCGCCCACCATGAATTTCATGTCTGCTCAGCTGCTGGCAAACGATGACCATGGCTGCCGGGTACACGCTGCCGGTGTGGGCGAGCTTGCCTTGCCACAGGATGCGAAAGCGCAGCCGCAAAGCGCCGCGCTCAGTATTGGCGTGCGCCCGGAACACCTCCGCCTGGCGGAGCCGTCTGGTGACAACCGCTTCGAGATCGTCAACGTTGAATACCTGGGTAACGAAGTCTATGTTTATCTGGATCCAAAGGAAGGTGATGCACTGCTGATCCATCGCAGCGAAGCCCCAAGCCAATGGAAAGTGGGGCAACACGTCGCGCTGGTGCCCGACACCCAACATGTTCATCTGTTCGACGAAAGCGGGGCAGCACTAGATTTGCCTGCGCAACGGCAGGCCGCTTAATCGGCGCGCATTGACCATCACTATTCACTGACCTTCGTAGATCGCGGCAAGCATTCCTATGCAGGGCTTGTCGAGGAGCTGCGGGGGTCGGTATTCTTGCGGATGGACGTTTAACCATTAGCCTGCATAGGAAATCCCGTGACACCACCCCGCCGAATGACGCTCAAGGACCTTGCCCGTGAACTCGGTGTCTCGACTGCTACCATTTCCAACGCCTTTAACCGGCCGGATCAACTTTCACCTACGCTACGTGAACGCATCCTGGGTGAGGCGACCCGTCTAGGTTATAGCGGTCCTGATGCCAAAGCCCGCAGCTTGCGCACCGGCCGTTCACGGATTGTCGCGGTAGTGCTGGCAGAAAGCCTTACCTACAGTTTGAATGATGCGGTGGCCAGTGAGTTTTTATCCGGTGTCGCCGAAGTGCTTGATGCCCACGGGCACACCCTGCTGCTGCTGCCAGGACGGGGACACGCTTCACAGCCGGCGGGCTCGGCCAATATTGCCGATGGGTTTATTGTCTACGGCTTGATGCCCAACAATCAGTTGCTAAACCGGCTACCGATACAGCGCCCGATCGTATCAGTCGACTTTGACGTGGTTGACTGCCCGACGGTGCACATCGACGATACCGAGGCCAGCTATCACATCGCCTGCCACGCCCTGAAACAACAGCCAAAGCGCCCGGCCATTATCAACCTGCGGTTGACGAAAGAAGCCTGCAACGGCCGAGTTACCTCCGAGCACACGTTACTCCCCAACACAAGTACGATAAGCCGCGCACGGCTCGAAGGTTTCCATACCGCACTCAGCGAACACGGTGTGGATACGCAACAAGTACCGCTTTGGAATATTGAGGAGAATACGTTCGAGGTCTGTAGGCCGGTGTTAGAAGAATTACTCGACCAACCCAAGCATCAACGGCCCGACCTGCTGCTGTGCATGTCGGACCGGATTGCTCTGACCGCGCTGACGTTGGCCGAGCAGCGCGGCATTCGGGTGCCTGACGACCTGATGATTACCGGGTTTGACGGCATTGCCGAAGGCCAATACCGCGCGCCTCGTTTAACTACCGTTCGCCAGGATAGCGTAGGCAAGGGACGGGTAGCGGCGCAGATGATTCTCGGCCTATTACCTGCCGAGCAACAGCTGTTGAAAACGGAGCTA
>JAIVHM010000086.1 GCA_020201095.1 Halomonas sp. | reverse complement strand
AAAGGCTCTCGACAGCCACCAAACGCAGTCGAATGACCTAGCCACCCTGGTTGAAATGGCGACCTTCGAACGCCGCCTCGGCGCCCTTCACGAACGTCTTGTCGAGGTGCTCACTGAAGCCGACAACGACCAACTCAGCGAATTTGCTAGCTACGACGATTATAGCAAGATCAACCTGCGGCTAAACGAAATAGGCGACCGTATCGAGCATTTAGCATCTTCCGGCCTAATTGATGGTCTGCAAACTGAGAGTGCTGAAACGCTGTTGAGCGCCTTCCAGGAATACAGGCGGTTTATCGACATGGCCAGCGAGGCCGCCACGCTTAACCAAGAAGACACCGGCTTGTACTTGCAAGAAGCGGAACAAAACTTCAATCGTTTCCTGATTTTTACCCAACGCACCTTTGAAGCGCTAACCCAGCGGGCCAATGAACGCCATCAGCAGACCTTTCAGGCCCTAAGCCAATCCATAGAGACGCTGGTGTGGTTAGGCCTAGCCCTGGCGAGCGTCTTGGTTATTGCTGCCGTCTTTGCTGCGTGGCGCATCAATCGACAGTTGGTCATCGTTGGTGATGCTATTCTAGCGCTTTCCAACACCCGCCAGGCATTGCCCGGCTTTGCCGATATGCAGCGCCTAAGTCAACGCCGAAGCGGGCCACTTAGGCGAGTTGCATTAGCGTTGTTGTCGTTTCGAGAAACCGAGCAGCGACGCCGCGAGGCAGAGCGCAAGGTACATCGGCTGGCCTACTACGATTCCCTGACGCAGCTGCCCAACTGGCGTTTGATGAAAGAACATCTGCAGCATTCGATTGACACCAATCAACAAACCAACACCTTTGGTGCGTTAATCTACCTCGACATAGACAACTTCAAACGCATTAACGATAGCTGCGGTCACCGCGCGGGCGATAGCCTATTGCAGGAAATCTCCCGGCGGCTATCCGCCCTTGCTATAGACGGTGCAACGCTTGGCCATTTAGGCGGCGATGAATTTGTGATGACTATCGATGGCTTATCTGCAGACCAGCTAAAAGCCGCAGAAAAAGCTGAGCGGCTTACCGAAAAGCTGCATCACTCTTTCAAACAGCCTTATCTTTGGGAAGAGAAAGAGCATTTTCTTAGCGCTAGTATCGGCGTTGTATTGTTTGATGACGACGCCCATACAGTCGATGATCTGTTTCAATATGCCAACGCTGCAGCCCACCTTGCCAAGCAGTCATCTCCCAGTGGCTTGCGCTTTTACGACCCATCGGTGCAGGCTGAACTTGAAGCCAGAGCCGATCTCGAGCGAGATCTCCGTTTAGCCATTGAACGTCAAGAATTTATTCTCGTTTATCAAACGCAGGTCGATAGCACAGGAAAGGCGATTGGGGCGGAGGCGCTGGTGCGTTGGGAACATCCGCAAAAAGGCCTTGTCTCGCCAGGGACCTTCATCCCCCTAGCTGAAGAAACCGGACTGATTGTGCCGATTGGTCACTGGGTGCTTGAAACCGCCTGTGAGCAGTTAGTCGCCTAGCAGCCTGATTTTGTCGATAGCGTACGTTGCACACTCGCTAAAAGCGGCGCCCTGCCACAACGATTAAAGCTGGAACTTACCGAAAGCACGGTTATCGGTAATGTCGACGACACCATCGCCCGCATGTATCAGCTCAAAGCGTTGGGAATCAGTTTCGCCATGGATGATTTTGGCACCGGGTACTCATCACTCCAGTACCTTAAACGATTGCCGCTGGATCAAATTAAAATCGACCAGACGTTTGTCCGCGACCTGCACAAAGACGCGGACGATATGGCGATTGTGCAAACCATTATTGCCATGGGGCAAGCACTGAACCTTAATGTGATCGCCGAAGGCGTAGAAACCCAAGAACATTGGCGCCACTTGAATGATCGCCAGTGCCACGCCTATCAGGGCTATTATTTCAGCAAACCGGTATCCGCCGTCGAAATGGTAAAACTTAGCCTGACACCACCCCCGTTGCTTGACTAAACCTCAAAATGCCCGGCTACTCGCCGGGCTGCCAGCCATTAACAATCGGGTAGCGGCGGTCGCGGCCAAAGCCTCGCGGGGTCACCCGCACCCCGACAGGTGCCTGACGCCGCTTGTATTCGCAGCGGTCGACCAATTTGACTACCTGATAGACATCCTCACGAGCAAAGCCAGCCGCAATAATCGCCTCAGCACTCATATCGCCTTCGATGTAGCGTGCCAGGATGGCGTCGAGCACATCATAATCAGGCAACGAGTCGCTATCCTGCTGATCTGGCGCAAGCTCAGCGCTAGGCGGGCGTTCAATGACGCGCTCGGGTATTGCCGGTGACTGGGTATTTCGCCAGCGGGCCAGTCGATACACCCAGGTTTTATATACATCCTTGATAGCGTTGTAGCCGCCCACCATATCGCCGTAGAGCGTTGCATAGCCCACCGCCATCTCGCTTTTATTGCCGGTGGTCAGGACCATCAAGCCTTTTTTATTGGAGATCGCCATCAGCAATACGCCCCGGCAACGCGACTGAAGGTTTTCCTCGGTGGTGTCCCTCTCCGTGCCCGCAAAGCTTTCCGCCAGCGTGCTCATAAAGGCGTCCACCATGGGTTCAATGGGCATGATGTCGTAATGCACGCCCAATAACTTGGCCTGCTCGGCGGCATCCTGCTTGGAGATATCCGCGGTGTAGTGGTAGGGCATCATCACCGCCTGGACCCGCTGCGGCCCCAACGCGTCGACGGCAATCGCCAGCGAGAGCCCCGAATCAATACCGCCGGAAAGGCCCAGCACCACACCATCAAACCCACTTTTATTGACATAATCACGCACACCCGTCACTAGCGCACAATAAAGACTTTCTTCGGGTTCGACCTCGGGTTCAATCTCACCGGCTTGAGGCTCCCAGGTCGCAGCACTGGTTTGCAGTAACTGCACCGGCATCAAGCCAACCTCCCAGTAAGGCGCCAACACCTGTAGCTGCCCCTGGGCGTTGAAGCAGCATGACCCTCCGTCAAAGACCAGTTCGTCCTGGCCGCCAATGGTATTGACGTAGACGATGGGCCGTTCGACATCCTGAGCGCGCTGCTCAAGCAGGCGAAGTCGCTCGCTGGGTTTATCCTGGTGGTAAGGCGATGCATGCAAGGTAATCAGCACCTCGGCTCCGGCCGTTGCTGCGGCCTTGATCGGCCCGCCATCCCACAAGTCTTCACAGATAGCGATGCCCAGCTTCACCCCCTTGTGCTCATGCACCAGCGTCTCGGTGCCCGGCGTAAAATAGCGCTGCTCGTCGAACACCTGGTAGTTGGGCAGCGCCTGCTTGGCGTACTCGGCTTCCCATTGGCCGTTGTACAACACACCCGCCAGGTTATAACAGTGGCCCTCCCGCACGCCGGGATAACCAATAATCACCAGCACGTCCCGTGACATCTTCTCGGCCATACGGACACGCGCTTCGCGCAGGCGCGTTTCCATGGAAGGACGCAGCAATAAATCTTCCGGCGGATAGCCCGACAAAAATAACTCGGGAAACACCACGATATCGGCCCCGTGCTCAATGCGTGCTTCGCGCACCGCTTCAATGGCGCGTGCGGCATTACCGGGAATATCCCCCACCAAGGGGTCGAGTTGGGCCATGACCAGCGTTAAATCTTGCATGGGCGATAAAATCTCTTGAGAATCTTTTAGAATGGAGACACACCATCAATACGCATTGTCCCGCAAGGGCCGCTCGCAGGCAAAGGCCGCGCTTGCAAATTGCATGAGGGCGACAACAGGATGAACCTTTTGATTATTCGGATACTCATTTTCGCGGTGTTGTTCTATGCCGGTCTCAAGCTTTTCAGCATGTACCGGCAATGGAAACATGAGCGCCTTACCCAGCAGCAACAGGATCAGCAGCACGACGGCGGCCATATGGTACGCTGCCGCTGGTGCGAGGTGCATTTGCCCGAAGAGGAAGCGCTGCGCGAGGCTGAGCAATGGTTTTGCTCAAGCGCCCATCGCGACCGTTTCCTACAGGAACAACAGCATGATAACGACGCTGAGCAATAGCCTACCCGGTGTTTAATCGTTCTGGCGTCATCTGATACGGGGCCGGATCGACCAACGGCGGGCGCCCGAGCAACTGATCGACCAGCAGATGCGTTGACGCCGGGGCGAGCACCAGCCCGTTGCGATAATGCCCCGCGTTCACCGATAGGTTCTTCCAGCCCGGCACTTCGCCGATAAAGGGTACGCCGTCCGGTGAACCCGGCCTCAATCCCGCCCAATGGTAGGCCACCGGATGATCGGCAAGCGCTGGCACGATGCTCTCCGCACTCTGGCGAAGCGATATCAGCGCCTCCTGGTCGGTGGTCTTATCGAATCCACACTCCTCAAGTGTCGAGCCGACCAAGAGCAGCCCATCTGAGCGCGGAATCACATAGCGTCCGTCCTTGAGCACAACGCGTTTTACCAAGCCGGGCGACGTTTGATAGGCAAGCATCTGGCCTTTTACCGGCCTGACGGGCAACCAAACATCCAGCGTCTTTAGCAGCATCCCTGCCCAGGCACCGCCACACACGATCGTATGCGCAGCGGTCAGCGTCCGTTGGGCGGTGCTTACGCCCTGAACATGCTCGCCGTATCGAACAAAATCTCTCACTTCACACTGTTCATGCAGCGTCACATTGGGCATTGCCGATAATCGGGCACGCAGCGCCTTGCCAAGGCGCGGGTTACGCACGCTACCAAGCGTTGGCATCCATAACGCTCCCTCGGTCGGTGGCAGGCAACGCTCTTTGGCCCGCACCATATCGGCACTCACGCGCTCCAGCGGCTTGCCCATTTGACGCGCCCAGGCAAGCGCATCCGCCGGGTCATCGACGTTTAAGTACAACAGGCCTTTTTGACGGTACTCCGGGTCGATACCGGTTTCTTCCAGCAAGCGCAGGGCGAGACTTGGGTAGGCGCCTTCCGACCAGCGTGACAGCTGGGAAATCGCCGGGGCATAACGCCATGGATACAGCGGTGAGACAATACCGCCACCTGCCCATGAGGCTTCCTGGCCGCAGTACCTACGCTCGACCAGACTGACCTGTTGCCCTGCATCGGCTAGTTGGAGCGCCGTCATCATGCCGATGACGCCACCGCCCACAATTAAGAAATCGCTCACACGCTTTGTCCACTTTGGCTTACATAAAAAAGTACCGGCAGCGCCTATGGTAGGAGATTCCACGCTTACCGCTTGCTCACGAG
>JAIVHM010000248.1 GCA_020201095.1 Halomonas sp. | reverse complement strand
GTCATGACAGTGGGGTTTTTATGGATGCCGGAAACGCCGGTCATGCCATCCCACTGGTCGCCGCGACCTTCACGCCAACCGCTCATCCAGTATTCGCGTAAATTAACCTCGTGACTGGGGCAATCATCACGGGAGCGGCCCATAACGCCCGCTTTGTAGCCGTGTACATAAGCCCGCTGGAAGCGATCACGTTTTTGACGTTTCATTGGCTAACCTCTTTGTATGAAAGCCTTTGAGATGAAATAACGGGGTCGTGAGATAGAAAAACCAAATTTATATCTCGCCCCATCATTCCGGGAGCTAACTTTAAGAGTGAACTGCCATAGTGGCGTAGTCGTCTAGCACTCACGTGCTGAACCCACGGGGCGGCTCGCTCATAAACTTCATAGGTCTTTGAGACGGTTCTTTAAGACCCTGACAGGCAACGCATGCGTTTTCAGTAGCTACTCTCTTATTGTTAGACCATGATGGGGTCACTTGTCGACCATCAAATTGTCATAAGACGTAAACTCATTTGCAATATATAGGAATATCGCGCGGTTACGCGCTGCCATTACCATGACCGAGTCGAGCCAAATTGCCCCCCTTAACCTGCTAGCCACCTGCCCTAAGGGCATCGAAGGCCTGCTTGCTGACGAACTGACTGCGTTAGGCGCTACCCCAGGTAAAACCACCGTGGCAGGCGTGTACTTTGCCGCCGATCAGGCCACGGCCTATCGTGTTTGCCTATGGTCGCGGCTTGCCAACCGTATCATTCTGATCCTGGCACGCGAGCCGATGATCGAAACTGCCGACCAGTTACGCACTGTGGTCGCGAGCATCGACTGGACGCAGCATTTGGCCCCCGGCCGTACAATGGCTGTGGATTTTCACGGCCGCAGCGACCACATTCGCCACACCCGCTTTGGCGCGCAAACCGTCAAGGATGGGGTGGTCGATGCCCTGCAGTTGGCAGGGCAAGCGCGCCCCACCGTGGATACCAAAACGCCTCACCTGCGCTTGTATGCCCACCTGCACCGTGCCAACGCTACCCTTGGCATTGATCTCTCTGGGGAAAGCCTGCATCGGCGAGGCTATCGCCGCGACGTGGGGCACGCGCCGTTGAAAGAGAACTTGGCCGCTGCATTGCTGGTGCGCGCGGGTTGGCCTGAGCGCGCCAAAGCGGGTGAGCCTCTGATTGACCCGCTTTGCGGGGCGGGGACGCTGTTGATTGAGGCTGGCCTGATGGCGGCTGACCAGGCCCCCAACCTGCACCGCGAACGCTTTGGCTTTCACGGCTGGGCTGGCCATGATGAGGCCGAGTGGCAAGAGCTTAAGCGCGAGGCTGACGCTAGGGCCTCGATTGGTCGCAAACGCTGCAAGACCCATCTCGCAGGCTTCGACGAAAGCCCGGCGGCCCTGTCGGCGGCCAAGGCCAACGCCATGCGCGCTGGAATTCCGGCGCTGATTCACCTGCACGGTCAACGCCTCGGCCAACTGACTCGACCCGCAGAGTTAACTGCCGAGCAAGGACTGCTGATCACCAACCCGCCCTACGGTGAGCGTCTGGGCGAGCTGCCCGAGCTGGTTCAGCTGTATGCCCAACTGGGCGATAAAGCCAAGGCGCTGTTTCCAGGCTGGACCCTTGCGGTGTTTACCGGCAACCCAGATCTGGGCCATCGGCTTGGTTTGCGCGCGCACAAGCAGTACGCGCTGAAAAACGGTGCTCTGGATGCCAAGCTGTTGTTGATGACCATTGAGTATCACGCCAGCCGGGTTGAAGAGGGCGACAGCGCACCAACAACAGCTGCGCAGGCCGCACCCAAAGGGTCTGAGAACGCGCAGATGTTTGCCAACCGACTGGCCAAAAACCAGAAGCGCCTGAAAAAGTGGCTAAAGCAAAGCGGCGAAAGCTGCTACCGGCTTTACGATGCGGATATGCCCGAGTATGCCGTGGCGGTTGATCGCTACGGCGATCATGTGCACGTCCAGGAATACGCCGCGCCGCGCTCGGTAGATCCCTCCCAGGCGCAAAAGCGCCTGTTCGACGCGCTGGAAGTTATGCCCGCTGCACTGGATGTCGATCCTGGCAAGATCCACGTTAAACGCCGTGAGCGGCAAACCGGCAGCGCTCAGTACCAAAAGCGTGATGCCAGTGGCGAACGCTTCGAGGTGCGCGAGGGGGATGCCCGTCTTTGGGTCAATCTGCGCGATTATCTGGACACCGGGCTGTTTCTTGACCACCGGCCGGTGCGCCGCATGCTGGGCGAAATGGCCAGGGGCAAACGCTTCCTGAATCTGTTCTGCTATACCGCAACCGCCACGGTACAGGCGGCGCTGGGCGGCGCGAGTGATAGCGTCAGTGTGGATATGTCCAATACCTACCTGGAGTGGGCGCGGGATAACTTCACGCTTAACAAGCTCGACCCCAGGCTACACCGGGTGGTGCGCGATGACTGTTTCCGCTGGCTGGAAACCGCCAACGCCGAGTTTGATCTGATTTTCATGGACCCGCCGACGTTCTCCAACTCCAAAAAGATGCGCGATACGCTGGACGTTCAGCGCGATCACCCGCGTTTGGTGGAATTGGCCATGGCGCGACTGGCGCCGGGCGGTACCCTGGTGTTCTCCAATAACCAGCGGCGCTTCAAGCTGGATGAGTCACTTAGCGAGCGCTATGCGGTCGAGGATATTACCGCGCGTAGTTTTGACCCGGATTTTCAGCGGCGGAGCAATGCACACCAGGTGTTTTTGTTACGCCACCGCGAGTAAAACCGGCTAGGTCTGGCATATGATTCGGCTAACGCTATATACCACCCAAGGTTGCCATCTTTGCGCTGAACTGGAGGCGCGGGTCGCGGCGTTAACCCGGCAGCCAATTACGTGGCAGCGGATTGAAGTGGCCGAGGATCAAACGCTGTTGGCACGCTATGGCGAGCGCATTCCCGTGTTGGCAGACGAAGCGGGAAACGAGATGGAATATGGACACTCGCTTGAGCACCTGTGCGACTGGCTGCGGGCACGTGACTGGCTGGACGAATCCGCCTTCAGCGATGAGACGAAACCTGAGGCCCCAGCGCGGAAAGGCAGGTATCAACGCAACGGGCGGCTTTTTCTGGGCTGAGAGGCGTTAAGCTGATCGATTTCAGACCGCATCCAGCAGCGAAAGTTGGCGCATGGCTTCCTGGCCTTCAGGGGAGTTGTCAGCCACTTCCAGCACCTTGTGAAACCCACGTGAGGTTTGAATAGTAGTCTCGTCTTCTAGCCACATGTGCGCCTGGGCCAGCGTGTCGGCCAGTTGATGTTTCAGGCCGCCAAACTGGGTGCCGATCTGTCCCCAGGCGCGACTAAAGATCCAGTCGCCCAGCATGTCCTGGTGGATATGCACCAGCACGTAGTCATGGTCAGTTTCCCAGCGTACGATCAAAACATTCTCCTTGGCATGCGTTAACGCCTCCTTAAATCGGCCTGCATCAAAAGCGTTGCGGGCATATTGTAAAGCCCGGATAAGAAAATGCCTATGAAACTTGTTATCGACGCCAATATTCCCGCCGCCGACGATTGCTTTGGTGCCTTTGGCAAGCTTGAGCGCGTGCCAGGTCGTGTGATTGGCGCTGCTGAGGTGGCGGATGCCGATGCGCTGATTGTGCGCTCGGTGACCCAGGTGGATCAGGTGCTGCTCGCCAATAGCCCGGTCAGTTTTGTCGGCACCTGTACCATCGGTACCGACCACATCGATCAAGCC
>JAIVHM010000085.1 GCA_020201095.1 Halomonas sp. | reverse complement strand
TGATCAGGCGAATCAGGTCCGCGGTGTTGGTCAATTTGGCGTGGCTTGACCAGTACATCGGCAGGTAGAAGCCGGAGTAGAACAGGAACGACTCCAGAAAGACGCTGGCTACCTTGCGCATCAGCGGATCGTCTGAGCGATAGCGGCTAAGAATTAGCTCCGACTTGGCCTGCAGCGTCGGGTTTTCTTCACTCCAGCGAAAGGCATCGTCGACATCGCGGGTGGTGCACAGCGTCGAGAAAATCGAGCTGTAGGAGCGCGCATGAACCGACTCCATAAAGGCGATATTGGTATAAACCGCCTCTTCGTGAGGCGTGCGCGCGTCTTCCATGAGCACCGGCGCGCCGACGCTACTCTGGATAGTATCCAGCAGCGTGAGGCCAGTGAACACGCGAATGGTCAGCTGCTTTTCTTTATCCGTCAGCGTATTCCACGACTGGATATCGTTCGACAGCGGGACTTTTTCCGGCAGCCAGAAGTTGCTGGTCAAGCGGTTCCACACTTCGAGATCTTTATCGTCTTGCAGACGGTTCCAATTGATCGCGTCGACCCGCGATAAACGTTGCATCATGTTCATATCGTCAATCTCTTCAAAGTCGTCGGACGCTTAAAGCGTGCAGGATACGCAGCCTTCAACCTCTGTGCCTTCCAGCGCACTCTGGCGCAGGCGGATGTAATAGAGGGTTTTAATACCTTTGCGCCAGGCGTAAATCTGCGCTTTGTTGATGTCCCGCGTTGTGGCGGTATCCGGGAAAAACAGGGTCAGCGACAGGCCCTGATCGACGTGCTTGGACGCCTCGGCGTAGGTGTCGATAATCTTTTCAGGACCAATCTCGTAGGCGTCCTGAAAGTAATCAAAGTTGGCTTCATTGAGGAACGGTGCCGGGTAGTAAACCCGCCCCAGCTTGCCTTCCTTGCGGATCTCGATCTTGGCCGCCACCGGGTGAATGCTCGACGTCGAGTGATTGATGTAGGAAATCGAGCCCGTCGGCGGAACAGCCTGCAGGTTGCGGTTATAGAGCCCGTGCGCCATGACGCTGGCTTTCAGTTCCTGCCAGTCCTGCTGAGTTGGCAAAACAATACCGTTACGCTCAAACAGCCCATGCACTTTTTCGGTCCGCGGCGCCCAGGCGTTTTCGGTGTACTGATTGAAAAACTCACCCGACGCGTAGGTTGAGTCGGCAAAACCGGCAAAGGTATCACCGTGCTCGATCGCCAGTCGATTTGACGCCCGCAGTGCGTAAAAGGCGATGCAATAGAAATACAGATTGGTAAAGTCCAGGCCTTCGTCAGAACCGTAATAGATATGCTCACGGGCCAGGAAACCGTGCAGGTTCATCTGCCCAAGACCGATCGCTCGGGACTTGGCATTACCTTCTGCAATAGAAGGCACGCTGCTCAGGTTGCTCATTTCCGACACCGCGGTCAGCCCGCGAATGGCAACATCCACGCTGGTGCCGATATCACCTGAGTCCATCACCTTGGCAATGTTCATAGAGCCCAGGTTGCAGGAAATATCCTGACCGATCTGGCGGTAGCCCAGGTCTTCGTCGTAATCCGTTGGCGTGTTCACCTGGAGGATTTCTGAGCATAGGTTGCTCATATTGATCCGGCCCGCGATGGGGTTGGCGCGGTTAACCGTATCTTCAAACATGATGTACGGGTAGCCGGACTCGAACTGCAGCTCGGCCAATGTCTGGAAAAACGCCCGTGCGTTGATTTTCTGCTTGCGGATACGCGCGTCCGCCACCATCTCGTGGTATTTCTCGGTCACACTGATATCACCAAACGGCACGCCGTACACGCGCTCAACGTCATAGGGCGAGAACAGGTACATATCTTCGTTACGTTTGGCGAGCTCGAAGGTGATATCGGGAATCGTCACCCCTAGCGAGAGCGTTTTAATGCGGATTTTTTCGTCGGCATTTTCGCGCTTGGTATCCAGGAAGCGCAAGATATCGGGGTGGTGAGCGTTCAGGTACACAGCACCGGCACCCTGGCGCGCGCCGAGCTGATTCGCGTAGGAAAACGCATCCTCCAGCAACTTCATGATCGGGATAATCCCCGACGACTGGTTTTCAATACGCTTGATGGGTGCGCCTGACTCGCGAATATTGCTGAGCAGGAAGGCAACGCCACCGCCACGCTTGGAAAGCTGCAGCGCCGAGTTAATCGAGCGGCCGATCGACTCCATGTTGTCTTCGATACGCAGCAAAAAGCACGAGACCAATTCGCCACGCTGCTGCTTACCGCAGTTCAGGAAGGTGGGCGTCGCTGGCTGGAAACGACCACTGATGATTTCATCGACCAGCGACTTGGCCAGGGTTTCATCCCCACGCGCCAGAGAAAGCGCCACCATGCAAACGCGATCTTCGTAGCGCTCAAGGTAACGCTTGCCATCAAACGTCTTCAGCGTATAGCTGGTGTAATACTTGAAAGCGCCAAGGAAGCTCGGGAAACGAAACTTGTAGGCATACGCCTGCTCGAAAAGCGCCTTCACGAAAGAAAAGTCATACTGCGCCAGCGTGCCCGCTTCGTAATATTGCTCTTCAACCAGGTAATCGAGCTTCTCTTCGAGGGAGTGGAAGAACACCGTATTCTGATTGACGTGCTGCAAGAAATACTGACGCGCGGCTTCGCGATCTTTATCCAGCTGCAGTTCACCGTTGGCACCGTAAAGATTCAGCATGGCGTTTAGCGCATGGTAATCCATAGTGCGACCGTCGCTTGCCGCCGCAGGTCTGTGCGTTTCAGTGACATTTTTTGAAGCTAGTGTTGTCGTTTCCAAAACTCTTCTACTCCTTCACGGACCTTGGCAACGTCTTCGTCAGTGCCAAACAGTTCGAATCGATACAGCAACGGTACCTGGCATTTTTCCGCAATGATGCGGCCCGCCAAACCATACGCGTCGCCAAAGTTGGTATTACCTGCAGCAATCACCCCGCGTATCAGGTGGCGATTGTGTTCGTCATTCAGGAACCGGATCACTTGACCCGGCACTGCGCCCTTCGCCTGACCGCCACCGTAGGTAGGCGTTACCAAAATGTAAGGCTGATCCACCTGGGGTACCGGCGCTTCCCGATTAAGCGGCAAGCGCTGGGCGGCAAGACCTACTTTTTCGATAAAACGGTGGGTATTGCCTGACTTGGTGGAAAAATACACCAGGTTGCCGACCATGGAGGGCGTGCGCCCATCTGCCAGCATGGGTCACTTACGCCAGGGCTTGAATGCGGTCTGGACGGAATCCTGACCAGTGGTCTTCACCGGCAACCACCACGGGCAGTTGACGATAGCCCAGTGCTTCAACTTCTTCACGCGCACCCGATTCAGCCGTGATATCAATCACAGTGTACGGAAGCCCTTGCTTATCCAGCGCGCGATAGGTGGCGGTGCATTGAACGCAGGCGGGCTTGCTATAAATTTGAATTTCCATGCTTGATTCCCTTTTCATAGCGGCATTTTTCGGGTAGAGCACATCTAGTGCACGCCCCCTATGGAAGCTACAACTCATACTATATATAGACTATCGGAAAATCAATTCAAGCATATGTGGTATTTTTCATCCACAGGATATTGACAGCTAATGCCCAATACTATTCAAGACAACAATCGAGTAGGGTGAGGCGTTACCGCCTCATCCCTCTCACAGAACCGTACATACGGGCCACGTATACGGCTCATGTCATTAACTTACCCCGAACTCGGGGACAGTGATGCCCGTTTTGATC
>JAIVHM010000247.1 GCA_020201095.1 Halomonas sp. | reverse complement strand
CCACCCAGGCGTGCAGGGTATTGTCGCCTCGCGGCTGGTGCAGGCCTATGGCCGCCCGGCGCTGGTGCTTACCCGGGCGGCGGCCCCCGATATGCTCACTGGTTCCGGCCGCTCGATTGACGGCCTGCACCTGCGCGATGCGCTACAGCGCACCTATGAACTCGCCCCTGAGGCGCTGCCACGTTTTGGCGGCCACAGTGGGGCGGCCGGAGTGGGTGTGCCACGGGATCAGTTAGAGGCCTTTAAGGCCGCTTTTCTTCAGGCGGTGGAAGAGCAGCTGGCAGGCCAAGAGCTCTATCCACGCCTGTGGACCGACGGCGAGCTATCTACGACACAGCTGTCTCTGGCAACGCTTGGCGATATCGAGGCCCTGGGCCCCTATGGCCGCGAGTTCGACCCGCCGCTGTTTGAAGGGCGCTTTATCGTCGAAGCGCTGCGCCCGGTGGGCGCGGAAGGCGCGCATCTGATGATGGAGCTTTCCATGGGCCCCGTGACCTGCAAGGCGATCTGGTTCCGCGCGCTGACCCCCGGCGAATTACCCGCATTCAGCGTCGGCGATACCCTCCATTGCGCCTACAAGCTTAACCGCAACCGCTGGTGTGGGCGTGAAACGCTGCAACTGATGGTCGAGCACGCCAGCACCATCTAGACTTGGCGTTTTATAACCTTAACGACTCAAGCAAGGACGTTCCCATGCGTGTGGAAGACCTTCCCAAGGACCCTCATCGCCCTTATGAGGATGTCATGGCGATGCTGTTGGGCACGTTCTTTGTGGCGCTTGGGGTAACCTTTTATACCCATGCGGTGCTGCTCACCGGTAGTACGGCGGGGTTAGCGCTGCTACTCAACTACGTGACCGGCTGGGGCTTTGGGGTATGGTTCTTCGCGATTAACCTGCCGTTCTACTACCTGGCCATCAAACGCATGGGCTGGAGCTTCACGCTACGCACCTTTTTAGCCATCGGCCTGGTATCGCTGTTTTCAGAGCTAACCCAGGGCTGGGTCCAGTTTGCTACCGTGCCGTCGCTTTACGCCGCACTGATGGGCGGCGCATTGATAGGTATCGGCATGCTGATGCTGTTTCGCCACCGCACCAGCCTAGGCGGCATCAATATCCTGGCGCTTTACCTCCAGGAAAAACATGGCCTGCGCGCAGGCTATGTACAACTGGGCATCGACGGGTTGATCTTGCTGGTAGCGCTCACCCAACTGCCGCTGGACCGCGTGGCCTACTCGGTGCTGGGCGCGCTGACGCTCAACTTGATCATCGCCCTGAATCATAAGCCAGGGCGCTATATTGGGGTGAGCTAAAGCCGTTTTTAATGCTGAGAGGGCTCGTTGGGCAATCGATTTTCATCGTCTATCACGCAGACCTTGGTCGGCGCGTGAGATGACCATTGCCAGAACACGATATTAACGTCTCGATGGGTCGCTCTCTTCGCTTGGGACGGCACGCGAATGCCAGCGAACCCCATAGTGATCAACTGCTCAGCGATCTCCCAGGCGATAACGGGCTCGCGCCTTATCTTCTTATCTAACCAGGCCTCCTGCATCCAATTTTCTGGGTGCGGGCGAACGCGCATCTGAATGTCTGGGTTACAAAGATCCAGAATCGGGCCGCAATTGACCTCATAGCTGCAAAGCGTTAGTGGCTGCGTCTTGAAAGGGAAGCCTTGTTGGGCTTCAAACCAGGCCGTTTCGAACCGTTCGCTGGTATACAGCGCAGGCAGGCCCACGGGGTTCCAGCGGCCGCCGTTACGTGAGGCGCCTTCGCCTGACGTGGGCGCATGCTGCCACCTGGGATTGTGGCCACGATAGACGAGCCCTGTGTATTGAAACCCGAGGGCCAGCAGGCTCACGCATAGCCTCCCTCGGCAATGTGCGAGAGGTAGGCCCGGACATCATCCGCCCGCCCATGGCTAACCAGTTCTTCAGCCGTTAAATCACCCAGCGGCGCGATAGGGTAAGTGCGGTACCAGGACCATGCACCGCTTATCGACCCCGCCCAGGGTTCAATGCGCTTGAGGATTTCCATCGTTTGGCGCAGGCGCTGCTGCGTGGAAACAGCATGGAGGCGATCCTTGCGGATAATGGCGCTATGGCTCAACCCAATCGCATGGGCGAACTCGCGCTTGGTAATATGCAGCTCGTCAAGGAGCGCATCAGCGATGATAAAACCTTCACGATCAACGGCGCTGTTTATTTCAAGGCTCATTTATGTCACCTGTACAAGCGTATATATGCGTTATTATGGGTGACATATTGGCATTTGTAAAAAGAATGACCCTTATAAACATGCGATGGAAAGTGTGGCGATAGCTAACGTCGTTGGCTTAGTCAGCTTTGCTCAACCAGAACCACCAAACAATCAGCGCGATCAGGCCGGCTCCGGCGAGGTTGATCAGTAGGCTCATGCTGTGCCTCCTTTGGATGGGGTGGCGCTTGTTTTCCATAGCCGCAGGCGGTTGGCGTTGCTAACCACGGTGATGGACGACAGCGACATCGCCGCGCCTGCGATCATTGGCGAAAGCAGCGTGCTGGTAAGCGGGTAAAGCACTCCGGCGGCGATGGGAATACACAGTACGTTGTATCCAAAGGCGCCGATCAAGTTCTGCTTGATGTTACGCAGCGTGGCGCGGCTGATTTCGATGGCATCGGCTACGCCGTGCAGTGAGCCACGCATCAGCGTCATGCCAGCGCTTTCAATCGCCACGTCGGTGCCTTGACCAATCGCGAAACCCACATGGGCGCGTGCCAGGGCCGGGGCGTCGTTGATGCCATCGCCGACCATGCCGACTATTTCTCCCGCGTTTTGCCGCCGCTCAATGTCAGCGTGCTTGTCTTCGGGCAGTAGCCCGGCGCGGTAATCGTCAATGCCCACCTGGCGGGCGATTGCCGCGGCCGTGTGGGGGTTGTCGCCGGTCAGCATGACAACGTTCAGGCCGTCTTCTTTCAGCCGTTTGACGGCGGCAACGGCATCGTCACGCAGCGGGTCGCTGATACCGAACAGTGCCGTCAAGCGTCCGTCCAGAGCAAAGTACACCAGCGTGCGGGCTTTTTCTTCCAATGCGCGTGCGTCGTCCTGATTATCGAAAAGGTCGACTCCGGCATCTTCCATCAGGCGTGCGTTGCCCAGCAGCAGTGATTTCCCGTCGGTGGTTTGTGCTTTTACCCCGCCGCCGGTGACGCTGTCGAAGTCACGAATATCAACAGGCTCAGCGTTATGCTCGTCGGCGTAGGCCATTAACGCCGCGGCCAGCGGGTGCTCGGAGCCGCGTTCCAGGGCGGCGATATAGCCGAGCGTCTGGGCAGTATCCTCGCTCAGCACTTCTGCCTCTGTGACACGGGGTTTGCCCTCTGTGAGCGTGCCGGTCTTGTCCACGACCAGCGTGGTCAGTTTGCTGGCGGTTTGCAGGGCGTCGCCGTTTCTCACCAGCACGCCGTGTTCAGCGGCCTTGCCCACGCCAATCATGGTGGAAATCGGCGTGGCCAGGCCTAGCGCGCAGGGGCAGGCGATAATCAACACTGTCGTTGCGGTCACCAGCATGTGAGATCATCACCGAGGGGACAAACACGCTGGACACTTTATCGGCCAGCTCGCCAATCGGCGGACGCGAGTTTTGGGCGCTGGCGACCTGCTCGGTGATCTGCCCCAGACGGGTGTCGGCGCCCACCCGCGTCGCGCGGTAGACCAGGCCCCCTTTGCCGTTGACCGTACCGGCGCTGACCTCATCGTCTTGGCCCTTTTTCACCGGTTCGGGTTCGCCGGTGAGCATGGATTCGTCAATGTGACTTGCGCCTTCCACAACCTCGCCATCTACCGGCAGGCGCTCGCCGGGGCGCACGCGGATCTGGTCGCCTTCGCGTACCGCATCGATGTCTACCTCACGTTCTTCGCCGTCCCGAATCACCCGGGCGGTGCGGCTTTGCAGGTCGAGCAGGCGTTTTAGCGCATCGCTTGTGCGGCCGCGCGCTTTAAGCTCCAAGGCGTTACCCAGCAGAATCAGGCCGATCACCATGGCAGAGGCTTCAAAGTAGATGCCGTGGGCGACCTCGGGAAGCCACGGGGCAAACAGCACGACCGCCATCGAGTAGAGCCAGGCGGTACCGGTGCCCATGGCCACCAGGGTGTCCATGTTGGCTTGATGATGCTTGAGGTTCTTCCAGGCGTTGACAAAAAAGTGCCGCCCGGGAAACGCCAGAATAGCCAGTGTTAGAAGCCCGATCACCAGCCAGAACAGCCGCCCGGTGCCCATCGGGTGTGGGTGATAGACGAACATGCTGAGCATCAGCGGAACGGCAAGCGCCAGCGACCAGGCGCTGCCTTTCAAGCGATGCTTGTAGTCGCGGGCTTCCTGTTCGGCGCGTGTTTTTTCCGCTTCGCGCATATCGACAATGGGCTCGGCGCCATAGCCCACCGATTCCACGGCCGCTATCAGGGCCTGCGGGTCAGCAGCACCAAAGATTTGCGCGGTATGCGTGCCAAAGTTAACGCTCGCTGTCTCAACGCCTTCGGTACGCTCCAGCGCTTTCTGAACGCTTTTCACGCAGCTGGCACAGGTCATGCCACTGATCGCCAGGCGAATTTTCTGGTGGCTGCCCTGGGAGTTGCTATTGGCGGGCGTGGCGTCAGGTGTTGGGTCTGGCTTCTGGTCTGGTGCCTTGGCCGTGCCGGGTGGATAGCCTGCTTGGTGCAGCGTTTGGTCGAGGGCGGCGTCGTCCAGTGTGGTGGTCACTTCCAGGCGTTTTTCCTCCGGTGATCCCACCACCTCGGCGTCGATGTCCTGTTGCTGAATCGCCTCGCGCATACGCTTTACACAGCCCTGGCAGCTCATGCCGGGCACTGTGCGCGTCAGGGTGTGCTGGCTCATGTGGCCTCCTGCTTCTCTGGGAAGCTCTCGATCAAGCGGCAAAGGCTGTGGCCGTCCGGCGTACCGTCGGGCATGTGCTGCCAGCTTTCCAGCGCCTGCTCCATGCGCTGGGCAAGCGCCTCAAGCTCCTGGATCTGCGCGCGGATCTGCGGCAGCCGGTTGGCCAGCAGGTCGCGCACCAGTGGGCAGGGAGAGTCGCCCTGGTCGGCGTGAGCGAGGATGTCGCGAATCTCGGCCACGCTAAACCCAAGCTTGCGCGCCCGCTGAATAAACTGCAGCCGTTCGAGTTCCGTCGCGGAGTAAAGCTGGTAGCCGTTATCGGGGTGTCGTTTGGGGGCAAGCAGTTGCTCCCGTGTGTAATGGCGCACCGTTTCAGCGGTGACGCCGCCACGTTTTGCCAGCTCGCTGACTTTCATTGTGCGCTCCAAAGAAAAGTGGTGATGACTAATAAGAGTCTAAAACCTATGGGTTACACAAAGGTCAAGGCTGGACGAAAAAATAGGCTGAAACGGTTAAAACAATGATTTAAAACGCACGTGCGACTAATGTATAAGACAAAAATAAAATAAAACGCTCGTTTGCCCTTGAACCTATCGGGCTTTTAGGCCAAAACTGACGTGTACAAAAAAAGCATGACGGATGGACGCCATCCCGTCGGATCATTGGGAAGAGAGACCACTATGCACAATAAATTTAACAAGCTCACACTGGCAGCATCCGTTGCCACCGCCGCCTTCGCCAGCCAAGCCCAAGCGGGTGGTTATCAGCTAAATGAACAGAGTGTCAGCGGCCAGGGCTATAGCCATGCTGGCCGAAGCTCTAATGTAAACGATGCCACCATCGTTTTTGGCAATCCAGCAGGTATGTCG
>JAIVHM010000084.1 GCA_020201095.1 Halomonas sp. | reverse complement strand
CAAAATTACGCCGCGTCAGCAGAACTTCGGCCCCTTGGTAACGCGGCTTGTTCAACACAAAATCCGGATTCAGCGGCCGCAGTGAACAATCCTGCCCTGGCTCGCCTTCATCCAGGTAGCGTAGCTCGTCAAACAAGTTGACCCCGAAACCGGTTCGCTTGATCGACTTCAAGAACTGCTTCGGGATGATCAGGTCGGTGTCCACGTTGGCGCGATCAAGAGGCGCGACGACGCCTTCAAAACGTTCAAACTTTTTCATGGCTTAGGCCTCCTGAGCGTGGGTTGCATCGTTCGCGGGCAAGCTACGCACATCGACAAAGTGGCCGGCAATCGCCGCCGCTGCCGCCATGGCGGGGCTCACCAGGTGAGTACGGCCACCGTAGCCCTGGCGCCCTTCAAAGTTGCGGTTGGAGGTCGAGGCACAGTGCTCGCCCGCACCCAGTTTGTCGGCGTTCATCGCCAGGCACATCGAGCAGCCCGGCTCGCGCCATTCAAAACCCGCCTCGATGAAGATTTTGTCCAGGCCTTCCTCTTCCGCCTGGCGCTTCACCAAACCGGAGCCGGGGACGACCATGGCAAGCTTGATGGAATCGGCGATTTTATTGCCCTTCGCCACCTTGGCGGCTTCGCGCAGGTCTTCAATACGCGCATTGGTACAGGAGCCGATGAAGATCTTATCCAGCTTGATATCGGTGATCTTCTGGTTGGCCTGCAGGCCCATGTACTCAAGCGCACGGGTATGGCTGCGCTGCACGGTTTCATCCGGTGCGGCATTGGGGTCCGGCACCTGGCCGGAAATGCCGGTGACCATTTCAGGGCTGGTGCCCCAGCTCACCTGCGGCTCGATGTCGTCGGCATTCAAGGTGACTACTTTATCGAAGACGGCGTCCGAGTCGGAGACCAGTTTGCGCCAGTCTGCAACGGCGGCTTCCCAATGCTCACCGGTCGGCGAATAGGGGCGGTTGCCGATGTAGTCAATCGTGGTGTCGTCCACGGCAATCATGCCGACCCGCGCGCCCGCTTCAATGGCCATGTTGCACACGGTCATGCGGCCTTCCATGGACAGCGACTCGATGGCGCTACCGGCAAACTCGATGGCACAGCCGGTACCGCCTGCCGTGCCAATCTTGCCGATAATCGCCAGCACCACGTCTTTAGCGGTCACGCCCAGGCCCAGTTCGCCTTCAACGCGTACCTGCATGTTCTTCATCTTCTGGGTCAGCAGGCACTGGGTCGCCAGTACGTGCTCGACTTCCGAGGTGCCGATGCCGTGGGCCAGCGCACCAAAAGCGCCGTGGGTGGCGGTGTGGGAATCGCCGCAGACCACGGTCATGCCCGGCAGGGTTGCGCCCTGCTCCGGCCCGACCACATGGACGATACCCTGACGCGGATCGTTAATCTTGAACTCTTCAATACCGTATTCAAGGCAGTTGTCGTCCAAGGTTTGCACCTGGATCAACGACACTGGGTCTTTGATACCGCTGTTGCCCTGAGCACGTTCTATCAACGTGGTCGGCACGTTATGGTCAGTGGTCGCCAGGTTGGTATCCAGGCGCCACGGTTTGCGGTTCGCCAAACGCAGCCCTTCAAAGGCCTGGGGCGAGGTCACTTCGTGGAGCATATGGCGGTCGATATAGATCAACGCGGTGCCGTCATCGCGCTGTTTGACCAGATGCTGATCCCACAATTTATCGTAAAGCGTTTGACCTGACATGTGCTTCTCCCGGGCTAGGCCCTGCTAGTTCATAGCGGCAGCTTTTTTGGCACTGCTATAGCATGTGGTAAGAGTGTCACGCGGCTCGTAGATAAAAGCAATTCATGTTATTCATAGTTTAGATTCCAAACTGGAATACATGACAATTTGCGAGTGGATACACGACGCGATGGACACCCAAAGCCTTCAAGCCTTTTTGGCCGTAGCCGACACACAAAGTTTCTCTCGCGCGGCAGAACAGCTTCACTTGACCCAACCGGCGGTGAGCAAGCGCATTGCCACTCTGGAATCTCAGGTAGACGCGCGGCTGTTTGACCGCATTGGCCGGCGCATCGCCTTAACCGAGGCGGGGAGCGTGCTGCTCCCCCAGGCCAGGCAAATTCTGTTCACCGTGGAGGACAGCCGCCGAGCGCTTGCAAACCTGTCCGGCCAAGTGGGCGGGCCACTGACGCTCGCTACCAGCCACCATATTGGCCTGCATCGCTTACCGCCGGTGTTAAAGCAATACACCCAGCGCCACCCAGAGGTGGCGCTGGATCTGCACTTTCTGGATTCGGAATTCGCTTACCAGGGCGTGCGCGATGGCTCGCTGGAAATGGCCGTGGTCACCCTGGCGCCCCACCCCGTCGAGCAACTGCATGTCGTTGAGCTTTGGCGCGACCGGCTGTGCTTTGTTTGCGCGTCCGACCACCCGCTCGCCACCCAGGCCCAGCAAAACGCACTGTCACTCGCCGACCTGTGCCAACACAACTGCGTGATGCCAGGGGCCAAAACCTTTACCGGCTCGCTGATCGCCCAACGGTTTGAACAAGCGGGGCTCGAGCTGCCAGTCAGTATGGCCACCAACTACCTGGAAACGCTCAAGATGATGTGCAGCGTCGGCCTCGGCTGGAGCCTGCTACCCGAAAAGATGATCGACCACGACCTGGTGGAACTTAACGTTGCCACCGCCCCGCTCCACCGCCCGCTAGGCTATTTGGTGCACACCAACCGCACGCTGTCCAACGCCGCGAGCATGATGATCGAGGCACTGGAAGGGAGCAGAAGCGAATCAACGACTGCAATGCCTGATTAGATATTGGCTGCTTGAAGGTAGGCGTTACTGTCTTAAAATTCGAATACTTGTTAACTTTATATTTCAGCCCCTAACTGAACCAAATACTGCTTCATGAATGCGGTTCTCTTTTCCGCCTCTTGCTTAGCTGATTGAGTGTTAATGGTTTCAGCAATTTTAAGTAGCTTTGTATAGAAGTGATCAACCGTATTAATACGGTCATTTGGCGCACGAACATCACAGAACGGGTCCTCTGGGTCATACAGCCCCATACCTAAACGTGTGCTCACCTGAAGGCACCTTGCAATCCCAATAGCCCCAAGCGCATCCAACCTATCGGCGTCTTGCACAATCTGTGCTTCTATCGTCTGAGGATATACATTCGCACTGTAACTATGCGCGACGATCGCATGCCCTATGTCGGTGTGATACTCAGACGGATAATCGATGGCCGCCAGGAAATCCAGCGCCTTCTCGGGTGCGATGTAAGAACTCCGAGCTCTGTAGGGGTGATTCTTGGGGAATGAAAAGCAATCATGTAAATACACTGCGGGCAAAACCACTTCAAGCTTCGCCCCCTCCATTTCACATAACGATTTAGCGGTTTTAACGACTCTAAACACATGATTCAAATCATGCGCCGGGTCTTGCTCCATTTCAGCGTTAATGAAGCTGATGAACTGATGTTCATAATGCTCTACCACGCTACATCCTTATTCGTCATGTACCGCTAATGCCTGCACTTATAAGGCATAGTCTATTACCCGGTGAGAATCTCAGGCTCACATCCGACGTCAAAATTCACGGAATTGGCAATAAAGCAGAACGAATGCGCTTTATCGTGGAGGGATGTCGCAAGCTCGCTGTCGTCAGCCGCTCCTATTCGGATGCTTGGCTTCAGCGTTACGCTCTCGAAATAGCCACTGCCATTTGTCGTCTCAATCATTCGACCCGTGGCGTTGTCTATATAC
>JAIVHM010000083.1 GCA_020201095.1 Halomonas sp. | reverse complement strand
GAGTATATAGTGTGCGCATCGAAAGGCCCGCGATTCTACGCGCTCTTGGACGCTGTTACACCCACCGCCTAGCGGAGAGCGTCGTTGGGGGCCGGCAACGCCAGCAGAAAGCGTTGACCATCAAGCGCTTGGCGCAGGCGTGTGTGCAGGATATCGACAATGCCTGGATGCTCACCGACCAGCTTCGTGGTGGCGACACTCAGCCCTGGGTGGCGCTGTTCAGCGGCCGCGCAAATTTCGGCAATATCCCCCCCTTCACCCGCGTGACGACCGGGTGACAGAAACAGCATCGCCAAGATCACCGGGCCTGCGTGAAACTCGGATTTATCCAACAGGTTTTCCAGCAACGGCTCATTAAAGCGGTACTCATCGCCCTCCCGGCGCTCCATGGAGGCGGCGACGACACTGGCAGCGTCTTCTCCCAGCAGCACACTCAGTTGGCCTGCCAGGCGATTGCGCACAGCAGTGACGTCGGGGATCGGGCTGCCATGATCCACCAGCGCGACTCTCGGCGTTTGGCCTTTTGCGTATTGCTCACGAACGTTGTCGGCTAACAGCCCGGCAAGGCGCAGGTCGTTATCGCCCAGTTCATCGACCAGCGGCTGGGCCACGCGCACGTTAACGTGGGGAAAGCGCTCCTGCATGGTGGCCATCCGCTCCGGCAGGTAGCCGGTCAGCGCCTTGCTGGGGCCGAAAAAGAACGGCAGCACGATAATCTCGTCAGCGCCCTGTTCAGCCGCCCGCTCGGCAGCGGGGCCCAGCGTAATCGCTGGGATGCCATCCACCTCTTTCGCGGGGATCTTGTTGGAATGCAGCAGCGAGGCCGCCTGCACGGTTTCCCCCATGAGCCCGCTGAGAGAAGCGGCCACGCGCCGCAAGTTATGCGTTGCCTGGGGCCGCAGGGAGCCGTTATCGACCAGAAAAATCGCGCGCATGGCTGTCTCCATTTCATGTTAAGGGGCGTTCTAGGTTGCGATCTTGCCGCTAGCCAGTGCGTTCAAGGACATCTGCCGCTGCTCGGTGAAGCTGAGCGTGACGCGCTGCCAGCATGACGATATCACGATCATAGCCGCCGCCAATCACCGCTGCGACGGGAATGCCCGCTTCTCGACAGCACGTCAATACATAAGCATCTCGTTGATAAAGCCCTGCGTCACTCAGCGCCAAATAGCCTAGGCGGTCATCACGGTGAACATCCACACCAGCATCGTAAAGCACCACGTCGGGCTGATAGGCCGCAAGCAGCCCCGGCAATCGCGATGCCAGCATCGCCAGATAGGCGTCGTCTTCCATCCCATTGGGCAGGGCGACGTCTAGATCGCTTTGCGCCTTGCGGGCGGGAAAGTTATGCCCGGCATGCATTGAAAAGGTAAAGACGCCTGGCACGCCTGCGAACAGGCGCGCCGTGCCATCACCCTGGTGAACATCGCAATCGACGATCAGCACCCGTTCGGCCCAACCCTGGGCCAAGGCGTGAGCTGCCGCCACGGCAAGGTCGTTAATTAAACAGTAGCCGCTGGCCGCATCGGCATGGGCATGATGCGTGCCACCGGCTGAATTACAGGCAAGCCCCGTTGCCAAAGCGACCTCTAAAGACAGCAGCGTGCCACCGGTTTCAAGCCTAACCCGCTCGACCAGCGCGTCAGACCACACAAAGCCGCTACGGCGCTGTGCGGCACGATCCAGGGTACCGTTAAGCAAAGCGTCCAGGTAGGCCTGAGTGTGCACTCGCGCCAACGCGCTAACGCTGGCGGGCCGAGGGGTAAGCCACTCAACGGGCGTTGCCAAGGTTTGCTCGCCAAGCAGTTGGCGAAGGACGCGAAACTTCTCCATTGGAAAGGGGTGGTTAGCTGGTAAATCAATCGTATAACCGGGATGATGGACGATCGTTAACGCCATTCGCGCTGCCACTTAGGTAATCGAGGTAGATGCTTTATGTTGCTTGATACCACTGCCTTAAACCAGCAAAGAAACTTCTTCGATGAGCATGCTGACCTGTGGCTGTTTGGCTACGGCTCATTGATCTGGAAGGCTGATTTTGACTATATCGAGCGCCAGCCCGCCTACATTACCGGCTGGGTGCGGCGCTTCTGGCAGGCCTCACACGACCATCGCGGCACGCCTCAAGCACCGGGACGTGTGGCAACGCTAATTCGCGCGCCCGGGGCGGTGTGCCACGGCATGGCCTACCGCATTACGCCCGATGTCCTCGGGCCGTTGGATGTGCGCGAAAAAAACGGCTACCTGCGGGAAAAAGTCCCGCTGACCTTCCTTGACGACAGCGGCAACGATGTTGGCCGGAGCGAAGGGCTGATTTACTTGGCAAGCGAGGATAACCCGGCGTTTCTCGGCGAGGCGCCGCTTGCCGATATTGCCCGTCAAATTAATCAGGCCCATGGCCCGAGCGGCCCCAATCGCGAGTACCTGCTGAACCTGGCCCACGCCCTGCGCGAGCTAGGGGTAGATGACGCGCATATCTTCGCGCTGGAAAAGCAATTAGGGTAACCCTTTGGTTACCCAATTCATCTACATCATCAGCCACGACAGAATAAACAGCCCCAGCAGGGTGCGGATGATACCGCCGATGATCGAACCGCGGAAAAACGCCCGCAGCCCACCCCATAGAATTAATAGCCCAATTACCAATATCACGATGCTGAAAAACGAGTCGCTGATACCCAGCGAACGTGTCAGGCCATCAATAAACTCATCAAATGCGCCGAAGAAGTTGGTAAAAATACCCAATAAAAACTCAACAACGCCGCGAATCACTTCACCGATCGTTTCGCCAATATCGTCAAAAAATCCGTTTGCCTGCATGTCTTATATCCATGTTTTAAGAGACTGACTCTATTGTCCGTGAAGTCCTGCGTCGGCGCAAAGGCAGGAGGCAAAACACCCGTTTAAAAATAAGTGGCCGCTGTGCGCGGGTTCAGCCCTTTGAGTGAGCCCCGTGGAATAAACGTTCACGACTTTAGTCGACTTCCATCTCGTAGCTGGTAACGTTAAAAAGCATCACGAGTAACAAATAATCAGGTAATAGCGGGAGAGCTTGGCGCATCTCACGAGGATGACGCCAGCGCCGAAGGAGCAACAACCCCGGAAACTCTCAGGCAACCGGACCGCTATTATCTTCACTTTCCGAAGAGCGGCTGATGACTGCGTCACTCAGCCCACCGAAGGAGCAAGCGTGCCCCACCGGGCAAGCGAATCTCTCAGGTTCCATGACGGAAGGGGTACGCCAGCAGCCATTACGCCGTTAGGTGGGATTCCCGACGCTCATGAAAACCGGAGAGACTTATGCAACGCATTGCCGTTATCGGTGGTGGTATCACCGGCATTACCAGCGCCTACGCCCTGGCCAAACGTGGCTATGAGGTCACTGTCTTTGAAAAGCATCGCTACGCCGCAATGGAAACCTCGTTTGCCAACGGCGGTCAGCTTTCAGCCTCAAACGCCGAAGTATGGAACCACTGGCCGACGGTAATCAAAGGCCTGCGCTGGATGCTGAGAAACGACGCCCCGCTGCTGGTTAATCCCCGCCCGAGCTGGCACAAGCTCAGCTGGTTTGGCGAATTTATCGCCTCAATTCCCAAGTACGCCGACAACACCAGCGAAACCGCACGGCTAGCCATTGCGGCCCGTGAACACCTGTTTCAGTGGGCCAAGGATGAACAGATCGATTTCGACTTAAAGCAGAAAGGCATTCTGCATATCTATCGCGACAAAGCGGGCTATGACCACGC
>JAIVHM010000246.1 GCA_020201095.1 Halomonas sp. | reverse complement strand
CTTTTGATGAACGATGGGGTGTCTTCTAGGCGCCTTCAATGCCATCCACGATAAAGACCCTGTAGTCAGCCCCCTGAAAACGGTGCTGGCGGGCTTCCTGGTAGGCGGGGCTTTCATACCAGGCACGGGCGGCGGCCATATCGGGGAAGCGTAAAATCACCGCTCCTTCCATGGCGCTGCCTTCGAGCACTTTAAAATCACCATAAAATGCGAGCGGTTCGGGGTCGTGGCCTTCGCGAGCGTCTTTGGCCTTTTCGCTATAGCGCTCCATTTCATCACTGTCGTGGGTGTGTTCTTTGGTCATTACCACATAGGCGGGCATGGGGTTCCTCGTTGGTGTGAAGTGGGGGGCTAGGCATCTTACCTGCTATGGGCAGGATTCTGCCCGATTGTCGTCGATCAGTCTCCTGTGACGTCGCGAATATCATCGAGAAGGTCGTCGAAGTAGGGGTTCCAGGTCAGGCGGGCATGGTATTTTTCTGGATCACGCTTCCCCCAGGCGCTGAACCATAGATCGTCAGGATCATCGGGCGGAGCGAGATCCTCTTGGCCGTTTTCCAGCATGGTGTAGCTACCCGCTTCACCGTAATAGGTGTTCTCGGGTGAAAACAGCACATTCATGTGGGAAAAGTTGCTGATCCGTCGGTCGGGCAGTGAACTGGTCAGCGCGGTGACGCGGGGATCGTCGAGGTGTTGCGGAGTGTCGCCGTACCACACGAAGCGTGATTTCGGGTTGGTGAAGCGGGTTTGAAAGGCATCGAGCGTTGCCTTGGGGTCAAGGACGCTGTCGTGCTGGCTCATGGTCATCAGCACGGGTTTATCAAAGCGGCCGGTGTCGAGGTTTTTTTGCACGGCACTCACCGAGCGATGATAGAGCGAGGCCCCACGCGACGGCAGCGACTGATACGTGACGATATTGTCCTCGTCATCGATATCGAGCCAGTCCCAAAAATAGGAAATGGCTGGGGCGAGGAAAAGATACTGGCTATCTGGATAAAAGCCTGGGGAAAACAGCAGCAACCCGTCAACATTGTCGTCGCCAAACCGCCGAGCCATAGCTCATCGACGTCCTCCGCCAGCAGGCTGGCATGATGGGCAAGCGTATCTTCCCAATCATTATTGTCGGGCAACATCAGATCAGCCGGGCGCGTGCCGTGGCCGGGCAAGAGAATGGAGCGAACCAGCCAGCCGTCTTTCGCCATGGCGCTGGCGACATCCGAGAAATACCACGGGCTTGAGCCCAGCCCGTGTACGAACAGGATGCCGCGCGTTGCCGATGTATCCGGGCGTTGTTCAAAGGGGGCGTTGAGCTGTATTTCGCGGGGGTGGTCGTCACTGATGAAGCTGCGGTTGTCGGCAATCCACGCGCGGGTGTCGCGTACGTACTGATCGAAGTTTGCCTGGTCATGGCGCGGCAAGTTGCCCGAGGGCTGGAAGCGCGGGGAATCCGGTGGTAACGCGCAAGAGGTCAGCAACACAAGGGCGAAAAGCAGTACGCTAAGGCGAAGAAACATGGAACGCTCCATCAGTAGGTGACTTGCCTTTAGTATTGCCAGGCCTTTATTGACCTTTTCATTGAGTTGGACTTCTCAGTTGTTAGAAGCTTCCACCTGTTTCCCTAAGACCGGCTGAGCCGATAGCGCAGTTTGGGCAGCGTGCGTGACACGGGCGGCAAGCGTGTCGCCATGAGGAGCGCGCCAATGGCGGCATACAGCGCCCATTCGCTCATGTCGGCGCGTACCACCCAGAAGAAATGCAGCAGTACCAGACCCAAAATGGCGTAAGAGAATTTGTGCAGCGACTTCCAGCGTTTGCCCAAGCGACGCATCGACCATTTGTTGGACGTTGCCCCCAGTACGGCAAGGCCTGTCAGCGCGATCATGCCAACGATAATATATGGGCGCTTGACGATCTCGCTGCCCAGCAGCGCCCAGTTAAGCCCTAGGATAAATAGCGCGTAGCTGAGCAAATGCAGGGTGGCATAGGCGAGCGTCCACAGGCCCAATTGGCGCCGAATAAGCGCGAAGCCTTTCCAGCGGGTTAGCTTGGTTAATGGCGTCAAGCTGAGGGTCAGCAGCAGTAGCCACAGCCCGCCAATGCCAATATTGAGCAACAGGTAGCGCCCAGGCTCGGGGCCGGCGGCGTTGTTCGCCACCTGCCAGCTCCAGAAGACCAGCGGCGCGAGTGCGGCCAGAAACACCGCCACGCGCCAGGTTAACCATTTGCGCGATGTTGCGCTTGCCATCAGTAATGCTTCCTTAAATCCATGCCGGCATATAGTTCGGCGACGTCCTCTTCGTAGCCGTTGAACATCCGGGTGTCGATGGTATTCGGGCTGAACAGGCTGTTGGGCAGGCGACGCTCGGTGGCCTGGCTCCAGCGCGGGTGGTCCACCTCGGGGTTAACGTTGGCATAAAAGCCGTACTCATCCGAGGCGATTTGCTGCCAGGAGTTCACCGGCTGCTCTTCGACCAGCGAGATGCGCACAATCGACTTGATGCTCTTGAAGCCGTACTTCCAGGGAACCACCAGCCGCAAGGGCGCGCCGTTCTGGTTGGGCAGCTCGCGGCCGTACATGCCCATGGCCATGATTGTCAGTGGGTGCATGGCTTCGTCCAGGCGCAGGCCTTCCACGTAGGGCCAATCGATGATCGAGAATGAGGAACGCTGACCACGCATCTGGTCCTTGTCGACCAGGGTTTCAAAGCGCACGTACTTGGCTTTGCTGGTGGGATCGGCGCGTTTGATGATCTCGGCGAGGGGAATGCCCAGCCAGGGAATCACCATCGACCAGGCCTCAACGCAGCGCAGGCGATAAATGCGTTCTTCAAACTGCGCCGGTTTGACCAGATCTTCGAGCGCAAAACGCCCGCCGTTGTTCACCTCACCGTCAACCACCACGCTCCAGGGCTGGGTTTCCAGGCTGCCCGCATGGCGAGCCGGGTCACCTTTATCGGTGCCGAACTCGAAGAAGTTATTATACTGGCTGGCGTCATCAAAGGGCGCGAGCTTGTCTTTTTCAGGGTCGCTAGGGGTGATGGCATCCCACTTGGCGTCGCTGATTTTTTCTTTCAGCCAACCGGGCGCGTCGCCTTCGGGGACGTCCGAGTAGTCGTCGGCGGCTGCCTGGGCACGGCCAGAAAGCGCAAGGCCTGCCCCCAGACCTGCCACGCCGCCCATAAAGCGCCGCCGGGAGAGGTAGATAGACTCTGGTGTGACATCGGATTCGTGCAAGTCACTCGGTTTGGCAATCTTTATAAGCATTGGATGCCTCCTGTGGGGTTAAGCCGTCGACAGAGGGACGTTGGATTCGCTATAACAGCAACATCGTTTTAAAGCATACGCATTCGACCCGGAATTGGATGCAGGGTTCTACACAACTTGTATGTAAAAACTTATAAAAACAAGTAAAGAGTGATCTTTTTCTTTCTGAGTGAACGTATATGGGGAGCCGCTTGAATCATCCTGCTTGAGACAGTCTCCAAGACGGTTTTGCTCTGACCTACTGACAAGGAAAGCCATGGCTTCAAAACGCCGTGAACTGGTGTCGTTAATTGAACGGGGAACAATACCGCCCGAGCAGGTGGCGCGCGCGGTGGACGTTGCCGAATTGTCGCCTTCTTCCCGTGCCTGGGCCGTGTTGATTGATCGGCTGCTGTTATGGCTAGGCGTGCTGGCGCTGGTTTTCGCAGTGCTGTTTTTCATCGCCTATAACTGGGCAGAGATGGGCCGCTGGCCGCGTTTTGCACTGGTGCAGGTGGCGCTGGTGTTGGCCGCGATGGTTGCCGTTTGGGGCAATACTCGGCGGTTAATCTTTAAGGTTGCGATAACGGCAGCGTCACTGCTGGTTGGGGTGCTCTTGGCATTGGTCGGGCAGGTGTACCAAACCGGTGCCGACCCTTGGCAGCTGTTCTTTGCTTGGGCGGTGCTCACGCTGCCCTGGGTTTGGGTGGCGCGTTTTGATGTGCTTTGGGTGCTGTGGCTCGGGCTGCTTAACGTGGCGCTCTGGTTTTATTTTGAGACGTGGGGCGGGGCGTTGGATGGCTGGTTTATCCAGAGCGACGCCGTTTTCTGGTGGCTATTCGCGCTCAACACGACGGCGCTTGCCGTGTGGGAGTGGGGCCTAAAGCGCCGGGGCTGGCGTTCGAGTCGTTGGGGGGTACGATTACTGGCGCTGGGGAGTGGTGTGCCTATCACGTTCCTGATGATGACATGGATCGTCAATTCGGCGTCTTTTGCACCGACGCTAGTGGTTTACCCGCTGTGGTTGGCAGCGCTTCATGGCGTTTATCGGCGCTTGTGCCCTGATTTATTGTTGGTGGCGGGGGGCTGTGTGTCGGTGATTAGTGTCGTGACGTTGCTGCTGGCCAGGTTCTTGATTGGGAAGGATGAGTGGCAGGCGGGCAGTATGTTGATGCTTGCGCTTGTGGTGTTAGCGATGGGCGCTGGGGCCGTGGTGTGGTTGAAGCGTCTACACATGGAGGCGACCCAATGACGCGCGAAACGACACCTCTAATCACCCGGTTGGGTCAGGCGGGCATCCCGTTAAACGAGCACGATACCGCAGCATCCCCGGAAGTCCCTTGGTTTGTGCGCCTGTTGCAGGCATTTTTCGGCTGGCTGACGGCGTTGTTTTTGCTTGGTTTTATCGCTCTGGCCGCTATGCCGGTGGTGGACAGTTCGGCCGCGTCGATGGGCTTGGGGCTGGCCATGATGGGAGCCGCTTTTGGATTATTACGTGCGGCTCGCAGTGATGTGCTGGAACACTTGGCGCTGGCGGTGAGTTTTGTCGGCCAACTGTTAGTGGCT
>JAIVHM010000011.1 GCA_020201095.1 Halomonas sp. | reverse complement strand
CGAGTGGGTGCTTGATCATCAAGACGGCACGGTCACCATTGGCATTACCGACCATGCTCAAGCCGCGCTTGGTGATGTTGTGTTTGTCGAACTACCCGATGTTGGCACTACGCTAACCAAAGGTGATGAGTTCGGTGTGATTGAATCAGTTAAAGCCGCTTCTGACCTTTATTCGCCCGTCGATGGCGAAGTCATCGAAGTCAATGAAGCGCTGGAAGACACCCCAGAGACGGTCAATGATGCCCCTTATGAAGGCGGCTGGATCATGAAGGTGCGTTTAAGCGATGAAAACCTTGACGAGCTGATGGACGCAGACGCTTATCAAGCGACGTTAAGCGACGACTGATCAATGACGCCTGCCATTGGCAGGCGTCCCCCAACCCCTGCCCGGTTTTCTCATCACGTTCGGAATTCTCTCCATGCCTTTTGAAACTCGCCGATTAGCCGAACTGGCTGACCACGATGCTTTTATCAAACGTCACAATGGCCCTGATGCCGACGACGTCACCACCATGTTAAAAGCGCTCGATATGCAGCGCATGGAAGACCTGATCGAGCAAACCGTTCCAAGCGATATCCGCCTTGGCCGCGAGCTGGCGCTCGACGAAGCCAGAAGCGAAGCCGAAGCCCTTGAGTACCTGAGCCAGTTGGCACGACAAAACCGCGTCGCTAAAAGCTATATTGGCCAAGGTTATTACGGTACGCACATGCCTGCGGTCATTCAGCGCAACGTGCTGGAAAACCCAGGCTGGTATACGGCATATACGCCCTACCAGCCGGAAATATCCCAAGGGCGCCTGGAGGGTCTGCTGAACTTCCAGCAAGTGGTCATGGATTTGACTGGCATGGAACTTGCCAACGCCTCCCTGCTGGACGAGGCGACGGCCGCGGCTGAAGCCATGGCGCTGTGCAAGCGGGCCAACAAAAAAAGCAAGTCCAATGCCTTTTTTGTCGCTGACGATGTGTTTGCCCAAACCCTAGACGTGGTCAAAACTCGCGCCGATTTTTTTGGTTTTGAACTGATCGTCGGCCCGGCAGCTTCAGTTGCCGAGCATGACGTTTTTGGGGCCTTGTTCCAGTACCCCACAGCCAGCGGCGAGATCAGTGACCTGGCACCGTTGATCAGCACCGCCGCTGAACGCTCGGTAATGACCTGTGTGGCAACGGATCTACTCAGCCTGGTTCTGCTTAAAGAGCCGGGTGCCTTGGGTGCCGATATTGTGGTGGGTAACTCTCAGCGCTTTGGAGTGCCGATGGGCTTCGGTGGGCCGCACGCCGCCTTTTTTGCCACATCAGACAAACTCAAGCGCTCGATTCCTGGGCGAATCATTGGCGTCTCCAAGGACAGCCGTGGCCAGACGGCGCTGCGCATGGCGATGCAAACCCGCGAGCAACATATTCGCCGTGAGAAAGCCACGTCGAACATTTGTACTGCTCAAGCCCTGCTAGCCAACATCGCTGGTTTTTATGCCACCTATCATGGTGCCGATGGGCTACGCAAAATTGCCGGACGCGTGCATCGTTTGACGACGCTACTGGCCAAAGGCCTTCAACAGGCAGGCATCTCCCTCGCGCATGATACCTGGTTCGATACGCTGCGCTTGACTCAGGTGGATGCCGGCAAAATCCATGGTCGCGCGATGACCCACGACATCAACCTGCATTACTTTGCCAACGGTGATGTGGGTATCAGCCTGGATGAAACCACCACGGCCCACGATGTGGCCATGTTGTTTGACGTACTGCTTGGCGACGAGCATGGACTCTCCGTCGCCGCGCTTGACGAACAGGTCGTTACCGATGGCATTTCAGGCATTCCCAGCGCTTACCAGCGCGAAAGCGATTTTCTGACTCACCCAACCTTCAAACGCTACCGCAGCGAAACCGAGATGCTCCGCTACCTGAAGCGGCTGGAAAACAAAGATTTATCGCTTGCCCATGCGATGATTCCGCTCGGCTCGTGCACCATGAAACTCAACGCCACCAGCGAGATGATCCCCGTTTCCTGGCCGGCGTTTGCCCATATCCACCCCTTCGCACCTCGCGAGCAGGCGGCTGGCTACCATCAGATGATCGACGAACTGGCCGCTTTTCTGGTTGAGGTAACCGGTTATGAGCACATTTCGATGCAACCTAACTCAGGCGCCCAGGGTGAATACGCCGGTCTGGTAGCCATCAGGCGCTACCAGAATGCCCAGGGCGAAGGCCATCGAAATGTCTGTTTGATCCCGAGCTCGGCCCATGGCACTAACCCGGCATCTGCAGCCATGGTGCAAATGAAAGTGGTGGTGGTCGAGTGCGATGCTAACGGCAATATTGACATGGACGACCTGCGTACCAAGGCAGAACAGCACCGGGATCAGCTCTCTGCCATCATGCTGACTTATCCGTCGACCCACGGCGTTTTTGAAACCAGCGTGCGGGATGCCTGCAAGATTGTTCACGATAACGGTGGCCAGGTTTACATCGACGGCGCCAACATGAACGCCCAAGTGGGAATTACTCGGCCCGGGGATTTTGGCGGCGACGTTTCACACCTGAATCTGCACAAAACGTTCTGCATTCCCCACGGCGGCGGCGGTCCTGGCATGGGGCCCATCGGTGTCAAAGCTCACTTGGCCCCTTACGTTTCTAACCACGTGGTCACGCCTATCAACGGGGTCAATCCAGAGTGCGGCGCTGTAGCGGCAGCCGCCTTTGGCAGTGCCTCCATCCTGCCGATTTCCTGGGCGTACATTAAAATGATGGGCGCGCGAGGCCTGCGCGAAGCAACTGAGCTTGCCATTCTCAATGCCAACTATATCGCCAAGCGACTAGAAGACGCCTACCCGATTCTCTATCGCGGCCAAAACGGCACGGTGGCCCACGAATGTATCATCGACATTCGCCCGCTCAAGGCGGCCTCGGGCATCAGCGAAGAAGATATCGCCAAGCGCCTGATGGATTACGGCTTTCACGCGCCCACCATGTCGTTCCCCGTGCCGGGCACGCTGATGATCGAGCCGACTGAGTCGGAATCATTGTATGAAATTGACCGTTTCTGCGATGCGATGATTGCCATTCGTGAGGAGATCAGGCGTGTCGAACGGGGTGAGTGGCCGCTGGACAACAACCCGCTGGTCAATGCGCCCCATACCCAGTCGGATATCATTGACACCGAATGGCATCGTCCCTACGACCGCGAACTGGGAGCCTTTCCTACCGCCGCCGTCAAGGCGTCGAAATATTGGCCGGCGGTGAATCGCGTGGATAACGTTTTTGGCGACCGTCAGCTGATTTGCTCTTGCCCTGCCATTGATGAGTACCGCGACGAGTAACGGGTCAGATCGATGAAATAATTGCCTTGAGGGAGGCGCTTACACAGCAAAACCTCAAGGCGTTATTTGCTGCATCCTCTCCTGATGAAAGCCGTGGAGTAGCTTTTCGTAGCGCTTAGGCAGCACGGAATCTCGACGACGCAATAAGTACAGCACTTCATTGACCGTATTGGGTAGGCTAAGCGCCTTTACCTGGCGCTGCCACGGCGATGTCTCGAGCACTAGACGGGAAACCACCGTGAACCCCAACCCCCGAGCCACGGCATCAAGCACCATGCTGACTTCATTGGTGAAGCCCTGGTGGCGAAAATGCGTCATCGAACGGAAGTCATCGGGGTAATTGGCCCGCAACAGGGCATTGGCGTGGTTGATGCCATCGTAGTAGTTGAGAAAACCAATGCCCATAAGGTCGGAAAGTGTCCCCTCGACAAAGTCCGCCGGCACGACCAGACATAGCGGTTCCTGATGCCATACGTGGCATTCCATATCTGGATGATTGACCGCTTCAGTGACAATTCCGATGTCGTACCGCCCTTCCAGTACGTCATTGACGATCTCATGATTGAACGCAAAGCTATAGCTGACCGTTAAATTGGGATGGCGTTGTTGCTGCCCCAGGATGTAGGGATAGAACATCAGGCCTACGCTACCGGGAGACGCAATACGGCATTCGCCGCTGTTCAGTAAATCGTCGTCTAGCGCGTGGCGAAACTGTTCATGCTCAGCAAACAGTTTCAAGGCGTAATCGTAAGCGCGACGGCCTGACTCGGTTAAGGTAAAACCTCGGCCGCGTCGCTCCAGCAAGGTTTTGTTTAAATACCGCTCCAACTTACGAATATGCTGGCTCACTCCCGGCTGCGTCATATCCAGTCGCTGTGCGGTACGTGTAAAGCTGCCAGTTTCCACTAAAGTGATGTAAGTTCGAAAATATTGCGCATTAAACATGTTGAGCATCATCGGGTTAGCAATACGCCTATCATATCACATTGCTTAACGAGCGCTGACGGTGTACCCACTCGGGGAGCGTGATAGTATGCCGAAGGACCTCTCACTGTCAGGAACTGCACCACTAATGACCCCAAACGCTCAATCGCGCGACACCATTTCCAGCATTATCTCGCCGGAAGGCAGCCTCGAAGTTCTCTCGCAACACGAAGTCAACCGACTGCATCGCACGTCTAAGAGTGGCCTACATGATTTACTCAGACGCTGTGCCCTGGCCGTGCTTAACTGTGGCAGCCCAACCGACGATAGCCTGGCGATTCTAGAAGCCTACAAAGACTTCGATATCGAAGTGCTGCAGCAGGATCGTGGCATTCGCTTGAAACTGACCAATGCGCCCGCCGAAGCCTTTGTTGATGGGCGTATGATTCGTGGGATTCGGGAACACCTGTCATCAGTCATCCGCGACATTGTGTACATCTACAATGAAATCCAGCGTCACGACCGTTTTGACCTAACGACCGCTGAAGGCACCACCAACGCGGTGTTTCATATTCTGCGCAAGGCAGGCACGCTCAAACCCGGCCGCGACCCTAGCCTGGTGGTGTGCTGGGGCGGTCACTCTATTTCCCGGGAAGAGTACGAGTACACCAAGGATGTTGGCTACCACCTGGGCCTGCGTGATTTAGATATTTGCACAGGCTGCGGCCCCGGCGCCATGAAAGGCCCGATGAAAGGCGCCAACGTCGCCCACGCCAAGCAGCGCCGTCATGACGGCCGATATCTGGGCATTTCAGAGCCGGGTATTATTGCTGCGGAAGCGCCCAACCCGATCGTCAATGAACTCGTTGTCATGCCTGATATCGAAAAACGTCTTGAAGCGTTCGTCCGCTTGGGTCACGGCATCATCGTCTTTCCCGGCGGCGTGGGCACCGCGGAAGAAATCCTCTATTTACTGGGAATTCTGTTGCATCCCTCTAATCAGGATATGCCGTTTCCGCTCATATTGACCGGCCCGGCCGACTCGGCTGCCTACTTCGAGAAAATCGATGAATTTCTGGTCTATACCCTGGGCGAAGACATCCGGCGTTTTTATACCATCATTACCGGCGACCCCGTCGCAGTTGCTCGGCTTATGCGCCAGAGTGTCGATGAGATCACCGAGTTCAGACGCAATCATCAGGACGCGTTCTACTATAACTGGCGGCTTACAGTGGCGCGTGACTTCCAGGCACCCTTTGATCCCACTCACGAAGCCATGCGTGGTTTGGCACTTCACCGCCAGCAGCCGACTCATGAATTGGCCGCCAACCTGCGCCGGGCGTTTTCGGGCATTGTCGCGGGCAACGTTAAAGAACAAGGCATTCGCGCCATTGAGGCCCACGGCCCCTATGTGCTCAATGCCGAACCTGAGCTAATGCGGCGACTAGATGCGTTGCTGAACTCGTTTGTGGCGCAGGGCCGCATGAAACTCGACGGTCAGTCCTACACACCATGTTATGTGTTGACTTGATTATACGGACAGAATAGTCCTGAACAACTACACTGGAATTGTTTAACGTTTAACAAGGAGAGGACATTACCATGGAAATGATCAATCAGTTGAGTGACGGTAAAACCAAGGCGTTTGCCAAGCATTGTTTTGAAAGACACTCTAAAGCTGAGCTTGAGGAAGCCGCCAGAGGCAGCCCTGACCAGGCAGAAATGAAGCATTGGGGAATTAGTCCAGGGCAATGGGAGGAAGCCGTGGCCGCAGCCCTAGCCGATCACCAGCCTTCAAGCTAACCCATTTCGATACATGCTGAAACGCCGCCAGTAAAACTAGCGGCGTTTGTTATTTAGGCAATCTAAAGGGGTGCGCTCGCTATTAGACTGGATTGGCGACCTAGCCCTATCCGGAAGAAATCGATCGTTTTGGATTGCTCATGACAGATGTCATTGAGAGAATTAAATGACCCGCATGACATTCAAGCCAAACGCGATAGTGGGGTGGCCGTATGAAGACCTTATCCAACATGGGCTTTGCTTTCTTTGGAGCCGCCCTGGTGGCCATCAGTTACGGGCTCGCGCGCTTCGCGTTTGGCTTGTTCGTCCCCTCCATCAGCGATGAATTGGATCTGTCAGCGTATATTGTCGGCATCATCGGCGCATTGCCGTTTGTTAGTTTTGTGCTTGCCACTATGGTTGCCCCGCTTGCCGCCAAACGCCTGGGGGCTCGTAATCTGGCAGTGCTCTCGGGGTGTTTTGGTATTGGTGGTTTGGCACTTATCAGCCGCTCCTCTGACGCTCTATCACTGGGTATTGGTGTGTTTACCTGCGGTATTTGCACGGGGTTGATGATGCCAGCGCTGACCTCCGCCATGCAGGTACTGGTTAGTCGTTCAATGCACGGGCGCGTTAGCTCCATTATGAACGCCGGTACCAGTATCGGCATCATCGTGGCCGTACCTACTGTCGTGTTCCTGGCTGATGCTTGGCGTTTCACTTATACATCATTCGCCGTACTGGCAAGTATCGGAGTCGTCGCCGCATGGTATTTTATTCCCTCAGTTTCGCGGGTTAATCCTGCCAATGCAGCGCCTCCACCCGAGGTGACTCGGCAGCAATGGTCGCGACTTTCTAGGCTTTCATTGTTTGCCTTCGCGATGGGTTTTGTATCTGCACCCTACTGGATTTTCGCGCCAGACCTGGTGGTTAGGCTGGGTGAAATGCCCTCGGCCTTCACTGGGTGGCTATGGTTCGCCGCTGGCATTGCCGGTTTGGGAGGCGCTGTCATCAGCGACCTCGCCGATCGCAATAACCCGCCCATTACCCAGGCGCTAATGCTGATGATGCTGTCAGCAAGCCTTGTGTTGCTCGCGGCAAGTCCTGATCAGCTGGCTCTGACGATGTTTTCCGCATTGGTATTCGGCCTTGCCTACATGAGCTTGACAGGGCTGTACCTGATGACCGGCATCCGCCTCTTGCCGGGCCGCCCGTCCATGGGCCCGGTACTCCCTTTCATGGCGTGCGCATTGGGCCAGGCGGTGGGCTCTCCGGTGGTCGGTATGCTGGTCGGCGAATTCGGCTATGCAGACGCTTTTTCCATATTCTGCGTGATTGGTATTCTGGTCGCAGTACTCTCGCCTATCTACCCAGGCCATATCGACTACTTGACCCACGATGAAGAACAGCCTCAGGAAGTTGAACCTGAAGAGACTGGCCTCCAAGCGGCGTATGATAACCAATTTCTTGACGAGGATGGCAACCCTCTTGAAACGGTCGGAGACGAAGAAGAGTTAGCGTCTTCTAAGTGACACTTTCATTCGATGATACTCAAACGATTTGAAGAGACTGAGACCTGTTTCTTTGCGAATGAGCGTCCACAGTATTAGTGGGTAACATCATGTTTTGGAGCTATCCATAACGCTACTAACAATGCGTGCGGCACTGTCAAAACAGCCAACCCCCAGAAAATCACCCTAATGGCGTCTTCGAGCCAAACGCCTTCCAAGTGGGCACCTGACACACTCATAGCCCACCAGGCACCCACTCCAAGCGCAATAGCGCCAACAGTGGGGGGAGCTGCTCGTCGCGCCAGTATTTTGACGTTAATCGTGTTGAACGCCTGACGTTCGGCGCCTAGCAAAAGCAAAAAATGACGCAGGCTGTGAACAATACAAAAGTAAAAAGCGAAGGCAAGCAATGGGGGTAAGAGCAGCATGGGCGCGGCCAGGGCACAAAGCTCAAGGAATGAGGTATTACGGCTTCTGGGTTGCGTTAGGAACGTGGCGACAACGAGCAGCAATGTCCATACAAGTATCAGCACACGCCCTGCCGGCAATACGATAGCGGCTACCACCTCCGGATCCTGTTGCAATAGCCAAGCAAACAGAACGGCGACTTGTTCCGGATGCCCTGCCATCGGGCCAATGATAGGCAAGCTGCCACTCAACCACCCTAGCCCGGCATGCCCACCCTCGGGTAGAAACATGCAATCCGTTATCGCAAAGTGCCATATTGAAAGCCCCAAAAAACCCACCAGGGCAAGCGTCGGTTGCCAAATAATAAACACGACAGTGAACGCCATTAGCGCTATATAACCTGCCAACCATTGAAAGCTACTACGCCCACGCACTGTCTTAAGAGCGTTAATAATCACTGGGTCGGCGCCGCCGTGGGAAAGACCAAACAGCGCGATAGGAATTAAAATCATCCAGAACTGCAGATCTAGCTCAAGCTTGGGTAGCCAGACGGCAATCACACCGATAAAAAGCCCAGCCATCATCACCCAAACGCGGTGGTGCCCCGCCGTGGCATGATTGATTGCGAGCATGTTGGCTCTCTCCTCTGTAAAAGCTGTCTGACCTTTTGGAGGCTGTTTCTAGCAGAAACAACACGTCTACGCGTTTCTCGCCAACCTAATAGCCGCGCTCAAAAACGGCCCTGCGGGTAATCCACGCATAATGGCCAGCAAATCACCCAGACGCGGTTCATCGCCCAAAAAAAGGCGCTGTTCGATCGCACTAGTACGCCTGAATAATTGCATGAACCAACCAGGCACCTGCTCCGGAGATTGACGCAGTGCCTGTAAAAACACCTTATCCATCCACTCAAGTGTCGCGGAACGCAGCCTCGGCGGCGTTAGCTGCCAGCAACCGGTCTCGCTAGCTTGATAAACTTGCCTCGCCACATTGCCTGCACCTCGTTGGCAGCTTGCAAACATGTACCCCGTGGCAGGACGCATCCACCCGCCGCGTATGCCAGCAGCCAGGTAACGTGAGTTAAGTGACGGCGGCACGACCGGCATCATGGGTAGACAGCCCATTTCCTGCCGCAGCAGCGACCACTGGTTTCCTAACCGCTGATTCAGCCATTCAGTCAGTTGAGAAGGGATCTGCTGCGCCAACAATCGTTGGCAGTCGGGATGCGTTTTATCAACGTGGAAGCAAGTCCATTCAGCTAACAGTCGATGGTCATCCAGCGGTAACAGGTAAACGAAATTGACCCCATCAAACCCGCTTTGAAAGTCCATTAAACGCGCTGTTGAGAGCGAAAACCCGTGATTGGGGCAGTGCACTTCAACGCCACGAAAGACCTGCCAGACCCCCTGATGGGAAGACAGCATTGCAAACGTCGGTGGGCGGGTATCGATGACCAGTTTTGACGTCAACTCGCCCTTGGAAGTGGCGATATGCAGGCCATCTTCCAGAGGTGAAATCGTTTCGACGTCAATGCCGCGAGTGACATGAAACTCTGGACGCGTTGCCATCGCCGTATAGGCTGAGCGCCGCATGGCATTGGCAGATAACAGTGAGTAGCAATGGTCTCGATCTTCGCGTTCGACGCACTGGTTTCCAAATTGGACCTGCCAGCGGGGCCAACGATGACTTATCGCCTCACGAAAAGGATGCGGTTGCTGATCCCAGAAGCACCAAGTACGGTCATTGGTGTCTTCCTGGCGGGCCTCAAGCAGATGAACGCGTGGCGCCGGCTTGTGTGGTGGAATAGTGTCCACCAGCCAACTTGCGATGCTCAGTCCTGCCAGACCAGCCCCTAGAATGGCGACGTCGGTATCGGCTGGCATGCTCAAATGGCTCCATTACTACAAGCGGTACCGTAAAATGCCAGGGTACGGCCCAGAGACCGGTGAAGTGACGCGTCATGAACGGGAGACTTGGCAGGCGCCAGGGCGGGCAATGCCAATATGCTCTGGTAAGTCTTCGCCCAGCCCGGCACCACTACGCGGTGTCCCCAATAATTTGCCGCATCGAGACGCTGAATACGCCGACCGATATCACGGTAGACACGTAACGCAATGCCTATCGCAAGCCGCGCCCGAGTCGGCAGGTAAGCCAGCCCTTTCCAGCCGCTGGAATAGTAATGTTCAGCTAGTATCAGCAATTGTTGGATCGCTTGCCAAGCCTGCTGGCGTGCCTGATCATCGCCAGCGGCAATCTGGTCTGCCGTGACATCATCAGACATCCAGGCAGCAGGCAGATACAGTCGGCCTTCATGCGCGTCTTCAAGAACGTCCCGCGCAATATTGGTCATTTGCATGGCAATACCTAAGTCAATGGCAAAAGCCAATGCGCGATCAGGCTGTTTAGCGTCGAGCAAATGACACATCATCACGCCGACCGTTCCCGCCGCCCCATAAGCATAGTGCAACAATGCTGACTCGTTGGTCAGATGCAGTCTGGAAAGGTCAACGGTCATGGTAGCAATCAAGTCTTGCATGGCGTGATAAGCCCGGGAATCAGGGCTGAACAATGAGCAGATATCAGTTTCAAGCGCCGTCACAGAGTCTCGATCTGCTACCGATAGAGGTGACGTTTGCGTGTCATCAATGGGGATATCGGTTGATTGATCCTTTAGAAACATTAGCAAGGGCGTTGGTTCAGCTGGGGAACGCGCAACTAGCCCCTGCTGCAAAAGGCAAAGCATCTGCTTGGCGCGAAGCCGCTCAGCGTTGGTGGTCGCATTATCGGCGATATCGTCCACCTGCCGGCAGACATGATAAAGCTGCGCTCCAGATTGCAGCTGATAAGCAGGCAAAAAGCGACCCGCCCAATGAAAGCTTCGACCATGCTGACGCAAAGTGGTTTGGGACGTAGTGCCAGGAGTGGTCATGTGGCGTTTTCACCTTGCATGACCATCAGCCGCTTTTGACGCTTGTGGCTATCTTCCTTCACCAACCTTTCAACTACGCCAGCAGAAGACACTACACCCGGCACACCGGCACCAGGATGAGTGCCGGCACCTACAAAATACAAGTTGTCAAAATGCGGGGAACGGTTATGAAAACGCAGCCCCGCGGACTGTGTAAGCGTAGGGGCAATCGAAAACCCGCTGCCAAAGGGACTCGAAAGTGCATTCTGGAAATAGCGCGGCGTTATTGCATGGGTAGCACCCAACTGCTCAAACAGATCAGGCATCAACCGCTGCTGCAAGGTCAGCAAGATTTGTTGTTTGAGAATCGGCTCGAGCGTCTCCCAATCTTGCTTTCCGTTAAGGTTCGGCACCGGTGCCAATACATAGAAGGCGTCACCGTTGGCAGGCGCCATCTCTGGGTCAGTGGCGCTTGGACGATGGAGATAAAGGCTGAGATCATCGAGTAGCTCATGCTTATCGAAAATGGCGTCAAGAATCTCTCTGAACGTATCGCCGAAGATAATCGTGTGGTGCTCAAGCTCTGGATAACGCCGTTGGGTTGTGAAGTAGACCACCATAAGCCCCATCGACTGTTTCATACGCCGTCGCCAGCCATTTACTAAGCGGCCCCAACGCCCCATTGGCAACCAATGCTCATAAACGTGTAGCGGGTCGACATTGCTGACCACAATATCAGCCTGGTAGTGCTCGCCCGACACCACCTTCACGCCGGTCACACAGTTATCCTCCGCACTGATCGCACTAACCTCCTGGCAGGTTCTGATAAGCCCGCCGTGGCGTTGAAACAAGGCGGCAAGCGCACCAACCAGTGCACCGGTGCCACCTTTTGGGTACCAGACGCCTCCGCGGCGCTCAAGGGCGTGAATCAACCCGTAAAGTGACGATGTGCGGTACGGGTGTCCGCCCACCAACAACGAAGGCACGGAAAACGCTTTACGCAAACGCTCATCGGTGAAAAAACGCGACACAAAACCGTACAGGCTGACATCGGCCCGCAGCCGCGCCAAGTCGGGTAGGACTTTAAGCATGTCTGTCACACGGGTGAAAGGCTGCTCCGCCAGCTCGACAAAACCGCGCTGATACATTACCTCTGTCGCTTTCAGAAAATCTGCATAAGCGTCGCCTTCGCCTGGCGATAATCGCTCGATTTCTGCGACGGTGTCATCGATACCGCTTTTGTAGTCAAAATAGCTACCGTCGGCAAAATCCATTCGGTAGAAAGGTTCGACAGGCAGCAAAGTGACATGCTCTTTCATGCATTCGCCAAAACGCTCAAACAGTGCTTCAAAAATAAAAGGCGCTGTGATCACTGTCGGCCCAGCATCAAAAGCAACCCCGTCTAAATGGAAAACGCGGGCACGGCCACCGATATCCGTATGGCGTTCAAGTAATTCGACGTCCCATCCTTCGGACAGCAGGCGAAGAGCAACGGCAATGCCGCCAAATCCGTTATCCGGCAAAGCGCTCATAAAGCCAACGCCTGCGTCGCACTGGTGCCCTGTTTTGGCCCAGAAGGTTGCTCAAAATAGGTCGCTATTGTCAGTTGATGTTCCTCAAGACGATGGCGCAGCTTCGCCAAAACATCTTTTAATGCCACGGCCAGCGCATTGGGAAAGAGCTGGATAAGGGCATCCCCACGGGCCAGCGCCGCTGAGGCATGTCGAGTGGCGCGGCGCATGGCCTGTGAAGCAGGGTTCTCCAACCGCTGTGACCGAACCGGCCAATGGCGCGGCCAAGCGTGATAACAATGGTACTGGTCTGGCTGCAGACGTTGTGCGCAGCCAACATCCAGGTCATCCAAATCATCTATTATTTGATAAGCCAGCCCCACGGCTTTTGCAAACCGGTGCAGCTGAGCGCTTTGCTGCTCATTTATATTCCCGCCAATGGCCGCGGCTTCCAGGGGTAGTGCAATCAAGGGCGCCGTCTTGGCCAATGTGGCTTGCAGGTACTCGGCAACAGAAGGAGCGAGGCGTTGAGAATGATTAGTGTGCTGAGAATGGCTAGCGTGCTGAGAATCAGGATCGTTAAAACCCCGCGAGGCCAGTTCAATACTTTGCCCGGCAATCACCTGGCCTGACCGCTCGGTGAGGAGTTGAACCAGCGCCAAACTGTACTCGGGTTGGTCACTATTCAGGGCGGCGCGGAAGGCCGCGGTGAGTAAAAGATCGCCGGTGCAGAGCGCAACTCCAGAGTTGTCACGTTTCCAGACTGACGGCTGCCCACGGCGTTCACTGTCACGGTCGCACAGATCGTCATGCACAAGCGATGCATTATGCATAAGCTCTGATGCGGCAGCAGAGGCAATTCGATGGGCACTTGATGACTTAAACGCCATACCACTGAGTAATGCTAAACGAGCGCGCAATTGACTGCCGCCCGTCTCAAGATGATAGAGGCTAGCGTCTTGTGCTGGCCAATGGTCCGCTGCATTAAGGCTTTTGCGCATTAATGCATTGACCAATTCGAGTTCGCGATCGACGTCACTCGCATCGGATGGTGTTTTCATTGTCTCGATGCCACCATCAGCTTTGAAATTGGCGGTTTGATTGAGTGTTGCAGTGACCATGCCAACGTCCTTTTGAACGGGGCCATCCTTGGCCGAAAGCAACTCCTTTTATGAAAGTCGGCGCTTAAGAGAGCGTTGACGTTTCTTTTTCGTCGTCTGCTTCAACATTTTCGGCATGGTGAGTGGCTGGCGACCCCAGCGTCTCTTCCTGTGATTTACGCATGGCAATCACGAAGATGAAGACACCAAAGACAGCCTTAGCGACGATATCCGCTACTGTGTAGCCAATTTCAACGGCTGTAATGGCCGCTCCGCCTTCCAAACCGACCAACGGAAAGAGGTAGACGATTGGGTAGAACAACCAAGAACCAATGACCAAGTAGACCGAAATGTTAATCAAGTTCTTCACACTTTCCGGCTGCTGTGAAATGGATTCTTTGAGACCCACCACAAGCTGGTAAACGATGTAAACAAACGGAATCATCGAGAGCACCCAGAATACGAAGCGCAAGCCGCCCACGCTGGATACTTCACCCGGATAACCGAGCACGATCATCAAGGCAGCAGCACCACCCAAAATCGTCGATTTCTTGATGGTTTCCTTTCTGGACAAGCGCATGACCAGTATTAGCTCGATCAGCAAGAGCGGCACCGTCAGCAACCAGTCCACATACCGATAAGCTTGGTTGAAAGGCTTACCTGTAGAGACGACTTCGCCCCCTGTTATATCAACGGCGGCTCCCCAAGACAGCATGATTTGCAAGTAGTGGTAGGCAGCAACCGCCGTCACCAACCCCGTGATGGTGATGGCTAGACGGTAGGCTGGGGCAATTTCAGACTTCATTAACCAAAAAAACAGCGTTGCTGCGGCCATCACGGCAAAGCCGAATGAATAGCCATTCTGGACGAAAGAATATTGCCCTACGGATAAAGCTTCAAGTTCCATGAGTATCTCCGGCGGCATTAATTTTTGTAAGCAGGCATTACTCTGAAGACTGGCACTGATACCTAGCCGCATGAGCAATGAACTACCAACGCATTTTACAAAAGGTTATCCAGAACCTGCTTTCTGGAGAACCTTTGTACACCTTAGTCATGCTAATCAAAAATAACAAACGATCTTTTACAATTTTTATGCAGTTTTTGACCTAAAGCAATTTCATGGACGTCTTCGATGGGCTTTATTATCAATCAGTCACCAGACGATAACCGCTGTCAGTCAATCGTTTGGCTAACTCAGCAATATGCAAAGGCCCCACTTCACAGCAACCACCGATCACCCTGGCTCCCAGCTCGACCCATTCCAGCGCATGATCGGCATAGCCGGCGGGATCAAGGTCAGTGCGCGATGTTAGCGCGTCGACGGTTCCGCCGGGTTGTAGCGGTGCAATGGATGTAAAGCCATTGGCATACCCACCAAAAGGCACGTCAATCTTTGCAAGTTCATACATGGCGGTTGTAACTGCTTCAGGCACTGAACAATTGACGACTATCTTTTCCGCGCCGATAGACGCGACCTCATTAGCCGCTTCAGACAACCGTTCGCCAGAGCGCAAACGGGATCCATCGCGATCATCCACAGTGAACGCCACCCATACCGGGCGCTCGGCTTCCACCGCCGTTATCGTTGCCGCTCGCGCTTCACGGATCAGTGACATGGTTTCACAGAGGAATAGATCTACACCTTCTGTTTGCTGATTCACAAGACGCCGATAATCACGCTGGCAAACGATGTCGTCCGGCACGCTATCGGCGTGATAACTGGCCACCAAGGGCGGCAGGCAACCTGCGATGCGAACCTCCCTGCCGCTATCTT
>JAIVHM010000245.1 GCA_020201095.1 Halomonas sp. | reverse complement strand
GTCTCGGCGAGCGCGGTTTCGACCTCGCGCAGCTCGCGTTTGGCCCCTTCGCGGGCATCATCGGTGTCACTCAAGCGCTCGGAAAGCGCCTCGATCGCCTGGCCAAGGTTATCCAATTGCTGGCGCGCCTCGTTTTCGCTGGGCTGAGCGGCACCATGTGTGGCGTAAAACAGCGCTACCCCAGCCGCTATGCCGACAAGTCGTCGCATGAAGCGGATTAACCGAAAGTGATCAATGGGTGGCCGGTCATCGCTTGAGGCGCCTCTTGATCCATCATACGCAATAGCGTCGGGGCTAGATCACACAGCCGGCCATCCTCCAGCGTTCCGGCACGCTCTCCCACGTAAATCAGTGGCACCATAAACGTCGTGTGGGCGGTTTGCGGCGCGCCGGTCTCGGGGTGGACCATCTGCTCGGCGTTGCCGTGATCGGCAGTGATTAGGCAGGCCCCGCCTGCGCGCTCAATGGCCTCGACCACGCGACCTGCACAGCTATCGACGGTTTCGATGGCTTTTACCGCGGCGTCAAAGTCGCCGGTGTGGCCCACCATGTCGCCGTTGGCGTAGTTGCATACCATCAGGTCAAAGCGGCCACTATCAATGGCCTCAACCAGCTTGTCGGTAATCTCGACAGCGCTCATTTCTGGCTTTTCGTCGTAGGTTTTTACGTCGCGTGGCGAAGGGACGAGAATGCGCTCTTCGCCTTCATATTCGGCTTCATTGCCGCCCGAAAAGAAGAAGGTGACGTGGGGGTATTTCTCGGTTTCAGCAATGCGCAGCTGTTTTAAACCGCGCCTGGCCACCACTTCACCCAGAGTGTCGTTGAGGTCCGAGGGCGGGAAGGCGGCCGGCGCAGGAATATCGGCGGCGTATTGGGTCATCATGACCAGTCCATCTCCCGCGAGTTTGGGGCAGGCGCGACGGTCGAAACCATCGAAGTCAGGCTCGACGAAGGCGCGGGTCAGTTCGCGAGCGCGGTCCGAGCGGAAGTTGAGGAAAATCGCCGCGTCGCCATCTTGTAGCGTGATGGCCTTGTCTTTAGAGCCGTCGCCAACGGGTATGCTGGTGGCAGCCACAAACTCGTCGGTTTCACCGCGCTCGTAGGCATCGCGCAGGGCGGATTCGGCACTGGTGGCATAGTAATCGGCGTGGCCGTCTGTGAGCAGGCGGTAGGCCTGTTCAACGCGCTCCCAGCGGTTGTCGCGATCCATGGCGTAAAAGCGACCGATAATCGAGGCAACAAAGCCGTTATCGGCCCCTACCAGCTCAGCCAGGCGAGCATTGGCACGCTCTATGGAGCGCAGGGCGCTCTGGGGCGGCATGTCGCGACCGTCCAGGAAGGCGTGCACATAGATACGCTGGGCACCACGACGGGCCGCTAGTTCCGCCATGGCGATGAAGTGGTCCTCGTGACTGTGAACGCCACCGGGCGAGAGCAGACCCAGCAGGTGAACGGGTCGTCCGTTGGTCACTGCCTCGTCGATGGGCTGGGTAAGCTCGTCGATGGTGTCCAGGTCGCCGTCTTCAATCGCTTTGGTGATGCGGGTAAAGTCCTGGTAAACAATGCGCCCGGCGCCCAGGTTCATGTGGCCCACTTCGGAGTTGCCCATCTGCCCGTCAGGTAGCCCAACGTGGCGCCCATCGGTGTGAACAAAAGCATGTGGACGGTCAGCCCAGAGTTTATCCATTATCGGTGTATTGGCAGCGGCCACCGCATTGTGCGCACTGTCGGGGTTGTGGCCGTAGCCATCTAAAATAATCAACGCGACGGGGCGGGGAGTGTTTGCAGTGTCCATAAAATTCTCCTTGTAAGTGGCAAACCGAGCGATGTAGGGCAGATCGGGGTCGCGGCTAACGCATGCTTGGGGCATCATAACGCAGCCAGTGGCCAAGCGTCATGGCTCGGGCCTGCGCGCGCCGCCGTCAGACGTGTATACTTGTCGCGTTTTAATGGCACAACGCCGCTTTTTTCCGTATTGACCAAGAGATTGTGTCGCAATGATCGATCAGCTGTTCGAATTCGTAATGAATCATCCCCTATTGGTGGGGGCGTTTGTGCTGGCGCTGGTTGCGTGGATTGTGTATGAAACACGCAGTGCCTCAACCAATGCGCTAACGGCCTCCGAAGCCACCCAGCTCATTAACCGTGAAGACGCCGTTGTGCTGGATATCCGTGAAAGTAAAGACTTCAAGACGGGGCACATAGCCGGTGCGCGCAACATTCCCCAGAGCAGCCTTGATAGCCGCATGAATGAGCTTAATAAAGTGAAAGACAAGCCGGTCATTGTGGTGTGTAAACACGGACAAAGTTCAGGTGCTGCCCAGGCGAAGCTTGCCAAAGAAGGCTTTGAGCGCGCCTTTAAATTAAAAGGCGGTATGGCGCAGTGGCAGGCCGATGGCCTTCCAGTGGTTAAAAAATAAGACTAGATACGCAATTCATTTATTGCATCAACGATTGAATCAACAACGAGGAGTTCTCCCATGGCGGAAGATAACAACACCCCCCAGGCTGGCGCGCAAGCCGATGACAAACCGCAGCTGAAATTTTCGCTGCAACGTATCTACGTCAAAGACATTTCGTTTGAAGCGCCTAATTCGCCGTCGGTGTTCAAGGACGCGTTCAAGCCCAAGGTCAACCTCGACCTCAATACCAGCAGCACAAAAATTGCTGATGACCAGTACGAAGTGGTCGTTAAAGTGACGGCCCAGGTTAACGATAAAGAAACCGGTACGACGTCCTTTTTGGCAGAAGTGGAGCAGGCAGGCTTGTTCCGCATCGCCGGTATCGAAGGTGCCCAGTTGGATCAAACTCTGGGTGCTTTCTGCCCGAACCTGCTGTTCCCCTACGCCCGTGAATGCGTGGATAACCTGGTCAACCGTGGTGGCTTCCCGCCGCTGATGCTGGCGCCGGTGAACTTTGAAGCGATGTACGCACAGCGCAAGCAACGCGAGAAACAACAAGCCGACCAGGCTGAAGAGAACACGCACTAAGCGATGTTGGCTGCCGACTGGTATGCCCGGCATGGAAAAATGCCGCGCCTTTATGTCCCTGGCGTGATGTTTCGTCCAGGCGATAAGGTGGTGCTGCCGGAAGGCCCCGCGCGGCACGTAACGCGGGTGCTACGAATGGGTGAAGGCGCGCCCCTGGTGCTGTTCGATGGTAATGGCCACGAGGCGGGTGTACGCCTAATTGATGTAGGCCGCAAGCAAGCAACAGTGAGCATTGAGGCGGTTTGGCCGGGTAATGGCGAATCGCCGCTGGCCGTGCATTTGGGCCAGGCGATTTCCAAAGGCGACCGGATGGATTATGCCATTCAAAAGGCCGTCGAGCTGGGCGTGTCTGCCATCACGCCGCTGTATACCGAGCGGGGTGATGTGCGCCTTAAAGGCGACCGGGAAGCAAAAAAGCTGGCGCATTGGCAGGCGGTGGCTGCCAGCGCCTGCGAGCAGAGCGGCCGCGCGTTCGTGCCGCCGGTCAATCCGCCTATCACCCTCCAGGCATGGCTTGAGGCACGTCAGGAACCACTGCGTTTAATGCTGCACCTTGCGACGGGCCATGCTTTCGATAGGGATGAGCGCCCGGAGGCAGCAGCGCTGCTGATCGGTCCTGAGGGAGGGCTCGGCGAAGCGGATGTGACGGAGGCTTTGTCGGCTGGGTTTACGCCCCTCACGCTTGGGCCACGCGTATTGCGCACCGAAACGGCACCACTTGTGGCGTTAACCCTTCTGCAGCATTACTTCGGCGATTTGTAAGCCCTCCTTTTTCTCATTTGCCTTACGTTGCCAAGCCCCCATAATGAGCGTCTA